>JBGSLM010000241.1:0-3235 GCA_041740755.1 Parvularculaceae bacterium | reverse complement strand
GCCCGGCCTCTACAAGCGCGCCGGACGCTATGGCGCCCCATGCTACCGGGTCGGCGGGCGAGGCTCCGAGTTTGAACACCACGAGATCAGTCAAAAGTCGTCTCCGAATGTACGCGCGAGGATCTTCGGGCGCGCTCCTAGCTTGGCCTCAAACAGCACCTTTTCTTCCATCGTCAGATCGTTAACTTCAAGCCTGATTACGGCCTCTATGCGATTTGACACGAACGCAAGGCCTGGAACGGCCGAAAGCGGCGGACTGAGTTGGCCTGCATCGAGGATTCCGCCAGGCGGCAGCGCCTCGATCTGGGCGCGCAGATCGCTAAGTTCCGCGTCAGCGCCGTCGGGCAGCAGCGCGAGCAGGATCGGCCCATGTTCGGGCCTCGCCATATTGATATTGAACGCGCCCGCATCTGTTCCAGCCTCGGCGCAAAGATAGGGCCTGATGCGCTGGTAAATTGATTTCGTCACACCATCCATTGCGCGAAGCTCGGTCACCGATTGGATTTGCTGGCCGCTCGTCCGGTAAGGCGTCGGCAGCGCCGAATAAAAACCATCTTCGCCGCCCTGCCCGCGTGAGAAATCATCGGAGTCCATGAAATCTACGACGACATCGGCGAGTTTGGCGGCCTCGCCGGCGCCGAGACCTATCGCTTCGAGCAGCCGTTTGAAGCCTTCGATCGCCTGCGGATTTTCGGCGAAGCTGCCAGAGCTGCCTGTCACCAGACTGTTGATGTTGAAACAGCGCGTCGCATCGCGAAACAGAATTGAGGCTTTTCCGCCTTCGATTGGAATTTCAACCGGCTCGGCGAATATCCCCTCGCCCGGCGTCATTTTCGCCGGTTCCGCCGCCAGATATTTTTCGAGAACGGTTCGGGCGATCAGCTCTCCCGCTGCTGCGCGCCAGTAAAAATCGCTGCGCGCCCGGTCAGCCGCGCTTCGCTTGACGCTAGCCGTCACGATGTTGGTGACTGAAAGCAGAATGAACGACAGCGTCGCGACGAGCAGCAGCACGACGATAAGCGCTGCGCCGCCCTGTCTATTGATGCTGCGCGCATGCCGCATCAATTCGCGCTCCCGAGCCAGAACAGCTGTTCGACAGCGCCAAAGCGCTCCGTCGTCAACGTCAGCCGGATCGCCTGCGGAATTGCGACGTCAGTCGACGGCGCCGGCCACAGATCAACGAATTCGGGGCCGCTGGTTGTCTCAGCGCCGGAGAAAAAGCCGATACCGGCGTCCGTCACCTTCGTCAGGAGGATGCGGTCATTGCGCTTCTGGCCGCGCGCGTCATCGAGATAGGGCCGCACGCGCCTCACCAGATTATCGCCCTTGATGAGATATTCGACAGCCTGCAAGGTTGAACGCGGCGCACGATCGTCCGGGTTCGTCCATCCGCGGCGGACGAAGACAAGCAATGTGCGCTCTCCATCGATGGGCGCACGGAACGATATGCCCTTGCCCCCCAGAAACGCCGCCGGGTACGGATTGCCGAAATCGTCGCGCACGATCCGTGCGACAACGTTTGCGAGATCCTGTTTCACAATCTGGCGCATGATCTGCACTTCGCGGATTTGGCTGTCTGCGATTTCCAGTTGCTCGCGCCCCTCAACCGACAGGCGCAGCGCATGGACAGCGGCGCCGGAAATCATTGCAAAGATAAGAAGCGCAATCAAAAGTTCCGGCAGAGTAAGGCCGCGCTGCGAGGGGCGGTTCATGGCGCAGCCCTCAATGTCTCGACGCGCGCAAGCACCTGCGCCTCGCCAGCGCGAGAGACCGTGACGGTGATGCGCAAAAGGTCGTCGCCAAATTCCGTCACTACGCGATTTGCGAGCCATCGCTGGCCCGCCGCTTCGACTTCCTGCGCTTCTTCGCCGGGATCTGGCGGCGTCTGGCTTATCATCATTTCAATCGTCTGATTGTCGGCGACAATGCCGGCGATCAGCCGGTCCTGCTCGATTGCGGCAAAGCGCGTGCTTTGAGCGAGCATTGCGTAAGCCGAAAGGACAACGCCTGCGAGTATCGCAAGGGCGACCAGCGTTTCGACCAACGTCATGCCGGATTGGCGGCGCCTATCCATTTTCTTTCACCGAAACCGCAGCGCCCTGATCGACGGAGACGACCCAGACGCCATCGCCGCTTGAAAAGCGCACGGAAAAGGCGGTCTGCGCGCCGAGCGGATCAAGCGGGATCGAATAGGCGCCCTCTTCCGCCTCCTCTTCCTCGCCGCTTTCTTCTTCGACGCCGAGCGCGCGAGCGTTATCGTTCGCTGCGTCCTCTATTTCCGGCGTCGCCGCAGTGCCGCTGTCGAAGTTGCGGCGGATGAACGCCTTATCTGTCGCGACCGGCGCCCAACCGTCTGCGCCAAGCGTTTCAAGCACATAACCTTGCGCGTCGAGCGTCACGCGCATGGGCTGCGCGGAAGTGATAGCATCGTCCAGCGCGAGCTGCACGCGCGCGGCGAAGCGCTCCGCATCATCGCGCACAGACGGACGCGACGGCGGCGCCGTCAGAAGAACGACCGCCGACGCCAGAGCCAGAATGACGATGACGACAAGAAGTTCGACAAGCGTCACTCCGCGCTGTTTTGCGCGTCTTATTTCTCTTCCGACCAATTGACGATATCCGCGTTGACGCCTTCGCCGCCGGGCTCCCCGTCCGCGCCAAGTGAAAAGACGTCGAATAGGCCGTGCTCGCCCGGATAGCGATATTCATACGGGCGCCCCCACGGGTCGAGCGGCGCCTTCTTCAGATAGCCGCCGGCGCGATAGCCGAGCGTGTTTTCAACATCCGCTGGCGCTTCCATCAGCGCAGCAAGTCCTTGCTGCGTCGTTGGATAGTTGAACATGTCGAGCTTGTATTGATCGAGCGCGCTTTCGATCGACCCGATGTCAATCACGGCGCGCTTGGCTCTCGACTTGTCGAGTTCCGGGAGCACGTTGAATGCGACCATTCCGGCGATCAGCGAAATGATCGTCAATACGACCAGCAATTCAATCAGCGTGATGCCGCGCTGGCTGCGCCGCGCCTGTCGTCTCCGCTTAAGGGTGATCATCAGGTAAGACTCCATTTTCCATTCACATTCATCAGCTTCCGGCAAGGCTGTTCAGCCTCAGGATCGGCAGCAGGATTGCAACCACAATTAGCATGACCGCCCCGCCCATGGCGATGATGATTGCAGGTTCAAGCAGGCGCAGCGCCACCGTTGAAGCGGTGTCGAATTCCTCTTCAAGCTGCGCCG
>JBGSLM010000240.1:0-8396 GCA_041740755.1 Parvularculaceae bacterium | reverse complement strand
GGCGACGGGGACGGCCTTCGTCACAACTTATCACGGGGCCTACGAAGCAGCGACGCCGGTCAAGCGTTTTTACAATTCGGTCATGGCGCGGGGCGATCTCGTCATCGCCAATTCAGAATTCACGGCGGAGGCGATCAGGGCGGCTTTTCCGGCTGCAGACCGGCTGGCGATCATTCCGAGGGGCGCAGACCTGACGGAATTCAACCCCTTGGCGATTTCCGGCGCCCGGGTCGGCGAATTAAGGCGCCGGTGGGCGGTTGTGGAAAATGATGGCCGACTGGTTCTCCTCCTGCCGGGACGGCTCACCGACTGGAAAGGACACAGCGTCGCTGTCGAATCTATCACCCGGATCGTCGCTGGCGACACTGGCGTTTCTGGCGCTTTCCAGTTAATTTTCGCCGGAGATGAGCAGGGGCGGGGGGAATTCGCCGATTCGCTCATGCGTAGGGTTGGTGAGTTGGGGCTTCAGCAAATGATCCGATGGGTCGGCCATTGCGACGACATGCCGGCGGCCTATGCGCTCGCCGATATCGCGCTTGCGCCGTCAACACGTCCGGAAGCGTTCGGCAGAGTCGCTGTCGAAGCGGGCGCCATGGCGAAAATCGCCATCGCGTCTGATCACGGCGGCTCGCGTGAGACGATCTGCGGCGGCGAGACCGGGTTTCTGGTCGCGCCGGGTTCAGCTTCCGCTCTGGCGCAAGCGATCGCGAAAGCGGCGGCGCTTGGAACCGAAGGCCGACGCGCCATGGGTGAAAAAGCCCGAGCGCGCGTCGTCGCGCGCTATTCGACCGAGGCCATGACGGATGCGACAATCGCCGCCTATATAGATCTGCTGGCGCAAAGGAAGCGATTGCAGTGACAGGGCGCGGGCAAAATATTCTCGTCATCAAGACCGACGGACTTGCAGCGTTCGTCGCCGCCGAGCCTCTTTATGAGGCGATACGCGCTGCGCATCCGGGCGCGCGCATTTCGCTCCTCACGCAAAATCATCTCCAGCGTGTTGCGCGCGCTTCACCCTATTTCGATCAGGTCGCGGCGATGCCGGATTTTCGCGACCTTGAGGCCAAGAAAGCGTTCGTCAAACAGGTGAAGAATTCGCACTTCGCCTATATCTACGATCTCGCAGCGAACGAGGACGCAAAGAAATTATATGGCGCACTCGGGCTTTTCCGCCCGAAATGGCGGTCCGTTGCGCCGGCTTCGCGTTCGGCGCGCAAGCGCGGCGCGCCGGAAGAAGGACTTCCCGACACGACAAGGTTTTCAGCTGTTGTCGGCCTTGACGCGCCCAATCGCCTGCCGAATTTCGACTGGGCGCTCGCGACCCGGAAAGATTCCGCGAACATGCAGCCGTCCTGGTTCGGCGTCTCCGGCGTCTATGGCCTGTTGATGCCGGGCGTCGATGAAACGCGCCGCTGGCCGGCCGACCGCTACGCCGAACTTGCGCGCATGATGGCGAAAAAGGGCGTGATGCCCGTGATGGTCGGCCCGAAGGAATTGCACGTTTTCGCCGATGAGGTCGCCCACGCGGCGCCCGAGCTAGTCGATATCACGGGCAAAGCCGACCACCTGCAACTTGTCGCGCTCGCCCAGTCAGCGGCCTTTTTCGTCAGCGATGCGGCGGAGGAAGTTCATCTCGCCGTCAGCGTCGGCTGCTGCGGCGTCCTCATCCGCAAGGCGGGCGAGGAACATCTGACGCCCAAGGGCCGAAATATCATTACGCTGACGACCAAAGAGACCATGGGGGAAGCCAGGCCCGAATTCGTCTGGCGCACGCTTGAGAATATGGGTCTCATCCCCAAGGGATCAGCCAATCCGCGCTCGGCCGTGCGTTGATCTTGGCGCGCTTTACCCTATATACCGCAACCGCCGGACACGGGGTGTTAACCGCTGGTTTCATCCTCGACGGCATGATCGCCGCCCACCCCTGAAGCAACCGAAGGAGAAACGCCCATATCCCGCAGACCATTCGCCCCCGCGCCGCCCAAAGGAGACGGACCCAGAATTAATGAAGAGATTTCGGTGCCTACGGTTCTCCTGATCGATCATCTCGGCGAGAAGCGCGGCGTCGTTCAGACAGCGCGCGCGATTGAGATGGCTGTCGAAGCCGGACTCGACCTTGTCGAAGTCTCGCCCCAGACACAGCCTCCCGTCTGCAAGATCCTCGATTACGGCAAGTTCAAGTTTCAGCAGCAGAAGAAAAAAGCTGAGGCGAAGAAGAAGCAGAAGGTCGTCGAGATCAAAGAGATCAAGATGCGCCCGAACATCGACGACCACGATTACGAGGTCAAAGCCAAGGCGATGCGCCGCTTCTTTGAAGAAGGCGACAAGGTGAAAGTGACCCTGCGATTCCGCGGCCGGGAAATGGCCTATCAGGATCGCGGCATGGCGCTTCTGGAGAAGGTGAAAGCCGACTTCGACGAAGTCGCGAAGGTCGAGCAGATGCCAAAGCTCGAAGGCAAGCAGATGATGATGGTGATGGCGCCGCGCTGAAATTTCGCGCAACCGGCGAATTTTCGCCGGACCACTCGCCTTTATGACGAAAAAGACGGCGTCCAACCCGGGCGCCGTTTCTTTTTGCCGTCCGCAAATGGCGCAGCGCTTGCTCTAAATTGGACTGTTGGTAACGGTGGACCTGAGTGCGCCGGTGGCGCCTGTTTGGTTGGAGTTCGATGGAAGGGTTCATCTCTTCGTTCGGGACGTCGCCCTGGGGGCCGATGGCGCTCGCGTTTCTTTTCGGCGTCGCTTTCGGATGGGTCGTCTGGGGCGCAAGGCCCGATCGCGCCGGCGGTGCGAGCGCTGAAAGCGCGGCCAATGAAGAACCCAAGGAAATCGTCGTTATAAAAGCGGAATTGCAGACGGCGCGAACGCTCCTCGATCAAAGCGACGATCAGGACGAAACGCTCACCGAACAGATCGCGACGCTCGATGAATCCGTAAAACGGGCGAACGGTCGCCTGAAAATGATCCTTGCGGCTGTAAAGCGCGCCGCCGGCCGCGACTGAAATCCGGCGCCCTTCGCGACGCCGGCGCTTGTCTCGTTCCGGGACGTGATAGACGATCCGCCTTTGCTTCTAGCGAGGGGTCGATGGCGGACGGGTTTCCTTTCAGCGAAGAAATACTGATTTCAGCGGCGATGATCGCAGCGACGGTCTTTTTTCATGCGGTCATCATATCGGCGACGGCGGCGATCTTCCGCGCCACGAAAAGCCGGGTGTGGGGTCCGATGCGGTTCATCCGGGATTCGGTGATGCTCACCATTTTGAGCCTGATCCTTATGTCGGCGCATGCGATCGAAATATGGGGCTGGGCCGAATTGGTCGTCAGACTGGATGCGTTCCAGAACTTTGAAGAGGCGCTGTATTTTTCGTCGGTGACTTATACGACGCTCGGATTCGGCGATGTGCTCCTTCCCGGCGAGTGGCGCCTGCTCGCTGGCGCGATCGCAGCAGACGGACTGTTGCTGTTTGGCTTGTCTGCGGCATTCCTTCTGGAGACGGCGGCGCGATTAAGGCTTGGCGGCGAACGCGCGCGCTAGCGCCTGCAATGTTTGATTTGCACCGCCTCGCAGGCGCGAGCGCGGCAGGGTGAATCAGTTGGTGCGTATCGCCGATGCTCTAGGCGGGCTTTGCCGCCGCGCGCGGACGCTGGATTCGTCCGATCGCTGCAAAAAGCGGAATGATCGCAATCGCCGTCAGCAAGGACGCGAGGACGAACGGGGCGCCGGGAAAATAGATACCGGCGCCGTCGCGTGAAAACGCCGAAAAGATCTGCGTCATCAACAGGGGGCCAAAGATCATCGAAACGCCGTTGATCGAACCGATCGCGCCCTGAAGCTGGCCTTGCGCATCCGCCGGCACGGTGCGCGACATGATTCCCTGCAGCGCAGGCGCCGTGAAACCTGCAAGCGCGCCAAAGGCGATCAGCGGATAAATCATCCATCCTTCCGTGACGAAGCCATATCCAAGATAGGTGAGAACGGCGATCCCCGCGCCGAAGAACGCAGCCTTTCGCTCGCCGAATTTCGGCAGGACGATGCGCGTCAAGCCGCCCTGCACGATGGCCGACGCAAGGCCGACCGCCATCAGCGAAAATCCGATCTGCTTTGCCGACCAACCAAAGCGCTCCCCGGAATAATAAGCCCATACCGAGGGAAACGCCCAATGCGCCAACTGATATAGAAACATCACCAGCGCAATCGGAAGGACGACTGGGTACTGGCGGAAATGCCGGAAAGCCCCGAGCGCATTTGCCCGGTGCCATTCAAACTTCCGGCGATTTTCCAGCGCGTGGGTCTCGGGAAGAAAAAACCACCCATAGATAAAGTTGATGAAGCCAAGCGCCGCCACCGCGAAAAACGGCGCGCGGTGGCCGAACTCGTCGCCGATCAGGCCGCCGAGCGCAGGGCCGATAATAAACCCGAGGCCGAACGCAGCGCCCATCAGGCCGAAATTCGCGGCGCGCTTTTCAGGCGGAGAGATGTCCGCGATATAGGCGTTTGCGGTCGAGAATGTCGCTGCGAACGACCCTGCGAGGATGCGCGCGATAAAGAGAATCGCGAGCGTCGGAGCGATCGCCATCAACAGGAAGTCGAGCGAATAGGCGGCAAGCGAGCCGAGAATGATCGGCCTTCTGCCGAAACGGTCGGAGAGCGACCCCATCACGGGCATCATGACGAACTGCATGACCGCAAAGGCCATCGATAAAATTCCGCCCCATCTCGCCGCGTCGGCCCGCGCTTGTCCCGTTATCTCCATGATGAGTTCGGGCATCACCGGCATGATGATGCCGAAACCGATCATATTGATCAGGATGGTGATGAAAATGAAAAAAAGGGCGTTCCGCCCCGGCGCGCGCGCGGCCATAAATCTGTTTGTCCTTGGACCTAAATGTCCTTGTAGTCGGGAGCGGTGAAGCCCGTCTCTATCGGCGACAGGTTGATCGCGGTGATTTGATTGCGCCGCCGCCGCAGAATCCGGAAGCGGAACCCATGAAAGGAAAAATTCTGGCCGACGTCAGGGATCGACTGCGCTTCGTGGATGACAAGGCCGGCGATCGTCACCGCCTCTTCATCCGGCAAAGACCAGTCCATGGCGCGGTTAAGGTCGCGGATCGTCACGTTCCCATCGACATTGATCGAGCCGTCCGCCTGCGGTTTGACGCCTTCGACCGGGCTATCATGTTCGTCTTCGATCTCTCCGACAATTTCCTCGATGATGTCTTCCAGCGTGACGAGGCCCATGATCGACCCGTATTCGTCGACAACGAGCGCGAAATGCTCACAGCGGCGTTTGAAATTGTCGAGCTGTTCGGCGAGCGATGTCGATTCGGGCGCAAAGTAAGGCAGGCGCGTGAGTTCCGCGATCGATATCTTGCTGGCGTCTCCATGCGCTTCCCAAAGCGCGCTGAGCAGATCCTTGGCGTGAAGGATGCCGACAATGTTCTCAGTCGTTTCCCGATAGAGCGGCAATCGCGTGTGGCCGCTTTTCAGCGCCTGCGCGATCAGCGTCGAGGGCTTTTCATCGACGTCGAGCATGTCGATCTCTTTGCGATGGATCATGATCTCGTCAACGCGGATTTCATTTAGGTCAAGCGCGCCCCTGAATATGTCGCGCACCCCCTTTTCGAGACCGCCTTCTTCATGATGCAGCTCGACGGCGCCGCGCAGCTCGTCAGTGGCGGAAAAAACCCCCTCGTTCTTCGCCACGTTCAGGCCGGCGAGCGACAGGCCGGCGCGGATAATGGTGCGAAGTATTGCGGTGACCGGGGAAAAGAGAACGACGAACCATCGCAGGATCGGCGCAACGAACATTGCAAACGCATCCGGCCGGGCGATCGCCGCAGTCTTGGGGGCGACTTCGCCGAAGATGATGAGCAGGACGGTCATGGTCGCCGTCGCGACAATGATCGCGGCGCCCGTTTCGCCGAAAATTTTCAGAAACAACGTCGAGGCGAGCGTCGCTGAAAGCGTATTCACGATATTGTTGCCGACGAGGATTGTGCCGATCAGCTTCTCCCGGTCCCGGATGAGTCCATTGACGCGTGCGGCCCGTTTGTCTCCATCGAGTTCAAGTTTGTGCATTCGCGCGCGGGACGTCGCCGTAAGAGCGGTTTCCGATCCCGAAAAGAAAGCAGACAGCATCAAGAGAAGCGCAATGGCGCCAATGATGGCGATTATATCCGGATCAATCGAGATCATCGATTCCTGCACCCTTATTGTTTCATCTCGCGGCTCTAGCGCGCGCCCGCGCTTTTCAGAAAATCGAGGATCGCCGCTGTGTCGGCGCCTTTTTCAATAAACGCTTCGCCAAGACGGCGGACGAGAATCAGCGTCATCGCGCCGTGTTCGACTTTTTTGTCCTGCATCATATGGGCAAGCAGCGCCTCCGCAGAAAATTCCGGCGCGCCGGCGATGTCTGAGAGGCCCGTCGGAAGACCGGAAGCCGCAAGATGCGCCTTTAAACGCGCCGCATCCGAATGAGGACAAATCTTGCGCTCAACCGAGAAGTCGAAAGCGAGCGCCATGCCCGCCGCCACCGCTTCGCCGTGCAAAAGCTTGTCCGAATAGCCGAGCGCCGCTTCAAGCGCATGTCCGAATGTGTGCCCGAGATTGAGCAGCGCGCGCACGCCGGTCTCGCGTTCGTCGGCGCCTACGATTTCAGCTTTTGCTTCGCAAGAACGCTTGACCGCAATCCGCCGCGCGGCGGCGTCGCCCTTGATGAGGTCGCCACCGCGCTTCTCGAGCCACGCAAAGAAAGCCTCGTCTCCGAGCGCCCCGTATTTGACGATTTCGGCGTATCCCGCCTTTAATTCGCGCTCCGGCAGCGTCGCCAGCGCCGAGATGTCCGCGATCACGATCTGGGGCTGATGGAACGCGCCGATGAGGTTCTTTCCGTGCGCCGAGTTGACAGCGGTTTTCCCGCCGACCGCGCTGTCGACCTGCGCGAGAAGCGTCGTTGGAATTTGCGCGAAGCGGCAGCCGCGCCGAAGGATCGAGGCCGCAAAACCGGTCAGGTCGCCGACAACGCCGCCCCCAAAGGCGAGAACGAGATCGCGCCGCTCAACGCCGAGACTGATCAGATCTTCGAGCAGCGCCTCCAGTCCGCGCATCGATTTCGCGGACTCGCCTGGATCGAGCACGATCTTGCGGTACGAAACGCCTGCCGACGCGAGTCCTTTTTCAAGCCGCGCGCCCTGTGCGGCGTCGACGTTCCGGTCGGTGACGATGACCGTGAAGGGGCGCGCCAGGTGCGGCGACAAAAGCGCGCCAGCCTGTTCGAGCAATCCCTCGCCGATATGAATGTCATAGCCCGCAGCGGCGATACGGACTGGGCAGATCTCGGTCGTCATGACGCACGCTCCTTTGCGAGGAATTCCGACAGCGCTTCGATAATCGTCGCAACCGTGCGGGCATGGCTTCCGACATTGCTGTCGATGGCGATATCGGACGCAGCATAATAAGGGGTTCGCGCCTCAAGGAGGCGCGCGATGATTTCTTTAGGGTCGCCGTTTTTCAAAAGCGGGCGCGTTGCGCGTTTGGTCGCGCGTTTGACGAGCGTGTCGACGTCGGCCCGGATCCAGACCGAGATCGCCCGTTCCTTGACCAGCGCTCTTGTCCCCGCGTCGATCAGCGCCCCGCCGCCCGTCGCCAGCACGAGCGGCGGCCCGGAGAGGAGGCGCTCGATCACCTGCGCTTCGCCGCGCCGGAAACTTTCTTCGCCATGCCGGGCGAAAAGGTCGGCGACGCTCATCCCTGCGGCCTGTTCGATTTCGGCGTCCGCATCGTGAAAAGGGAGGTTGAGGGCGGCGGCGAGGCGTCGGCCAACGGTCGTTTTCCCCGCGCCCATCATGCCGACTAGCGCGATCGGGCGGTCGATTTTAGGGGAAACGGAAGGTTTTCGTCGGGGCGTTGGCATGGGCAGCCAGTCTGTAGCGAAGCCGCCCGCCGGGCGCCAGTATTTCCGGCTTTTTTACCCGCGTTGCGGGCGCCGGTTTCGCGTCGGCGCCGAGTTGGTCTAGAAGGGGCTGGACTGGGAAATCTGAGGAGTTTCGTACCCGTGCGCTTTGCTCTTACCGTCGTCGCCGTCATCGTACTCGCTGTCATTGGACTTTATATTTACGGCCTCACCCTGAAGCCTCAAACGAGGACGATCGAGCAGGACGCGATCGGATCGTCCAATGCTTAAGCGCATCGCTTTGCCGCTTTGCGCAGCAAGCGCGTTGTCCTCGCCTTGCGCCTTTGCGCAGGGCGCGCCGCTTGCGCCGGTCGAGCAGACCTCGCTCGCCAAGGACGCTTTTTCGACCGGTCTTCTGGAGCGCAGCGCGGGCGCGCTAGGGTCCGATCTGTGGCGCGGCGCTGACGCTTCAACACTTGCAATGCTCCTGAAGATGGCTCCAGA
>JBGSLM010000239.1:0-43269 GCA_041740755.1 Parvularculaceae bacterium | reverse complement strand
ACTCGCCGGCGCGCGCGGCGGCGCGCCGGCGCAGCGCTTCCTCTACAATCGCGCGGCGCGAATTTATCCAGTCTATTGGGCGGCGACTGTGCTGCTGATCGTCCTCTACGCGGGAAAACAGTTGCTCTTCGCTGAGGCGACGCCGTTCCCAAATCCGGTCGCAACTTTTCTGCTGGCGCCGTCGGACTTTTTTCCGCTGGTGCCGGTCGGCTGGACGCTCGTTCACGAGATGTATTTCTACATCGTTTTCGCCCTGTTTGTATTTCAGCGCCGGTTTAGCCTGCCGCTTTTCATCAGCTTGTGGGCGGCGACCATAATCGCTGCGCTTGCAGCCGGCGCTTATGACGCGAACGCCTGGACGAAGGTCGCTTTCAATCCTTTGACGTTTGAATTCATCGCGGGGGCGCTAATAGCGCTGGCGATACGCAAGGGCGTGACGCGCTTTGCTCTTCCGGCGCTCGCAGCGGGTGTCGCTATTTTCGCGATTGAAGTAATATTCTTCGCCGATGTTCTCTATCCGGACGTGATGGGCGAATTCGCGCTGCGGGCGGCGATTTTCGCACCGCCCTTTGCGCTTGTCCTTTATGGAGCGGCCGCGCTGGAGCGACAAAAGGCGTCGCTTGCGCCGGCGTGGATGCGGCGGGTCGGCGACGCATCCTATTCGATCTACCTCATTCACATTCCGACGTTTCTCGTCGTCGGGAAACTGATCAGCATCAGCGTCGCCGATACGCGCCTCGATAATTTTCTGCTCATCGCCGCATTTGCAGCAAGCGCAATCATCGCAGGATTTTCGCTCCACCATTTCGTCGAGCGCCCGCTGCTGGCCGCGACGAGAAAGATCGGCGACAAAATATGCGCGCGATCCGGCGGCCAATAACAGCTGCAAGAGCTCCGGCGGCGCTGGCCCTAAACCAGCTCCGCCCACGGGCCGGATATAGCCAGCGTAAGCCCGGCATCCTGCAGATTAACGAACATGGTTTTGCCATCCGGCGTAAAGCATGCCCCGGTCAATTCACCGCCGTCGGTATGAGCATTGCGAGCCGCGCGCCGCCAGGCCCCCGAC
This sequence comes from Parvularculaceae bacterium, assembly GCA_041740755.1. Lineage (GTDB taxonomy): Bacteria > Pseudomonadota > Alphaproteobacteria > Caulobacterales > Parvularculaceae > Amphiplicatus. The sequence goes on along the minus strand of JBGSLM010000239.1, from coordinate 42,203 downwards.
CGCGCAAGGATGCGAATGTAATTCTCCTGCTTGCCGTCTTCACAGACGATCAAAGCTCCCGATGGATGGATTACGATATTATCGCAGCGATCCATGGCCCCCGAATCGCCAGGTTCGGACCATAGAGTCAGCATCCCCGGCGACTTTGCCTCGTCAGTGCGCCCCTCAAAGCGGCTTGGACGATAGTGCCAGATCTGACCCTTTTCATTCGCACCGCCGCTTGTGCAGGCGAAGAAAACCTCGCCACGGCCAAACCAGACGCCTTCGCCGCGCGCAAATATTGCGGCGCCAGCCGACGCGCCGCGAACGCGCAGATCGTCATCGGGATTCTCGACATCGTCTACATCGACCCAATCAACCATTACCGGCTTGCGGACCGCCATGCGCTCGCTCGGCAATCCCGGCAGGAGACTGCGCCAATTGCGGGTGTCGCGGCCTGGCTCACCCCGAATGGCCAAGGCTTGCAGGCGTCCGCCTTTGACCATCTCTCCAGGGGATTTGGGAACGAAACGGTAAAAGAGGCCGTTCTTGCGATCCTCAGTTTGATAGGCGATGCCATTAGAAGGATCGATCGCCACACCCTCGTGGCGGAACCGACCCATCGCCTTGAGCGGGAGCGGATCAACCAGCGATCGCGAATGCGCAGGAATTTCAAAGTTGAAACCATGATCGCGCCTGGTATTTTCACCACACTGCGCGACCGTTTCCTCACAACTGATCCAGCTGCCCCATGGCGTCTTGCCGCCCGAACAATTGATCATCGTGCCTGCAAGCGCGAGCCAACTTTTTTCGATACGGGCTTCAGCACGATTCCAGATCAAGCCGGTGACGCCGCCGGGCAACGGCATCCCATCATCATCATAGTCATAGATCCGGTCAGCCAGCGCCGCTGGAATCGTGTCGCCAAAGGCGCCCCGTCCTTTTTGCTCGCCGCCATTTTCGTGATTGCGCAGCAGGAGGTGACGATCTCCTCCAAGCGCAAAGCTGGTCATGCCATCAGGTCGATCGGGCATGATCAAACCGTCGCTCATTGCGTCGCCGACCCGCGATATGATCTGGTAAGTAAACCCACGCGGCAGATCCAGGAGATTGCCGGGATCACGCACCAGATCCGGTGCAGCGGCTTCCGACGATTCAATCCAGGTCGCTGCCGCCGATGCAAACGCGACGGCCGTCGCCCCCGCACCGACCAAAAAATCCCTTCGCGCGAAAAGCACTCGCGATCTCCATGCAACGCACCTGCGCAGATGGGCTTGGGGCAATCACGTTGCAGGAAGATGATATTCGCGTTGCAGGTTTATGACAGTCGCGGCCCGGCTGGCTACGGGAGTTGACCGCCCACTTGCGCGAGCAGCCGAAATGGCCGCGCGGATCGAAATGAAAGACGAAAGCGCCCGAATTACTCCGCCGCCTTTGGCGCCAGTTCAGGCGTCCAGCGCAACACCGGCTTTCGCGCCGCGGCCGTTTCGTCGAGCCTTCTGCGCGGCGCCAGCATCGGCGACGCCTTGAACCTTGCCGCTTCGCCGGCTTTTGCGCGCTTTGCAAGATCGAGAAGCGCGTCGCAGAAGAGATCGAGTTCCTGCTTCGATTCCGACTCGGTCGGTTCGATCAGCATAGCGCCGTGAACGACGAGCGGGAAATACATCGTCATCGGATGATATCCCTCGTCGATCATCGCCTTGGCAAAATCGAGCGTATCGACGCCAGTGTCTTTCAGGAAGCGGTCGTCAAAAAGCGCTTCGTGCATGCAATAGCCGGGGAACGCGGGCGTCATCTCGGTCTTCAACCGGGCAAGGATGTAATTGGCGTTCAAAACCGCATCTTCCGACGCCTGACGAATGCCGTCGCCGCCATGGCTCAGCATATAGGCGAGCGCGCGCACGAACATCCCCATCTGTCCATGAAACGCGGTGATGCGCCCGCCGGCCTTCATGTCGCTTTCCGCTTTCGCCGCGCGGCGCGTTTCGACGAGATGAAATTTCCCGCCTTCCTTCACCACATAGGGGACCGGCGCATAGGGCGCGAGCGCGGCGGAGAAGACCGTCGGACCGGCGCCCGGACCGCCGCCGCCATGCGGCGTTGAAAACGTCTTGTGCAGATTGATGTGCATGGCGTCGATGCCGAGATCGCCAGGGCGCACTTTGCCGGCGATCGCGTTGAAATTGGCGCCGTCGCAATAGAAATAGCCGCCAGCTTCATGCACGGCGTCGGCGATGGCGCGGATATCGCGCTCGAACAGTCCGCAAGTGTTCGGATTGGTCACCATGATCGCCGCGACATCGGGGCCCAATTTCGCCCTGAACGCTTCAAGATCGACGCGGCCGGTTTCATCCGCCGGAATTGCGTCGACTGTAAAGCCGCATTGCGCCGCCGTCGCCGGGTTCGTTCCGTGTGCGGATTCCGGCGCCAGAACGCGCGTCCTTTGCGATTGTCCCCGCGCATCCAGTGCCGCCTTGATCGTCATCATGCCGCACAATTCGCCATGCGCGCCTGCTTTCGGCGACATCGAAACGGCGGGCATGCCGGTCATTTCCATCAGCCAGTGCGCGAGCGTGTCGATCAATTCGAGCGCGCCCTGCACGGTCGATTGCGGCTGGAGCGGATGAACATCGCCAAAGCCCGGAAGCCGCGCCATTTTCTCGTTAAGGCGCGGATTGTGCTTCATCGTGCATGAGCCCAAGGGAAACGGACCCATGTCGATCGCGTAGTTCTTTTGGCTAAGGCGCACGAAATGGCGCATCGCCTCCGGTTCGGAAAGGCCCGGCAAGCCGATATCGCCGCTGCGCTTCATCGCGCCGATGCGGTCGGCCTTTCCAGACGGCGCCGGAAAATCGACGCCGGTCGAAGCGAAGGCGTCTTTCTCGAAAGAGAGAGATTCTTCGATCTGCAATGCGCGATTTCCGGTATAGGTGACGACATCAGCGGTCGCAGCGTCGCCGCGCGTCTGGCGGCCTTCTCTGTTCATGGTCATGCGAGCGATCCTTTGCGTCCATCCTTCGAGACGCGCGCCGTTGGCGCGCTCCTCAGGATGAGGGTCAATTCAGTTCTGTGCTCATCCTGAGGAGCCGTGCGCAGCGCGGCGTCTCGAAGGATGGCGGCGCATCTTAGAGGCATTTTTTTAGCGCTCCGGCGAACGCATCGATATCCGTATCCGTCACGCATTCCGTCGCGGCGACGATGAGGAGATTTTGCGCCGCCCCGTCATGCGGCCAGAGCCGTTCACCCGGGACGCCGCCGAGAACGCCGTCTGCGGCGAGCGCTTCGACAACAGCTGTCGCATTCTTCGGAAGGCGTACGGTGAATTCGTTGAAATACGACTTCGTCAGGACGCTGACGCCCTTTATCGCGCCAAGCGCGTCCGCCGTCTTGCAGGCGGCTTCGTGGTTGAGGCTCGCGACGCGTCGAAGGCCCGCCTCGCCGAGCAATGTCATGTGAACGGTGAAAGCGAGCGCGCACAGGCCCGAATTGGTGCAGATGTTGGACGTCGCCTTGTCGCGGCGGATGTGTTGCTCCCTCGTCGACAGCGTCAGCACGAAACCGCGCTTGCCGTCGGCGTCCGTCGTCATGCCGCAATAGCGGCCCGGTGTTTGACGGATGAGTTTTTCGCGCGTTGCGAAGAAGCCGACATAGGGTCCGCCGAAATTCAAGCCATTGCCGATCGACTGACCTTCGCCGACGACGATGTCCGCGCCCATTTCGCCGGGGCTTTTGACGGCGCCAAGCGACATGATTTCGGTCACAACGGCGATCAGCAGCACGCCTTTCGCCTGACACGCTTTCGACAATGCGGAGATGTCGCGAAGATTTCCGAAGACATCGGGCGTCTGCACGATGACGCAGGACGTGTCGGCGTCGATCGACGCTTCAAGATCTTCCTTCGCTTCAATGTCGATCGGAAGCTGAACGACATTGTCGCCGAGAAGTTCGCAATTGGTGCGCGTCACCGCCGCATAATGCGGGTGAAGCCCGCCGGAGAGGACAATCCGTCCGCGCTTTGTCACGCGCCGCGCCATCAAGGCGGCTTCGGCGCATGCGGTCGAGCCGTCATACATCGAGGCGTTGGCGACATCCATGCCGGTCAGCGCCGCGATTTGTGTCTGGAATTCGAACAGGTATTGCAGCGTTCCTTGCGCGATTTCCGGCTGATACGGCGTATAGGACGTCAGAAATTCCGAACGCTGAATAATGTGATCGACGGTCGCTGGAACGTGGTGCTTGTATGCGCCGCAGCCGACGAAGAACGGGCCTGCGCCTGCGGCGCGGTTCTTCGCCGCCATCGCGCCCATGATGCGCTCGACTTCGAGTTCGCCCTTGTGCGCTGAAAGATCGATCTTCGCATTGAGGACCGCAGCTGGAACATCGCTGTAAAGCTCATCGACCGATTTAGCGCCGATGACGGAGAGCATCTGGCGGCGGTCGGCGTCTGAAAGGGGAAGGTAGCGCATGGGTCAGTGCTGGTCCGCGAAGGCTTTGTACGCCGCTTCATCCATAAGCTCGCCGGCTTCTGCCGCATTCGACGGTTTCAGCTTGACGAACCAGGCGGCGCCTTGCGGGTCGCCATTCACCTTTGCCGGGTCATCGACGATCGCCTGATTGATTTCGACGACTTCGCCTGAAATCGGCGCGTAAACGTCGGACGCGGCTTTCACTGATTCAACGACGGCCATGTCGTCGCCTTTTTTGAACTTCTTGCCGATCGCAGGAAGCTCGACAAAAACGACATCGCCGAGTTGCTCGGCCGCATGAACGCTGATGCCGATCGTTGCGACAGCGCCGTCAATGCGCACCCATTCATGATCCTTGGTGAATTTCACAGACATCTCACTCTCCTAGCCGCGATAATAATTGTGGGGGACGAAAGGCATGTCGACGACGACAGCGGGCAGCGCCTTGCCGCGCACCATCAACTGAACGCCGGTTCCGGTTTTCGAGTGAGCCTGATCGACATACCCCATGGCGAGCGGGCCATTGAGCGTCGGGCCAAATCCGCCTGAGGTGACAACGCCGATTTTGGCGCCGTTCATATCGACGATTTCAGTTCCTTCGCGCGCGGGGGCGCGTCCCTCGGGCTTCAAGCCGACGCGGAGGCGCTTTGGACCTTCTGCAAGTTCGCGCGCGATGCGCGCCGATCCCGGAAAGCCGCCTTCTTCCTTTCGGCGTTTGCCAAGGGCGAAAGCGATATTGCCTTCAACGGGCGACGTCGTCGCATCGATATCATGGCCATAGAGGCAAAGCCCCGCCTCAAGCCGCAGCGAGTCGCGCGCCCCAAGGCCGATCGGCGCGACATCTGGATGCGCGAGCATTGCTTTCGCCAATGATTCCGCGTGCGCGTTCGGAACGGAAACCTCAAAACCATCTTCGCCCGTATAACCGCAGCGCGAGACAATGAGATCGACGCCGTTCCAGACATAAGGCGCCATGGTCATAAATGTCTGTTTCGCACAGCCTGGAACAATTGTGTCGAGAACGCGCGCGGCGGTTGGACCTTGCAACGCAAGCAGGCTGCGGTCGCCGGCGATTTCGAGCGTTGCGCGGTCCGCCAACGACTTCTTGATGTGCGCGAAATCCTGATCCTTCATCGCCGCATTGACGACCAGGAACAGCATCCCTTGTTTTTCATCGCCCGGAGGACGCGTCACCATCAAATCGTCCATGATGCCGCCCTGCTCGTTGAGCAGAACGGAATAGCGCATCCCGCCTTTTTTCAGCTTACGGATTTCTCCGGGCAACAGCGTTTCAATTGCGTCAGCGATATCGGCATGCGCGGCGTCGTTCCCCGGCGCCATGCGCTTCGTCGTCAAAAACGCCTGGCCCATGTGCGAAACGTCGAACAATCCCGCCTTTGTGCGCGCGTGATTGTGTTCCTTCAGAACGCCGTCTTGATATTGCACCGGCATTTCATATCCGGCGAATTCAACCATCTTCGCGCCGAGCGACAGATGCAGGCCATAGAGCGAAGTGCGTTTCATCAGCGGTTCCATGAGCAATCGCCGCCCGATTGGCGGCAACCCCGGCTGTCACGGAACCTGAGAGATTTCACCTTGCGGATATTCCGCCGGCTTACTCCTTCGGTGGATCGGGCTTATCGCCCTTTCGCTTTCCAGCCTTTAACCCGCGCGCGGTCCTTTTGCCTGAGAGTTTCCGGGGCGGTTGCTCCTTCGGCGCCGCCGGCTATTCGCCAGCGATCTCTCCCGCATACGCGTAACGGCGAACCCAAAGGTTCGTCATCGGGCGCGACAATAGAAGGCGCCGGTTCGCAGTCAATGATTCTACCCGGGAATCGACCGATCTATTTTTCTTCAGGCCGCCGCTGGAGCCTGGCAATTCAGGCAAAGGCCGCGCGCTTCAAGGCGAGCCGTTTTCATGTGAAACGACGAACGGCGCAAAAGCGGGCGCAAATTCGCCTCGATAACATCAAGCTCGACTTCCTTGGCGGAAGCGCAGCTTTCGCAAACAAGAAATACCTGCACTTCGTGCGGGCCTTCATGCTTGCAGGGAACAAAGGCGTTTATGCCTTCGAGTTTGTGGATAAACCCCTTTTGTTCAAGGCCCTCGAGCGCACGATAAACGGTCATGGGCGCGCGTACGCCCTTGTTCTTCAACTGGTCCAGAATTTCATAGGCTTTTAGCGGTCCGCCGGCCTCGGCAAGCGCCTCCCAGACAAGGCTTTCGTTTCGTGTAAGCCCTGCCGGTTCGCGACCGTCGCCGTCGCTGTGGTTATTATGATCGTGAGCCAATTCTTCCTCCGCAGCATATTTTTGCGGACGTTATATCATATGTTATATCGATGGATAGGCTAGAATTGGAATATCTTTGTCCGGAACCACTTCGATCCGAGCCATTTGGCGCCGCTTATCACCGGGAGCCCCGCATGCCGCGCTGCAAGATCTACTTTTCCCTCCGGCGTAAGGTTGGAAAATACGAGTAAATCGCCGCAGCGCCCACGCACTTTCAGGTCGATTTCGGTGAACTGCGTCTCGCCGCCTACATAGTCCTCATTAAGAAACAGCAGCGCCGTTTTGATCCTTTGACCGTTCTTCTCGAAATCGGGACCTGGCGGGATGCAATCGAAATGCGGACGATATTGCTGGCCCGGCGCGTAGCTGAGGACGCTCAGGAATTCGCCGTTCGCTTCGTCGCAATCAACAGCCTTCGCGATGAACCGGTTCAGCGCAATGAGCGCAAGGTCGAGGTCGATCGGGCTAAGGCTCGCCGTTGCGGACGTGCGCAGCGGATCACGCACCATACGCGCTTCTCTCGGGTCATAGACGAGCGACGGCCCGAGACGCGACGCCGAATGCGCAATCACATATTCGCAGATTTCCGGCGGAACCGCGTCGCGAAAAATCACAATGTCAGGCGACGCAGACAATCGCTCCGGTGCGAGCGATCTTGGCGGCGACATCGTCAACGACGCGGAAATCTTATTCCAATCTAGCGTCGTGTTGACCGGGTTTTCCCGTCGGAGCGCGCGGTTGGTCAAATTCGCAGCACGCGGATAACGCATCCGTCGCAGCAGGGTCGCGCATTCGGCCAGATCGCCTTCAACCGCCCTGTCAGCGCTCGCGCGGACCAATGCGAACGCCGCTGCAACCGGATCAACGCCGCCGCATTTGCCGATAAGCCCCGCAATATTGGCGTCGTCGATATCACTCAGCGCGAGGATACATGCAATTTCACGCGCGGCGCCCGCGTCGCCGGATTTTGCCAATTCGAGCAAGTCAGCGAGGGCGCTCGCTTCATCCTTTGGCATTCCGAGGCCGAGCGCGCGCATAACGCCAAGAAGCCGCGCGGCTTCGGCGGAGCCGCTCTCCTTCGCCTCCGACAGTCGCGCCGCCGCCGCTTCCGCATTCTCGGATTTGTTAAGAAGCCGCGTCGCCATGGTGTAGAGCGCGTCCGCGCAGCCTTTTTCAGCGGCGGCGTGCAACCAGATATCGGCTTCGTCCCGGCGGCCGCTCCGGCTTAAGGCGGCCGCAAGCGCATATTGCGCTTCTGCGTCACCCGCATTCGCGCGGGCGGTCAGAGATGCAAGATCGCGCGGACCATTCATCCTGCGTCTTTATCATCCCGCCAGCGCCTATTGCCAGCCGGACTTGTCGAATATCTTGACCGCCTCCGCCTGGTGTTCGCCGAGCGCGGTCATGTCGATATCATCCGCTAGAAAGGCGCCCAATTTCGCGACCGGCCCTGTCGGCGCAATTCCCTCGACAACCGGATATTCATTATTGCCTGCGGCGAATGCCTGTTGCGCCTCATCGCTGAGGAGATAGGCGATGAGCGCTTCGGCGTTTTCCGGGTTTGGCGCATACCGCGCAACGCCGGCGCCGGAGACGTTGACGTGCGTTCCGCTTGTCTCCTGATTTGGGAAGATGAAGCCGACTTTTTCGCCGATCATCTTCATTTTATCGTCATCGGCGCCAAGATATCGGGCGAGATAATAGCTGTTTACGATCGAGAGCTCGCACTCGCCGGCGGCGACTGCTTCGATCTGTGTTGTGTCGTTGCCTTCGGGCTTGCGAGCCAAATTGGCGACAACGCCCTTCGCCCAAATCTCCGCCGCCGCTTCGCCTTCATGTTCAATGATCCCGGCAAGGAGCGATTGATTGTAGACGTTCGTCGATGATCGCACGCAGACCTTTCCGCGGAATTCCGCCTTAGCAAGATCATCATACGAGCCAAGACCCGCCGGCGCGCCATTCGCCTTATTATAAATGATGATGCGCGCGCGCTTCGACAATCCGACCCATTCATTGTCAGCGTCGCGGAAATGATCGGGAACGCGCGCCAGGATGGTCGCATCCTTGATCGCCTGCAGAACGCCGCGTTGCTTGGCGCGCCAGAGCATTCCCGCATCCGCCGTGATGAAAATGTCGGCAGGACTTGCATCGGCTTCCCGCGCGAGGCGCTCGATCAGCGCGTCGCCGCCAGCTTCAATGATGTTGACCCTGATCCCGGTCTTGCGGGTGAACGCGTCGTAGATCGCAAGATCTGAGTCGTAATGCCTCCCCGAATAGACATTGACCTCGCCGACGATCACCCGGGTCGGTTCGCTTTTTGTGGCCTCATCTGCCTCGCCCGCGGATTTTCCGCACCCTTGAAGGCTGAATAAAAGCGCAGCGCAAACCGCCGCCAGAACTGCTGATTTCACCGTTTAGACTCCCGCAACATTGCGGTGACGATACTGCGAATGATTATCAACTGCAACCAATTCCGGTGCGGCGCTAGGACGCAAGAATCCGGGTGAACGCCGAGCTGATCGTTATCTCTGCGGCGTCTCCGATCGTGAGCGGGTGTGCGCTTTTCGCCTTGAGGACAATCCCGGGGGCCGCCGGGTTCGTTACGGAAATCAGCCAATCGGGGCCTGAAAACCGGCAGTCGATAACCCGGTTATCCCCCGCCCCGGCCGGGCGGACGGCAACGCCGCCATCATGAATCACGACAAACGCCGCGTCAGCCGGCCGCGCTATGCCGCCGATGAGCGCAAATGCTGTTTGAACTCCGTTTTCAACGGGTTTGCAGGCGAGCGCCTGGCATCCCGGAAAAATCGTCGCCGCACTTACGGTCTGGGGCGCTCGAAACAACCGCTCTGGCGATGCGGTCTCAATGATCCGGCCATTGCGCATGACGGCGATCTTGTCCCCAAGCTCGATCGCTTCGGACGGATCATGCGTCACGAGAATTGTGGGGGTCGACCGCGCTTTCAGCAGGCGCCGCATTTCCGCGCGAAGTTTCTGCCTCAACGCGACATCTATGCTCGCGAAGGGTTCATCAAGCAACATGGCGCGCGGGTGACGCGCGAACGCGCGAGCAAGCGCCGCACGCTGTTGCTGGCCGCCCGATAATTGGTGCGGAAAACGGTCGCCGAAATCGACAAGATCGACAGCCTTCAACTCATCGTCAATTCTCGCCTCGCGTTCAGGCGCCGAAAGGTCCGAAAGCCCGAACGCGACATTCTTGCGGACTGTCAGGTGCGGGAAGAGGACGAAATCCTGAAAGACAAAACCGATCGGCCTCTTTTCGGGCGGCAGCCGCTTTTGCGAATTCGCGAGCGCTTCGCCTTCGAGTTCGACTGACCCTTCCTGAAGCGGCTCAAGTCCGGCGGCGATCCTGAGCAAGGTCGTCTTTCCGCAGCCCGACGGACCAAACAGCGCGACAATCTCGCCCGGCCCCGCCTCAAGGCTTACGCCGTCGACAACGATTCCTGCACCGTAGCTGTGGCGGATATCCCGCAAGACGAGGCTCATAGGGCCTTTCATCTCGCATCATCCGGCGACGAATGATAGGCCTTGCCGCATGGTTCAAGATACGATCGCAGCAACCAGACGAGCCGGCGCCTCGGCTTTCAGCTGGACGGCCGCAACGGCGCCAGTTGCGCTTGCGGTCCTGGTCTCCGCGCCGGCGTTCGCAGTCCTGACCAGCCTATTGGCGCCCTATGGCGACACGATCAGGCACGTAATAACAACATTGGGCGGCGCCTATGCCGCCGGCACGATTTTGCTCTGCCTTCTGGTCGGCGCTATTGCCGGCGGCGCCGGCGTTATCGCCGCGTTGCTGACGGCGCTGTGCGATTTCCCGTTCCGTCGATTCCTGACTTTTGCGCTCGCGCTGCCTCTCGCGATGCCTGCCTATATTGCGGCCTACGCCTATGCGGACCTGCTTGGCCCGTTCGGCATGATGGCGCTCGTCGCCCGCACCTTATCCGCAATCGGGCTCCCGGAAATTCGCAGTCTTCCGGGCGCCGCCTTCGTGCTCGCGATGACGCTCTATCCTTACGCGTATCTTGCTGCGCGCGCGGCCCTGGCGTCACGCTCGGCGGCGATCATGGAGACTGCGCGAACGCTTGGAGCATCGCCATTGCGCGCGGCGGTCCGGTTGCTTCTCCCGGCGACGCGGCCCGCGATTGCTGGCGGAATTGCGCTCATCATGATGGAAACGGCGGCAGAGTTCGGCGTCGCCGATTATTTCGGCGTCCCAACGCTCAGCGTCGGGATCTTTCGCACCTGGCACAGTTTCGGCGACCTCGCAGCTGCATCCCAACTTGCGTCAGGACTGTTCCTGTTTGCGTTGGCGCTTGTTGCGATTGAAGCGCTCGGACGGCGCGGGCGGGCCGCTGACGCGCCCCGCGTTTCATCATCTGAATCAAGGTTCGCGCTAACTGGGGTTCATAGCGCAGCCGCCCTGTTGTTTTGCGCATTGTTGATCCTCTTCGGCTTCATCGCGCCGCTGGCGGCGATCGCCGCGAAGGTTGATCTGTCAATGTGGAATTATGCGTCTCGCGGTTTGTATTCTGCATTTTCAAACAGCATCTCAATCGCGGCCGGCGGAACGCTGGCGACACTCGCCGCCGCCATCGGCCTCAGCTATGTCGGGCGGGCGACGCCGAGCCCGGCGATTGGAATCATGATCCGCATCGCAACGCTCGGCTACGCGATACCCGGCGCCGTGATCGCGATCGGCGTGCTGGCGGTTTTTTCAGCGGCCGGCGAGTTGACCGGCCAAAGATTATGGGGCCTCGCTGGCCCTGCGGCGCTCATTTACGCTTACACAGTCCGCTTCCTCACCGCCGGATTCAATACGACGTCCGGCGGCCTAGCGCAGATCGACCCGGGTTTTGACGCCGCCGCAAAGATGCTTGGATCATCGACCGGCGGCATATTGATGCGCATACATGCGCCGCTCATGCGGCGCTCGATTGTCGCCGCTGCAATCATTGTCGCCGTCGATATCGTCAAGGAATTGCCCGCGACGCTGATCTTGCGGGACTTCAATTTCGAGACGCTGGCGACGAGGGTCTATCGCCTCGCCGGCGACGAACGTCTGGCAGAAGCCGCTCCTGACGCACTTGTCCTGATTGCGCTTGGGGCTCTGCCTGTCGTCATATTGCATGCTGTCGCTGAGAAACGCCGCACTCCGGCACGCAGTCAGGCGTCGTTGGCGCGAACCGCCGTCTCCACGCAATCGCATATATAATGCGCCTGATCTGGCGTCAGGTACGGATGCATCGGCAGCGATAGCACTTCCTCGCAAACAGCTTCGGTCATTCGCAGGCCGTCCGCAGGCGCAAATCGCTCAAAGGCCGGCATCTTGTGCAGCGGCGTTCCGTAATAGATCGCAGTCGGCACGCCATGCGCCTTCAGCGATGCGGCGACCGTGTCGCGACGGGTGGTGCGAAGCGTGAAGTAACCATAACCGGATCTTGCGCCTGAAAGATGCGATTGGGGCCTTGCGACTGATTTAAGGCGCCGCTCATAAATTTCCGCGATCATGTGACGCGCTTCGAGTTCTTCGTCGAAGATCGCAAGTTTTTCGAGCAGAACCGCCGCCTGAAAACTGTCCATGCGTCCGTTGAAACCAACGCACACGGAGTTCTTCCGCGCCGAATCCGTTCCATGCCACCGGATCGACATCCAGCGCTCGATGACGCCAAGATCCTGCGCAAGGATGGCGCCGGCGTCGCCATAAGCGCCAAGCGCCTTGCCGGGGAAAAAGCTTGTGGCCGTCGCGGGCGCGAGATTTCCGACCCACTTTCCGTCGAGCTGACCGCCGAACCCTTGCGCGCCATCGGCGAGAACGAAAAGATTATCGCGGCGCGCGATCTCTGCAATGGCGGGATAATCGGCGGGTGATCCGAATAGATCGACCGGAATGACTGCGGCCGGGCGAAGTTTTCCCTCGCGCTTCACCGCGTCGATACGGCGCGCCAGGTCGCCGGCGTCCATGTTGAAGGTCTGGGGATCGATATCGACGAAAATCGGCGTCGCGCCGGTGAGGAGCACCGCGTTCGCCGTCGCATTATACGAGAAGGCCGGAATAAAGACTGCGTCGCCGGTGTCTATTCCCTCGGCAAGCAGCGGGATAATCAGCGCCGCCGTACCGCTTGCGCAGGCGACTGCGGCGGCAGCGCCGGTCTTCTCGGCGAGGAGCGCTTCAAGTTCATCGATTTCGGGGCCGGCGATGTAACGGCCGTGATCGAGGACCGCCTTCAACCGCGCTTCGATGCGTCCGCGAATGCGGCGTTGCTGCGCCTTGAGGTCGATAAACGCGATCTCGCCGACGTCCGTCTTCCCCGCAAGCATGAGATTTGCGACGCCGTTCACGCGATCATCCTGTCATAAGCCGGAGCCGAAGCATTCAGTTTCTCGCGTGCGCCTTCAATCAGCGCCGCCCATTCAATGGCGCCGCGCCCTGCTTTGCCATCGATCATTGTTTTGGCGCCGTCGAGAATCGACGAGAAAAACGCTTCTACGCTGACGCCGAGCGGATCGGCGAATGCGCTCATGTTCAATTGTTTCTTCGCAGCATTCGCTTCAGCGGAATTCGAAATCGTCCGGTTGACGAAGTCGATCTCGACTGCGCCATCATCATATTCCGCCCGGAGGACGCGGCGCCGGGCATCCATGCGGCGGCTTGCGATGAAGGAACATTGCCGGCCGCCTTCAAATGTCAGCGTCGCAATCGTCTCGTGTCGATCGCCGGAAGCTGCGACCTTCAGCGGCGCTCCAAAACCGAAAAGGCGCGCAATGTCCAGATCGTGGATCATGAGATCGAATACGACCGAGACCTCCTCGCCCCGTCCGCTTGGCGGACCGCAGCGCGAGAATTCCAACCTGCGCGGCGCAGCGTCATCACGCGGAGCGCCCATCGCCGCAAGGACAAACCGTTCCTGATGACCGACCTGGAGCACAAGCGACTTTCGCTCGGCGAGCGCAATCAGGATGTCCGCTTCCGCAACCGTCATCGCTAGAGGCTTTTCGACGTAAACATGTTTGCCCGCCGTCAGGGCCCGTTTTGCGATATCGAAATGCGTGGGAGCCGGCGTCGCGATCGTCAGCGCGTCCACCGTAGACAGCAGGAGATCAAGGCTCGAGAAACGTTTCGCCCCGAAACGGTCGGCGAGCGCACCGGCCCGATCGGCGTCGATATCCCATACTCCGGTAAGGTCCGCTCGCGAGGAGGACGCGTGTTTTCCAGCGTGGAAAGCGCCAAAAACGCCCGCGCCGACGACGCCCGTCTTCAGCTTTAGCTCCACCCGCTCTTCTCTAAACGCCTTGTATGAACGGGAGGGACCATAGCCGCCCCCCGGTTAAGGGGATACGGACAGACGGCGCAGGGCATTCAAACTATGTTTCGGCCTGTTTCAACTGGTTAGCTGGCCCGGTCGCGACTTTGCTTGAGCTCGTCGGCAAGCAAAAACGCCAATTCCAGCGCCTGAGTGGCGTTGAGGCGCGGGTCGCAATGGGTCTGGTAGCGCGAAGCGAGATCGCTTTCGGAGATATCCTGCATGCCGCCAAGGCACTCGGTGACGTTCTGGCCCGTCATCTCGAGGTGAACCCCGCCGGGGTAGGCGTTTTCAGCGCGGCATATATCGAAAAATGAATCAATCTCGGAGCGGACATCGCCAAGGCGGCGCGTCTTGAACCCGTTTTCCGCCTTGATCGTGTTGCCATGCATCGGATCGCTCGACCACACGACTTTGCGTCCTTCTGATTGGACCTTGCGGATCAGCGGCGGCAATCCCTTGCCGACTTCGTTCGCGCCGAACCTTGCGATCAGGACGATACGCCCCGGAATGTTGGCGGGATTAAGCGCGTCCAGCAATCCGATGAGTTCGTCCGGCGTGAGCGACGGACCGCATTTGACGCCGATCGGATTTCCGACGCCGCGACAAAATTCCACGTGCGCGCCATCGACCTGACGCGTTCGATCGCCGATCCAGATCATGTGTGCGGACGTGTCGTACCACCTGCCGGTCGTCGAATCGACACGCGTCATCGCCTGTTCGAAACCGAGCAACAGCGCTTCATGGCTTGTATAGAAATCGACTTCCCTCACCGCGCGCACTTCTTTCGCAGTGATTCCGCACGCTTCCATGAACTTCAGCGCTTCGGAAATCCGGTCGGCAAGCGCGCGGTACCGTTCCGCCTGCGGGTTGCCTTCGACGAATTCTAGCGTCCACCGGTGCACGTTATGCAGGTCTGCGTAACCGCCGCCGGCGAAAGCGCGCAGCAGATTTAAAGTCGCGGCCGATTGGCCGTACGCCTTCAGCAGCCGTTGCGGGTCCGGCGTTCTTGCGCCGGCGTCGAACTCCATCCCGTTGATGTTGTCGCCGCGATAGCTCGGCAGCGTCACGCCGCCCGACGTTTCGGTCGGCGCCGACCGCGGTTTGGCGTATTGACCGGCGATCCTTCCGATTTTGACCACCGGCATCGCCGCGCCGAAAGTGAGCGCGACCGACATCTGGAGGAGCACCCGAAACGTGTCGCGGATGTTGTTTGCGTGGAATTCCTTGAAGCTCTCGGCGCAGTCCCCGCCTTGCAGCAGGAAGGCGCGCCCTTCGACGACTTCCGCGAGCTCCGATTGAAGCGTCCTTGCTTCTCCGGCGAAAACAAGCGGCGGATAGGTCGACAGCTCATTTTCGACAGCCTCTAGCGCCGCCGGATCAGGATAATCCGCGGGCATGTGGCGCGCGGGCTTTGCCCGCCAGCTGTCCGGTTTCCAGGACATATTTCCTCCGAAGTCGGCCACTCTTAAGTCCCGCCCTTTCGCATCGCAACAAGGAATGTCGCCGCAGGCTTTATCATTGCTGAAGATGGGTTAAGAACTTCGCAGCAATTTTGGAGCCTTTCATGAGAACGAGCCTTGCCGCCGCAGCGATCCTTTTCGCGTCGGCCGCCCCCGCCCTTGCCCAAAGGGACTTCAGCGCCGTCGAAATCAAGACGATCTCGGTCGCGCCGGGAATTTACATGCTAGAAGGGGCTGGCGGAAATATCGGGCTTTCAGTCGGGCCTGACGGCGCTTTCGTCATCGACGATCAGTACGCGCCAGTTTCAGGCAAGATCCTGGAGGCGATCGCCAAGGTCAGCGACAAGAAAGTCAAATTCGTTCTCAACACCCACTGGCACGAAGATCACACGGGCGGCAACGAAGCATTCAGCAACAGCGGCGCGATCATTGTCGCCCATGACAATGTGCGCAAAAGGCTGAAGGAAGGTTTGAAGACGGCGAGATATGAGACACCGCCGGCGCCGGTCGCCGCGCTTCCTGTCATCACCTTCAGCGATGAAGCCTCATTCTACTGGAACGGCCATGAAATTCGCGTGCGCCATCCGGCCCGCGCACACACCGACGGCGACGCAATCGTATATTTTGAAACCGCGAATGTCGTCCATATGGGGGACATCTTTTTCAACATCGGCTACCCATTCATCGACCTTGATTCAGGCGGCGATCTCGACGGCGTTATCGCGGCGCATGAAACTGTCCTTGCTGCGATTGATAATGACACGAAGATCATTCCCGGCCACGGCCCGCTGGCGACAAAGAGCGATTTGGCCGCCCATGTCGCGATGTTGAAAGACGTCAGGGCGCGCATTGCGGCGCTGATCGGCAAAGGCCTCGATGAAGAAGCTGTCGTGAAGGCCGACCCCCTGAAGGATCTAAATCCGAAATGGGGCGCCTCGTTTATCAACGGTGAGGAGATGACGCGCACCGCCTATCGCTCGCTTAAAGCAAAATAGAGAAAAATAGAAAACGCCCGCAAAGGGGAATGCGGGCGTTTCCATCAATAACTCGCTTCAGGGGCGAGCAATCTTCTTGTTCAATTAAGCCTTGATCGCGGCGCCGACGACCTTGCTGCCTTTGATCTGGCATTCGGCGACCTGCGCGTCGCCGCCGGCGAGCGGCGTCAGCTTGAAGGTGACGGTTTTGAGCGCCGCGCCTTTGATGTTGACGAACTTCTTCTTGAAGATGTCGGCGGGGGCGATGCCCTGCGCTTCGAGCGCGGCTGAGCAAAGCGAAATCTGCTCCGACGAACTCGCCGCATAGGCGGGCGCGATGCTGAGAGCGACGGCCGAGGCGACGGCGGCGATCAGGAGGTTTTTCATGGCGGTTTCCTTTCAGTAGGGTTGCGAACGCGTTTGGCTTGTTGATCCGTATTATGTGATCCTATTTACTATTGTTTTTTAAAGTGTCAATATCATTTTTGTCGAGCGGCCTGAAATTTGTTACGCTGGCGCCCAAAAATATGACGCCGGCTCATTGAAGACGGTGCGCCGCGAGCGACCGCTTGCAGATAGGGATGGAATGTCAAGGACTTACAACCAGGACTGCGTTCTCGCTTATGCCTTTGACCTGCTTGGCGAACGCTGGACTTTCTTGATTATCCGGGAGCTATTCCTCGGACCAAGGCGCTTCGGCGACCTTCACGCCGCCTTGCCGGGCATCGGCACGAATCTCCTCAGCAAGCGGCTGAAGGAGCTCGAAGAGGCAAATCTTGTCGCCTCGACGGGCGACGGCCGGAACCAGTACCGCCTGACCGACGCCGGGGAGGCTTTGAGGCCGACCCTTAGGTCGCTGATGTTCTGGTCGATCGAATATTTCATGAACTGCCCCGGGCATTCCGAACCGAAGGAGTGCATTTTCTCGAACGACCTCGTCCCCGATTCCGTGGCGCTTGCGGTTGAGATGTTCGCCAACAAATGCGCCATTCCGCACTCGAATTACGTCCTGCAGCTGATGATCGACGATCATCCCTACACATACTATTACATGAGCGGCGAAATGGTGGCGCGGCGCGGCGCCGATACGCCGGCGATCGCAAAGATCGAAACGGATGTCGCTACCTTGATGCAGGCGATGCGCAGCGAGGTCTACCTCGATGAGATGCGCAAGCGCTCAAAGCTTTCCGGCGACATGGATGTGATCAGCCATTTCATGTCGAGTTTCACGCCTGGCGCGGAAGTCGCTTTCGAAGTCGCCGAAATTATCAAGCAACGAAAACTTGAGCAACGGCAAGGCGCCGGCAAACTCAGGAAAGCTGCGGCAACGGCGTAGCGCGCGACAAATCGAGATACCGCGCGGATTTCGGCTTGATCGATCCCCGCTCGAATTCGAACAACAACGGATTGCCGGTCGGTATTTCGACCTCGACGATTTTATCGTCGGCGACGCTGAGCAAAATCTTCACCAGCGCCCGCAGCGAATTGCCATGCGCGGCGATCATGAGCGATTCGCCGCCGCGAAGGCGCGGCGCAATCTCCGCCTGCCATAGCGGCGTCACCCGTTCGAGCGTCGTCTTTAGCGATTCGGTTGCGGGGATTCGCCCTTCGAGCCCGGCATATCGCGGATCGCGGGCGGGATTGTACGGGCTCGCCGGATCGAGCGGCGGCGGCGGCGTGTCATAGCTGCGCCGCCAGACCCTCACCTGCTCTTCGCCGTGTTTGTCGGCCGTTTCTTTTTTGTTGAGGCCGGTGAGCCCGCCATAATGGCGTTCATTGAGACGCCAGTCCTTGATCACCGGCAGCCACATCATGTCCATTTCATCGAGCGCAATGTTGAGCGTCCGGATCGCGCGCTTTTGCACCGACGTGTAGGCGCCGGACCAGATAATGCCGGTCGCCTTCAGCAGATCGCCGGCCTTCTTCGCCTCGGCCCGACCCTGCTCGGTCAGGTCGACGTCGACCCAGCCGGTAAAACGGTTCTCAAGGTTCCATTCGCTTTGTCCGTGCCGGACGAGCGCCAGATGGGTCATCGGCTTTAAATCCCATGCATCCAAAAAGACAGGCCGCGTTCATAAGACGGCGAGCCGCGATTGGCTACTGGTCAAAATGCGGTAAAAGGCCCGGGCCGAAAGGAACGATACATGTCGAAGCCCTCGAAAATCGCTCTCGCCCTTCATGGCGGCGCCGGCGCGCGCGCCGGTCGCGACTATTCGCGCGCCGACGCGCACCTTGCCGGGCTCTGCGCGCGCGGCGAAGCGATGCTGAAGGAAGGAGCGCGCGCAATCGACGTCGTCGAGGCGATGGTCGTCGATATGGAGCAGACGGGCTTTTACGTCGCGGGCCGCGGCTCCGCCGTGAACAAGGCCGGGTACGTCGAACTCGACGCATCGATCATGGAAGGCGGATTGCCGGGCGAGGACGCCGTCCCACGGCGGCGCGCAGGATCAGTCGCCGCGATCGCGCATGTGAAATCTCCAATCCGCGCTGCGCGGCTCGTGATGGAAAAGACCCCGCATGTGATGCTCGTCGGGCGCGGCGCCGAAAATTTCTGCCGTGCGCATGGCGCCGAATTCGTGACCGATCCAAAGGGTTACTACGTGACGCCGATCGGCGTCACCGAAGCCGAAATGCTTGAAGACGAACTTCGCCACGGAACGGTCGGCGCCGTTGCGCTCGACGCACAAGGGCGGCTCGCCGCCGCCACGTCGACCGGCGGCGTTTTCGGAAAACTTGAAGGGCGGGTCGGCGATACGCCGCTTATCGGCGCCGGGACGTGGGCGGATGAATATGTCGCCGCATCGTGCACGGGTCTTGGAGAATATTTCATTCTTGCAGGCGGCGCGCAGGATGTCGCAAGCCGCGTTCGCTACCAGGGCGCAGAACTTGGTCAGGCGACGCAAGGTCTCATCAAAGATGTCGCCCGACAGGGAGGCAATGGCGGCGTCATCGCTGTTTCGCGCGAAGGGGAAATAGCCTTCGCCTGGAACGGCGACGGCATGAAGCGCGCCGGCGTCGGACCCGACAGGCCGCTTTTTTCGGCGACCTTCTAACCGTCAACTCAGCGCACGCTGGCGGTTCAGCAGGTCTCCATCCCAGTTCATTTTGCGGCCCGCGTCCTAATGATGCGGCGCCTGCCTGTCAAAATATGGAAAACAAGAATGACACCCAATGATCGCGAGCCCATCCGCGCCGGAGCCGTCGTCACCGACGATATGGCCCTTCACATTTATAACGGCGTGACGGGATTATATCTTCCGCGCCCCGAATGGACGCATCCGGCGCATCTTGTCTTCGCGACAACGCTGCTCAACTTGGAGGGCCTCGCGCGCGCGGAAACGCTCGCCCCTTCCTACATTCGCGCCTACAATGAATCTGTCGGCGGCGTGAACGATGATACGCAAGGGTATCATCACACGATCACTTTGCTCTTTCTTCGGCGCATCGACGCCTATGTTGCGCCGTTTTCGCACGAAGAAATCGGCGAGCGCGCAACGCGGCTGCTCGCTTCAACGCTCGCTGCGACGGATTATCCGCTGCGTTTTTATTCGAAAGAACGGTTGTTCTCCGTTGAAGCGCGGCGCGGCTGGATTGAACCGGACCTTTAACGCGTACTCACTTCGAGAACTTTTCTCCGAAGAAATCGCCTTCGACCCATGCGGGCGCAGAAGGCGCATCGGCGAGCGAGCGCGAAATGCGATAGTTCAAATCAGCAAAGCGAGCGAGCGCGTTGTAATCTATCGGCAGGTTCAGGTCGTCTGACGGCTTGTGGTAATGATTTTTGAGGAATTCCTGGAACGCCCTTTCGCCCCCGTTCGCCCAACCTGGAACGAGAAACACCGACGGTACGCCCTCTTTCACGAAACTATAATGGTCGGACCGGATGAACAGATTTTCCTGCGGGATCGGATCGGCTGCGAGCGCGATCCCCATTGATTTGGCGGCCGCTTCAACGACCGGCCCGAGCGACGAACGCTCGGCGCCGAAAGCGATCACGTCCGAGAACGGATAAATCGCAATCGGCATGTCGAGATTGACGTTGGATACGACGCGCTTGCCTGCGTAGGCGGGATGACGCGCGAGATAGTCGGAACCAAGAAGCCCTTTCTCCTCAGCCGTCAGCGCCACGAATGCGACTGTGCGCTTGGGCCTCGCGCCGGAAGTCTTGAACATCCGCGCCGTTTCCAGCATCACTGCAACTCCGCCCGAATTATCGAGCGCGCCGTTGTTGATCGCGTCCTCGCCCGGTTTGGCCGACGGCGAAATCCCAATATGATCGAGATGCGCGGTCATCAACACGACTTCATTTTTCAGGACCGGGTCCGAGCCTTCGATCACGCCGATTACGTTTGCGCTTTTTGTGTCGGAAAGAACCGAAGCGCCCGCGATGCGCGCGGATTTGTTCAACGCAAAACCCTTCGGCGCACCCAGCTCTTTTGCTTCCATTGCTTGCAGCGCCGCATACTCAATCGCTTCGCCTTCAAACAACTTCGCAGCACCGGCAGGGCTCATTCCTGCGCCGGCGCGGATCGACGGCGCGTCGACTTCGGCCTGACCGTCCGGTCCGATTGTCGCCATGGCGGCGCGGCCGATGCCTGAAACAGCGCGCTCCCAAGGGGTTCGCTTGGCCCCATCAATCGACTGAATGGCGATCATGCCGACAGCGCCGCGCGCCGCAGCGCTTTTCGCCTTCTCATCGCCGTCGCTGTAGAACGCCCGCTTTTCCGTGGTCAGCGCCGGCGGCGCGCCCCCGAAAATGACGACGATCTTGCCGGCGACATCGAGCCCTGCATAATCATCAACGCCTTCTTCCGGGGCGACGACGCCGTAGCCCGCATAGACAAGCGGCGCTGTCACATCGAACTCGGCATGATTGAAATCTCGCCCGATGATGAAGTCATCCGGATGCGAAAGCGCGGTCGAAGCATCCCCTTGCAAAAGCGTTAGCGCGGCAGCGTCAGTCTTTCTCAGGGCGGACCGCAACCGCACGTCCTGCAGCCACTCGCGCCGATTGGCCGGCTTTAAGCCGACCGCCTTCATTCGCTTTACGGCGTACTTCGCCGCATCATCATAGCCTTTGGTCCCAGTTTCACGGACCATGCGCGCGTCATCGGCGAGATATTCAACATCCTTTTTGATCCGCGCTTCGGCGGTCTCCGGCGCGCCTTTCGCAATCGCGACGTGGGGATAGGCGGCGCCGATTGCGGCCAGCGCGAGGAAAAGCTTAAACGTACGCATTCAGATCTCCGAATTGGGTAAAGGAATGGACAGCGCTCTGCGTGACAGCGTCAAGGAGCGTTTGATCTGCGTTGCGCTGAAGCGTTCAGAGCCTGCGTTCAACCGAATTGCTTTCGTCCATCAAAAGGACAGCCGGTTTAAAACTTTTGGCCTCGTCCGCGTCCATTAGCGCGAAGGCGGCGATGATGACGATATCGCCGGCCGCCGCGCGCCGCGCAGCCGCCCCATTCAGCATGAACTCGCGGGAGCCTCGCTTGGCGGGAAGCGCATAGGTCACGAGCCGTTCGCCATTCGTGACATTCCAGACCGCGACCTCTTCATGCGGCAGGATGCCCGCCATCTCGAGAATATCCTCGTCGATCGCGATGGACCCTTCGTAGTGAAGGTCGGTCATCGTGAGCCGGGCGCGGTGGATTTTCGCCTTCAGCATTCGAAGCAACATATCCACCTCTTCAGTAACACGCCGGTCCGACGCTGCCCGCAAGCGCCAATCGACCGCGCATGGCGGGCGCGGTATATACTCGCTGAGAGCAGTATTAAAGAGGCGTAATTGGCCAGGCCCTGTTTTGGCCCTATTCCTGCCGCCGGGTGGCGACAGCACCGCCATGAGCAGGCAAAGGAGCGTGCGTTGAATCGCAAGAAAAGCCGGCGAATGATTTTCGGGGCGGCCGCCTCATTGATGACCGCATCCATCGGACTTGCCGGCGACGCCGCCGAGAAACCGCGGACGCATCAGTTGCAAATCGGCATCGGCGTTGCTGCGCCCTACAATATGGAAGAACCTTTCATCAATATGGCGCAGGCGCGCGGCGCCGGGTGGAGTTTCGAACCCCCGGCAGGCAAGCGCATCGACGGACGCGACGCGATAAACGCCGGCTATCTGGACCCTGAGACCTATCTGCCAAAGGCGAAAGCCTCCGAATTGAAACAGGGTGAAATCGCGGCTTTCTTTTCGGAGGCTGACCAGTTCCCCGATTACTACGCGGATGACTACGTTTTGTCCTGGAAAGGCGATGCGCGCGGCTACATGCAGCGGTGGGAAGGCGCCGTCAGCGCCAAGCGCACGAACAACAGCGTCACCTACACATTGAACCCGTCACAAGTGACGCGCGCAACGATGCGTTTCAAAATCACGGGAGACGGCCTCTCTGGCATCCGCTTCTACCGGAAAAAATACGAGTCGCTGCTCGATCAAGGCAAAATCTGGAACCCGGACTTTATCGGCTATGTGAAGCGCTACGACATCGTGCGCACGATGGACCTTCAGCTCACGAACAATTTGCCGGTGAGGCGTTTCGATCAGATCGCGACAATGTCCGAGCCGTGGGGAAACCGTTCCGCGCTCGCCTGGCCGGAGATGCCTTTTTCAAGCATTCCCTTCGAAGTTCTCTTCAATCTCGGCGTCGAGGCCGATACGGCCGTTTGGATGACGCTTCCCCTGCAGCTTGGATCGCCGGTCAGCCAGGCGGACCCGTCGCTGCGCCGCGCCGATAAGCCCGGCAGGATCGACATCCCAAAGTTCAGGGCCGCTGTCTCGAAGCGCGCTGGCGACGTACTCTCAAGCGCGGAATGGGACATTTTCGCGAAAGAATTCGTCGACCGTTATATTTCGTCCGGTTATCCGATGACCCGCCCGCTTTATCTCGAGCCAGGCAACGAAGTCTGGAACAATGCGAGCGGCTTCGGGGTAACGACGAATTATGCGGTCGCAATAGCGGAAGGGGCGGCGGCCAAACAGAATGTCGGCCAGGGATACGGCATACTCGTCGGCCGCTACATGATTGCGCTGGAGAAGGAATTCGCAAGGCGCAAGATTTCCCCAAACGTCGTCTATATCGTCGGCAGTCACACAGCGAACACGTGGCGCACGCAGCAAGCGCTTTTAGGATTAACCGATTATTTGACCAAGAGCGGCGTCAATCCGAAAGCATATCTCCCGAAAACCGCCGTCGCCGTCACCAACTATTACGGGCATTTCAACGAAATGTCGCAGTCGATGTTCGGCTCCAAAAATCCTGCCGTTTACGCGCCGAAATGGATTGCGGAAATTGAACGGGACCCAAAAGGGTTTGCAGATCGCATTTCAACCCTGCTCACAAGCGGCCCCAGGGACGTCAAAGCGACCGGGCCCTGGCTGCTTGCGCGGTACGCCGAACACAAGGCGATCGCCGAGAAAGCCGGCAGCCGTTTCCTTGGAGGATATGAAGGCGGAAGCCACCTGACGCCTCCGAAAGAGCTGAAGAAATCAAGCGCATTCGCGACGTGGTGGATGGCGTATCACTGGAGCGAACAGAGCGCTGAGGTGAACCGGAAAATAAACAATGATCTCATAAAGGCTTTTCCGGGAATCGTGCTCTCGAATTACAAAGGCGTTGGAACCCTTACGGTCGATGCGCCCTGGAATGACGGTCACTACGCCCAGCCGACGCCGATGATGAAAATGTGGGACGAGTTCGCGCGGCAAGACAGGATCGATTGAAACAGCCGCGCCAACCGCTTGATTCATGAGTATTTTCGGAAGTTTGCGCATTGGGCGGTCAGGGAGTAAACTTCGAACGTCGGATTGGGGATCTGTATGTCAGCGCTTAAACTGAAATTGATGTCGATCGCACTATGTGCGGCGCTGCAATGTTTCGCGGCGGCGCCTGCTTTCGCGCAGGCCCATGAGAACGGTTACGGGCCGGACCCGGACGGCGATTCCAATCCGGCGACGCGGACCCGCGCTATCGCAAATATCGGCGCGACTGACATAAATCTCGATCCTCGCTTCACGATCATGACTTTCGAACCTCCGCCCGGCGTTCACAACAACAGGATTCGCGATCAGTATGCGGAGAAATACGGCGTCGGATTTTCGAAAGGCCTCAAATGGCAGATTTGCGACGATCAGCGTTACTTTCAGTATGACAGCCTGTGCACCTACATTCGCCCGCCCTCAGGCGTCTTCGCCGCCTATTATCGCGACGATTGGAAACGCCCGCTGAAGGTCACCTTTGACGCCCCAGTTTGCGCGGCGATGATGTCCGTCTATCCGACCGGCGGCAAGGAAGGCGAGCAATTCAAAGTTACGCTTGCGGCGAAAGGCGTGAATGGAGAGTCTGCAGGAGATGCGACGGTCGTCTTCGCCTGGACGCAGGATACGTTTCGCTGGCGTGTGATGGCTGGCGGCTTCTTCCTTAGCGCACCGGCAAAAAGCATCGACGTTACTGTCGCGCGCGTCGAAAACGCCGGTGATGTGCTCCAGTTCCTGATCGATGATCTCGCCTTTGTCGAAAGCGGTTGCGAAGCCGTGCTCGACGAAATCAAGGATGTCGCGGGCTTTGAGGTCGGCGCGAGCGGATTGCTGGTCACGAAGTCGGCGCAATAGGCGCGAGAACGCCGCAGCTTCCCTGGCGCTCAAAAAGTCGCAGCGCGTAGTCAGTCCGTTTGGTCTTCTGTCGCCGCGAGCCGCGCCGTGTGAATGACGCTCTTGATGCCGTTGTCGCAGGCGTCCTGAGTTGAATATTGCTCCGACGTCCCAATTACCTGATGATTTGCGGCCATGAGGACGAAATAGAAATCGCCTCCGGCCGACGTCTTTTTCTCGAAGCGCGCGAGAAGATCCGAGTTTTTCTTCACCGCTTCGATGCCGGCCAGTGCGCCCGCCCGATCCTTGTAAGCCTCGCTCGCGAGAATGATCTCGGCGTTTCCGGCTCTCAGCCGGAAACGGAATTCGCCCTTCCTGTCGCGGAAAACTTCGAATTTGCCCGTCTTTTTTCGCGTCATGACAACATCCTCTCCTGTTTACCTGTTGAATTCTGGGGAGATTCGACTGCCGGAGCTTGCACAGGCGGCCGGCCCGCCGATATGGAATGTTCCAGAATCGTTCTCCTTCCGGTAGGCTCCCCCAGTGAACGCCAGAATGTCAATTTCAGAGCGCGCGCTTGCAGGGTTGAGCGGCGGAGAGGCGCACGCTCCAGGCGGCGCGCCAGCCTATTTTGAAGGATTGAACGACGAGCAGCGCGCTGCGGTCGAGGCGACTGAAGGTCCAGTGCTGATGCTGGCCGGCGCCGGAACAGGCAAGACCCGCGCGCTGACGACCCGCCTCGCCCATATACTTTTTACCGGGCGCGCCAGGCCCTGGCAGCTTCTCGCCGTCACCTTCACCAACAAGGCGGCCCGCGAGATGAAGGAGCGCATCGGCGCATTGATCGGCGAAGGCGTTGAGGGACTGCAATGGCTCGGCACGTTCCATTCGATCGGCGCGCAAATCCTCCGGCGCCACGCCGAACTGGTCGGGTTAAAGCCCTCCTTCACAATTCTCGACGCCGACGACATGGTTCGTCTCGCAAAACAGGTGATCGAGGCTGCGGGCCTTGACGAGAAGCGCTGGACGGGACGCGGCCTCTCGGCTGTCATCGACGGGTGGAAAAACCGGGGTCTGACGCCCGACAAGGTTCCGGCGAACGAATCCTGGAATTTCGCGGACGGCAAGGCGATCGCTCTTTATACGGCCTATCAGAACCGGTTGAAGGCTCTCAACGCCGCCGATTTTGGCGATCTTCTGATCCACAATCTGACGATTTTCCAGCAGCACGCCGACATACTCGCCCAGTACCAGGAAAAATTCCGATACATGCTCGTCGACGAGTACCAGGACACCAACGTCGCGCAGTATTTATGGCTACGCCTTCTGGCGCAAAAGCACAAAAACATCTGCTGCGTAGGCGACGACGACCAGTCCATTTACGGCTGGCGCGGCGCTGAAGTTGAAAACATTCTGCGGTTCGAAAAGGATTTCCCCGGAGCGAAGGTCATTCGCCTCGAACGCAATTACCGCTCGACGCCTGCGATCCTCGCCGCCGCATCGGGTCTCATCGCCGCGAACAGGGCGCGGCTCGGCAAGACATTATGGACGGACCGGAGCGACGGCGAACTCGTCAAGGTCCGCGGCGTCTTGGACGGCGAAGAGGAAGCGCGGCTGATCGGCGACGACATCGAAAGCGAACAGGCGAAAGGACGCTCCCTTTCCGGAATGGCTGTGCTGGTGCGCGCGTCGTTCCAGATGCGCGCGTTTGAAGAACGCTTCAACACGCTCGGCCTTCCCTATCGTGTCGTCGGCGGCCCGCGCTTTTATGAACGGGAGGAAGTCAGGGACGCCGTCGCCTATCTTCGCCTGATCAGATCAGCCGAAGATGATCTTGCCTTCGACCGCATCGCCAACAAGCCGGCGCGAAAGCTCGGCGGGCAGACGATGCGGACCATTCACGCCCTCTCCCGTGCGAGGGGTTCGTCGATGTTGATGACGAGCCGTCTGCTTCTTGAGTCCGAAGAACTCGGATCGGCGGCCCGCAATGCGCTCCGTAAATTCGTCGAGATGATTGATCGCTGGGCGGGCGAAATTGACCACCTGTCGCCGCGCGATTTGACCGAACTCGTCCTTGATGAGTCCGGCTACACGGATTTCTGGCGCAATAACAAATCGGCGAAAGCGGATTCGAAACTCGATAACCTCAAAGAGGTCGTCAACGCGGTCTCCGAATTCGACACGCTGGCTGCGTTTCTAGACCACGTCGCGCTGGTCGCTGACCACAATGAAGGGTCGGAGGACGGCCAGATTTGGCTGATGACGCTTCATGCGGCGAAAGGATTGGAATTTCCCGTCGTATTCCTGCCCGGGTGGGAGGAAGGCGTCTTCCCCTCGCAGCGTTCGCTCGACGAAGGCGGAACCGCCGCCCTCGAAGAGGAAAGACGCCTCGCCTATGTGGGGATCACGCGAGCGCGCGAGAGCTGTCGGATTTCTTTTGCTGCGAACCGTCTGATGTACGGCCGCTGGCAGACAGCGCTTCCATCGCGCTTCGTTGACGAATTGCCTGAGCGGGAGGTTGAGGTCGTCTCGCGGCCCGGCCTTTACGGCAATGCGGCGTCAACATTCGCAAGCCAGTCGCGATTTGACGCGGCGCGCGTCGATGACGACGCGTATTACGACAACCCAGGCTGGAGGCGCGCGCGCGCGGCGCAGAGCCGAACGTACGCTTCGGCGCCCGTAATCGAAGGGCGTGCAGAATCAGTGTCAATCGCCAGCCCCGGAAATTCGAAATTCCAGATCGGCGCGCGCGTCTTTCACCAGAAGTTCGGTTATGGCCGCGTCGTTTCCGCCGACGGGCAGAAGGTGACTGTCAAATTCGACCATACCGGCGAAAAGAAAGTGGTCGACTCTTTCCTCGCCCCCGCGTAATCGCGCGCCATGCCGACTTACAAAGCCATCTGGACCGGAAGCGAGGCCTCGCTTGAGAGCGCAGGCGTTTTGTTGACCGATGTCTTATTCCCGCCCGCCGATGCGGTGAGCCTTACCAAACACGATGACACCGCCGCTGACGACGAGACGGCCTGGAAGCTTGAGGCGTATTTCACGGAGCGTCCGGCGAGCGAGACCCTTTCGGCGCTGCTTGCAGCGACTGGGATCGGGGAGCCGACCGTAGAAGAGCTCGCCGACATCGACTGGGTTGCGCATGCGCTTGCAGGTCTTGGAATTGTCGAGGCCGGACGCTTCGTCCTCTACGGTTCGCATGACGCCGACAAATTGTCAGACGAAGCGCAAAGGATCGCAATCCGCATCGACGCCAATCAGGCGTTCGGCACCGGTCATCATCCAACGACGGCCGGTTGCCTGACGTTGCTCGACCGGTTCGCGGGCGCCCCGCCGGAAGCTGTTTTCGATCTTGGCTGCGGGTCCGCCGTACTCGCAATCGCCGCCGCCAAGCTCTGGGATGTGGAGGTGCTTGCGAGCGACATTGATGAAAGATCGGTCGAGATCGCAAAGGAGAATATCGCGCTCAACGGCGTCGATGATCTCGTCAGCGCGATCGTCGCGGACGGATTTGCCGATCCGCGCATCAGGGTGCGTGCGCCCTATGATTTCATCTTTGCAAATATTCTCGCCGGGCCGCTCGTCGAGTTTGCCCCCGCCATGGCCGAACATGCAGCCCGGCGCGGACGCGTGATGCTGGCAGGACTCATGGCCAATCAGGAGGCGGGGGTCATCGCAGCCTATGAGGCTGCGGGATTCAAGTTGATCAATCGTCTCGATCACCAAACCTGGCCAGTACTGCTTTTCGTCAAATTATAGACGCCAGCGCTTGAGACCGTGTGCTTGGGGCGCCATATATCGCGCACCGTCGAATGAGGCAGAAAACGCATGTTCCAACATTTCGATCCCGTCTCCGACAAGACCTTCGCCGGCAAGCATTTGCCGCTGCTGCGCGCGGAGATGAAAGCGCTAAAAATCGACGGCTTCGTCGTTCCGCACGATGACGAATATCAAAACGAATACATACCGGCCTATGCCGAACGGTTGATGTGGGTTTCTGGTTTTTCAGGCTCCGCAGGCGCTGCAATCGTTTTCACGGACAAGGCGGTTATCTTCGTCGACGGCCGATACACGCTGCAGGTTCGCCAGCAGACTGATGACAAATATTTTTCGTTTGAAGACATTGTCGAGACTCCGCCGGACCAGTGGCTCGGCGACCATGCGCCAAATGACTCACGCGTTGGATATGATCCGATGCTGCACACGAAAGCGGGCGTTGAAAAACTTGAAAAGGCGGCGAAGAAGGCGGGCTTTTCTCTGGTCGCGCTGTGCCGCAATCCGATTGACGCCGCGTGGAAAGATCAGCCGGCGCGCCCCCTTGCGCCCGCGACGCCGCATACGCTCGATCTCGCCGGAAAATCCTCCGCCGAGAAGCGCAAGGAAATCGCCGAAGCCGTCAGCAAGGCCGGCGCCGATGCGGCGCTGATCACCGCGCCGCCGTCTATCGCGTGGCTCTTCAATATTCGCGGGCAGGACGTATCGCGCACGCCCCTTCCGCTCGCGCGTGCGCTGGCGTGGAGCGACGGCAGGGCGACGCTGTTTATCGCGCCCGAGAAAGTCGGCAACGAATTGCCTTCATTCCTTGGCGACGATGTCGATATCAGGGCTGAGGCGGATGTTGAGGCGGTGCTCGTAAGGCTTGGAAAAGAAGGCAGAACGATCGCTATCGATCCAGCGCTCGCGCCGATGAAGTATGTGACGGAGTTGACCGAAAACGGCGCGAAGATCGTTGACCTGACCGACCCGTGCGCCCTTCCCCGCGCAACGAAAAACGCGACGGAACTGAACGGAACCCGCACCGCGCATATTCGCGACGGCGCGGCGGTGACGCAGTTTCTTCACTGGATCGCAACGAAGGCGCAGGACGGTTCGGTCGATGAAATCGCCGCCGCAACGAAGCTCGAAGAATTCCGGATGTCGACCGGAAAGCTGCTGGACCTTTCGTTCGACACGATCTCAGGGGCCGGCGAAAACGGCGCCGTCGTTCACTACAAGGTATCGACAAAGACGTCGCGCAAGCTGAAGCTTGGCGAGTTGTTTCTCATCGATTCCGGCGCTCAGTACCGGGACGGCACGACCGACATCACGCGCACCGCGCCGATTGGCGCGCCTACCAATGAAATGCGCGAACGCTTCACGCTCGTTCTCAAAGGCCATATTGCGCTCGCGACGGCGCGCTTCCCGGCCGGCACGACAGGAACGCAGCTCGACATCCTCGCTCGCAAGGCGCTCTGGGATTCAGGGCTTGATTACGATCACGGGACCGGTCACGGCGTCGGCTCGTTTCTTGGCGTCCACGAAGGTCCGCAAAGGATCGCAAAAGCATCGAACTCGCAGGCGCTGAAGCCGGGAATGATTCTCTCCAATGAGCCTGGCTATTACAAAACGGGCGGCTACGGCATCCGGATTGAAAACCTGATCGTCGTCACCGAGCCGCAAGCGATTCGCGGCGGCGAGCGGCCAATGATGAGTTTCGAGACGATCACTCTCGCACCGATCAATCTCGACCTCGTCACGCCATCGCTCTTGACCGAGGCCGAACGCCACTGGCTCAACAATTATCACGCCAGGGTCCGCCAAACCCTTGCGCCGCTGTTGCCCGCGGACGTGGCCAGGTGGCTCGCCCACGAAACGCGCTCCATTTGAGAAAACGCGCCCCGATTCGCGATCCAAACGCGCAACCAGAGCGAGAGCGGCTCGGTAGAGCGCGCCAGCCGCTTGCAAAGTTCGCAAAGAACAGCATTTTTGGCAATTTTCTTGCGTTTTTACGTTGATTTCGATTGACGAAATCCCGAAACGGGACAATCGTTAAAAGATAGTAAGCATCCGCTTATGTTCCCTCATTCCAATATGAGGGCTTTGGGGAAGTTCGGGAGACACCAAGTATGAAGCTCTTTCTGAAAATCGGTCTGGCAGCCGCGGCGGCGATGTTCTTCGCCAGCGCGCCGGCATCGGCCGCACTCGTGACGACTTCGTTCTGCGAAACCGTCGGCAGCCCGCTCGCGGGAGGCACCCACCCGGGCCGTTGCGGCGCGGGAGACATCTCCACCGGCGCGTTCGACATCACCACCTACAACGCAGGGACGCTGGATGCTGGCGAGAAGTTCACGTTCAAAGGTTATGGCGACAACCTCGACTCGGACGTCTGGCTGTTCGCTGCGACCAAAGCGTTCACCTTCACGCTCGACAGCTTCGTTTATTCGGGCGTCGGAACGAATGGCGGCTTCCTTAACGCCTTTCTGACCGCGCCGGACGGGTCGATCACGAACTTGACCTCGCAGGTTATCGGGATGGTGTTTGGACAGTATCTGCCCGGCCTTTACACCCTCACGGTGCTGGGCAACGTCCTGCCGACCGACCTCTACAATTATGACCTGAGCATTCAGGCGGTTCCGCTTCCGGGCGCCGCGCTGCTCTTCGTGTCAGCGCTTCTTGGCGGAGCGTTCGCATCGCGCCGTCGCAAGAAAGCGGCCTAACCGCCAATCGGCGATTAGTCAGAACTATGAAGAGGCCGACCGGTATCCGGTCGGCCTTTTTCTTTTGGCGCGCGCCGCTTTGCGCGCTCCCGCCGCAACGGTCAGTCTGACTTGCGGCGCGCGATGACGCCGCCGAGATGGGCGGCAGCGATGATATCGCCTTCGACGGCGCTGAAATCGGTTACCAATCGATGCTCATAAGCATCCAGCCCGCCATTCGCGCGCGCATAGGCGGTCGCATAGGACATGGTGAGTATGAAACCTGCGGCGCTTTGCGGGGAAAGCTCGAACCGCATCTCCATGCCGACGAATTCAACGACATCGAATGCGCCGCTCATCCGAATCGACTTGCCATAATCGACATTGGATCCAAGGCGCGCGTCCTTATAAGGTCCCCAGAGCGCAGAGTGCTTGCGGAAGGTCTCGGCGGCTGCGCCCTCCATTCGAAATGGGCCATAAAGAAACGGGAAAAAGATACCGCCAGGTTTCAGCCAACGCGCAACCGCGGCGCAAACGCGCGCCTGATCCATCCAGTGAAACGCCGTCGCCGAAATGACCGCGTCGATTGACTGAGCGCGGAAATCCGCATTCTCCGCATCCAGATTTTGGACGCAAACGTTTCCGGGCGCTGGAAAGCAATCAACCATACGCGGGTCGGGCTCGATGGCGGTTACCTGAGCAAATCGCCGCGCGAGTTCCCGCGTTGCTTGCCCCGACCCTGCGCCAAGATCGACAGCACACTCCTGCGCGCTTCGAAGGTGCGCCAACAGCCGGTCAAAGATCTGGTCAGGATAGGACGGACGAAACGCGGCGTAGAGCGCCGCCTGATCTCCAAAGCCGGCGCTATGATCCTTGCTTGGGCTAGGATCCGATGAGGCCACGCCACTCCCCTTCACTCAGCACTTTGACGTTGAGCTTTTGCGCATCCTTGAGTTTAGAACCGGCGCCTGGTCCTGCAACCACAAAGTCCGTCTT
Organism: Parvularculaceae bacterium; assembly: GCA_041740755.1. GTDB lineage: Bacteria > Pseudomonadota > Alphaproteobacteria > Caulobacterales > Parvularculaceae > Amphiplicatus. The sequence goes on along the minus strand of JBGSLM010000239.1, from coordinate 9,669 downwards.
CGCCGAGACGGAACCGGCGACCTTTGCTCCAAGCGCCAGCGCCTGAGCCTTTGCTTCATCGCGCGTCATAGTTTCCAGTGTTCCGGTGAAGACAACGGTTTTACCGGCCACAGGCGACGTAGCGGCGACGTTCGTCATCTCCAGCGGCGTCACTTCCTTCAGGAGGCGCTTTACCGCATCGCGATTGTGCTCTTCCTTGAAGAACTCGATGACGCCGCCGGCGACAAGCGCGCCGACGCCTTCGATCGACAGCATGTCGTCATAGGCGGAACCTTCGTCAGCTGCGGCGACGGCCGCCGCCTGAAACTCCTCAAATGTTCCATAGTGACTTGCAAAGAGCCGCGCATTGATTTCGCCGATATGGCGCATTCCGAGCGCGTTAATGAAGCGTTCGAGCGCAGGCGCACGCCTTTCGTTGATTGCCGAAAAGAGGTTTTCGACGGACTTCTGATTTGTCGGCGTTTTCGTCCCGTCCTTTTTTTCCTTGTATGTGAACAGATCGATCTCGCCCTTTTTCTGACGCGCCTCCAGCGTGAAGATGTCAGCTGGCTGGGCGATTATTCTTTCCGAAAAAAAAGCCTCGATCTGCTTTTCGCCGAGCCCTTCAATGTCCATCGCATTGCGCGAAACGAAATGGCGCAAGCGCTCGACCGCCTGCGCCGGGCAGATAAGCCCGCCAGTGCAACGCCGAACCGCTTCGCCCTCCTCACGCACGGCGTGGCTGCCGCAGACTGGGCAGGTTTGCGGGAAGTTGTACGCGCGCGCGCTGTTGGGCCGCTTCGCCACGATGACTTCGACGATTTGCGGGATGACATCGCCCGCGCGCTGGATGACGACCGTATCGCCGACGCGGATATCTTTGCGTTCTATCTCATCTTGATTGTGCAAGGTCGCGTTCTTGACGACAACGCCGCCGACAGTAACAGGCTTAAGGCGTGCAACCGGCGTCAGGGCGCCGGTGCGTCCGACCTGAATGTCGATCGCCTCCAGGATCGTCGTCGCTTTTTCAGCCGGGAACTTATGCGCTATCGCCCAGCGGGGGCTGCGAGAGACAAAGCCGAGCCGCTCTTGATAGTCGAGCCTGTCGACCTTGTAGACGACGCCGTCAATATCATAACCAAGCGACGCGCGCCGTTCCTCGATCGTCCTGTAATGCGCCAGCAGTTCCTCGACCGTCTCGCACCGCTTAAGCATGCCGTTGGTCTGAAAGCCGAACGCTCTTAGCTTATTGACGCTCGCGTATTGAGTATCGCCGAGGGGTTCCGACAATTCGCCCCAGGCGTAGGCGAAGAATCGCAAAGGGCGCGACGCCGTGACTGAGGCGTCAATCTGTCTGAGCGAGCCCGCCGCCGCGTTGCGCGGGTTGGCGAATGTTTCTTCCTCCGCCGCCTCGAGGCTATCGTTGAGCGCTGCAAATTCGTCGTGGCCCATATAAACCTCGCCGCGGACTTCGAGGGTCGCCGGCGCGGACTTCACGGTCTTTGGAATGTCGCCGACGGTCAGCACATTCGCGGTGACGTTTTCTCCGACGGCGCCATCGCCGCGCGTTGCGGCAGTCTTGAGAATGCCGCTTTCATAACGAAGATTAAGCGAAAGGCCGTCGATCTTCGGTTCCGCCGTGAATGCGAGCGGCGCATCTGAATCAAGTTTTAAGAATCGCCGGACGCGCGCGTCAAATTCGCGGACTTCGTCTTCGCTAAAGGCATTGTCGAGCGATAGCATCGGCTTTGCGTGCGCGGCCTTTTCGAATTTCGTCGCGGCGGCGACGCCGATCCGTATCGTGGGCGAATCGCTCCGCTTCAGCTTTGGAAATTCGCGCTCAATAAGAGCGTTGCGCCGAAAGAGCGCGTCATATTCCGCGTCCGTCATCGTCGGACGGTCTTTGCCGTAGTAAGCCTCATCCGCGGCAGCAATTACATGCGCAAGGCGTTCAAGCTCCGCCGCCGCCTCATCGGCTGAGAGTTCTTTAACCGGCTTTGTTGCGAGTTTTGGTTTCTTCATCGCCCTGCATTTATCGAAGTCTAACCCCCCGCGCCATTCCTTCGCCGCGATAGAAAACGGCCCGCCTGCCAGATCAGGAAGCCGGGGCCGATACAGATGACCGCGATAAAGAGAGCGCTTGGAATGACGGCGACGCCTTCGCCCGATGTGAAAATCGCCGGGATCATAAAGACAGCAGTGCAAAGGCCGGTCAGCGTCATCCAGATGAGACCAAGCACAATGAGCGCGGTCGCGATGAAAGACCGGCTGGCCGGAGCCTGCGCATCGGGTTCAGTCATCTACGGCGCTCCTCGATAAACGCCCGGGCTGGCGCGCCGGGCCGGTAGAAGGTGTTGTAAGTGTCAAACGGATAAATGCGCCCGTCAGGCTCCACGAAGTGCACGCAAGAACGCTTTACGCCGCCGAGATCGAAATTCCATCTGTCGAGAAATTGCGAAATGACGACGCGGAATGTCGACCCGTAACCTAGACCTTCGGACGTCTTAATCTCCGGCAGACAGCATAGAAGCGATTCAATTCGCTCCGTCGCATCGCCAGCCGCCCCCGGAAGGGAAAACAGATCAAGCACTTTCTTGTGAAGCCCCGGAAAATTCTCGAACGCGACAGTGTTCGGCGCTTCCGCGACCAGAAGCTCGCGCGGGATAAGCGCAGTCAGGGGCATCACTTGTTCGCCGTTCCGAAGCCCATAGGCGATTGAAATCTGCTCCGGATTGCAGGGCAGCGGAATAAAATCATCGAGCGAAAAGACGTGCGCCTCCGCTGCGCGTTTTCTCACCTCCGACAGAACGATCCGATGGCGCTTTGGATCAAACGATTCATTTCGTCCGGCGTCCTGCACCGGCTGGATCGTGACGCCGCGCACGCAATTCCATTTCAGCGCGTGGCGGATGACATCCGCAATTTCGCCGTCGTTGACGCCCTTTTTGACTGTCATGACCAGCGTCGTCGAAACGCCGCGCGCCTCAAGCGCTTCGAGCGCCTTCTGACGGATCGCCGTCAGGTCCGCGCCGCGAATTTCGATCAATGCGTCGCGCTGCAATGAGTCGAATTGCAGGTAGACTTCAAAGCGCGGCATATAACTCGCGAGCCTGTCGGCGAATTCCGGATCGCGTGCAATCTTCAACCCGTTCGTGTTGACCATCAGATGGCGAATGGGCCGCCTTTTCGCCGCATCGAGAATAGCAAAAAAATCCGGATGGATCGTCGGCTCGCCGCCGGAAATCTGGACGAGATCGGGTTCGCCCTCGGCTTTGACCAGCGCATCAAGCATAGCCTCAACTTCGCCAAGCGTGCGCTGCTCGGTTCGCTTCGCTGATGAGCCGGCGAAACATACGGGGCATGAGAGGTTGCATGCGTCATTGATTTCGATGATGGCGAGGCACGAATGCTGCTCGTGGTCGGGACAAAGGCCGCAATCATAAGGACAGCCATGCTCAGTGCGGCTGGCGATATGATGCGGGCGGTCGCCGGGTTTCAAATATTCCTTGCAGAGCTTCCAGTATCGCACGTCGTCGGAGACCAGCGTTTTCATGGCGCCATGCTGATCGCACCGCTTTAGATAGAAGACATTATCGCCATCGATGATGATCTTTGCCGGCGCCAGCGCATAGCAGACCTCGCACAGGCTCGTCGTTTCTCCCCAGAAAAGATAGGGCGCGGCTTTTCGTTCAGCGGCCCTGGCGTCGAGTGCGGGCGATCCAGACGCATCCATAGACGACAAGCCCCAGCGAGATCAGGTGGTAGAGATTAAATGGTCCGGCGATTTTTGGATAGGGCTTCAAAAATTCCCACAAAAATCGCTGTGCGCCATAGGCGATCGCCAACGCGTAAAAGCCGTGCCTCACGGCCCAGTTCCGGCGCGCAGCAAGCCCGGCAAGATTGGCCGCGAGAAAGCCGAACATCGAAAGCGATTCGTACAATTGCACCGGATGGCGTGCAATTCGATCGCCGAGATCGACACCCCAAGGCAGCGCAGTCGGGACGCCATAGGTGCCGTCGGCAAGACCTGAATATAGGCATCCCAATCGGCCTACGATTATGCCGACTGCAAACGGCGCAACAAATATCGCGCCGGTTGATTCTCGAATGCCGCGCGCCGCCTTGTAGATCTCGACCGCGAGAATTGCGCCAGCGAGCGCGCCAACGACACTGTGCGAAAGGCTGCCTTGCCCCTGCATCAGCGACGGAAGAGTTCCAGCCATATAGGCGCCAATTATGGCGCCAAGCCCGAGCGCGATGACATAACCGCTTTCGCGCGGGAATTTGGCGCGCGCTTCGGAAAGGCGCCAGCGGCTGACCGCCCACCCCGCCGCAAACGCCAAGACCCACGCGATAAGATCGAATAATCGATGCGCTTGCGGATCAACCGGTACGGCTATCACCGGAGAATTTCCTGCGCGCCGCGCCAAAGCGCGTCAACGACATCAGCTGCCGGGCGTGCTGGTGCGAGGCGCGACGCCTGCCCCGCCCAAGCCTGCATGCGAGCGATATCGTCGTCCTTGACCGCCTTTGCGCGCATTGCAGCCGTGAGCCCGCGTTGCACGGGATATGGCGAAGGCGCGGGCGAGTTGGCATCGGCGGCGGCGCGCACATAATCCGTCGCCAGCGATCGTCCCGGCCTCCCAGAAAATGCGCGCGTGATTTGGGTATCCTCCGGTTGAGCGCGCGCGAGCGCATCCGCCCATGAGTTCGGCAGTTTTGCCTCCGGGCAGCGGAGAAAACCTGTGCCGACCATCGCCGCCGAAGCGCCGAACGCCAGCGATGCGGCGACGCCGCGCGCATCCGCAATTCCCCCGGCTGCAATCACCGGAACATCAACTGCATCGACGATTGCAGGTAGCAACGCAAACAGCCCGACAGCCGATCGCTCGGCATAGATTGGGTCGAACGCGCCGCGATGGCCGCCGGCTTCCGCGCCTTGGGCGATGATTGCATCTGCGCCAGCGTCTGCGGCCATCATCGCCTCTTTGACCGTCGTTGCGGTCGCAAACCATTTGACGCCAGCAGATTTCATTCGGCGCACGTAATCTGGCGCAAATAGCCCCATGATTGAGGATATGACCGTTGGCCCCGCCTCGAGCATCGCTTCGCATTGCGCGTCGAAATCAGGCGGCGTTGCGTCACCAGCGCTGACTTCGACTTCAGGCCCCCATTGCCAAAGAAATTCGCGCACGCGATGTTCGTGATCCGCGTCGCGCAAAGGCGCAGGATCCGGCGTCCAGACATTCAATTGCAAAGCAGCGCAACCGGCGGCGCGAAATTCACTGACCCAGCCGCCGATTTCGTTGGGCTGCATAAGCAGAACGCCGCACGCGCCCATGCCGCCGGCTCGTGCAACCGCAATCGACAATGACGGCGGGCAGGCGCCTGCCATCGGCGCAAGCAGGATCGGAACGCGAAGGCCGAAAGAACCGGCGAACTCGCCCGCCCTTCCAAGGGCCGCATTCATGCCCGCTTCTTCTTTTGCTGCTTTTCGGACGATGGCGCGCCCAAAAGACTGCGAGCGGCGGCGCGCGCCTCATCAGTCACAACAGCGCCAGACAGCATGCGCGCGATTTCCTCGATCCGCTCGTCCACGCCGAGAACTATGACTCGCGTCGTCGTTTCCGATTTCGTCTGGGTCTTTTCAACGCGCCAGTGCGTTTTCGCGCGCGCGGCGACCTGCGGAGAATGAGTGACGACCAGAACCTGCGCATTATGGGCAAGACGCGCAAGGCGCTCGCCGACCGCATCTGCGACAGCGCCGCCGACGCCCGCATCGACTTCGTCGAAAATGATGACTGTGCGATTTTCATTCGCCGCCAGCGCCGCCTTCATCGCGAGAACAAATCGCGACAGCTCGCCGCCTGATGCAATTGTCTTCAAGGGTCCCATCGGCGCGCCAGGATTAGTCGCCACCATGAACTCAATCGCATCGACGCCGGACGGTCCGGCCCTTTCTTCATGTGTCTCGATCGATGTCGCAAAAGCCGCTTTGCCGAGCTTCAGGGGCTCAAGTTCGCGCGCGACCGCGGCATCGAGTTTCCTGGCGGCGAGGCGCCGCGCCTCTGACAATTTGCGGGCGTCAGCGAAATACGCGTTGCGCGCAATCGCTGCCGCCTTTTCAAGCGCGCCGAACTCCGCAGCGTTTTCGTCAAGCGTCGAGAGCGCATCCGCCGCTTTTGCGTAAAATTCCGGGAGTTTGTCCGGCGCGACGCCGTGCTTCCTCGCAGCAGCGCGAATTGCGAACAGCCGTTCCTCCGCCGCTTCAAGCTCCCGCTCATCAAGGCCGAGATTTTCTACAGCTTCTTCGACAGCGCTTCGCGCTTCGATGATTTCCGACAATGCGCGATCTATCCGGTCGATAGCTTCGCTGAGCGGATTTGGGTCGCGATTGAACTGCCCCGATGCGCGCGTCAGGCGATGGACGACCGCCGAAAGCTTTCCTTCAAGTCCATCTTCGGACATTGCAGAGGCGGCGGCGGCAAGGTCGTCCGTCACTTTTTGCGCCGCCATCATTTCGGCGCGCCTGCCCGCAAGTACGGCTTCTTCATCCGCTTGCGGATCAAGGTCGGAAAGTTCGGATACGACATGGCGAAGATAGTCCGCCTCGCGAAGCGACTGGTCACGCAACCGGCGGCGCTCTTCAAGCGCTGCATCAAGGGCGCGCCATTCATTCCATGCACGCTCAACGGCGGTTGCGTCCCTGGAAAGGCCGCCAAACTCGTCGAGCAGGTTGCGATGGGTCGCCGCCGTCAAAAAACTGACGCCGTCGTGCTGTCCGTGAATTTCAATCAGCAATTCGCCGATCGATTTCAATAAGGCGATTGAGACGGGCTGGTCGTTGACGAACGCGCGGCTTTTTCCATCGGCGCCCTGAATGCGACGTAGGATAACCTGATCATCGCCCGCCGGAACGCCGTTCTCTTCGAGCGCGGTCCAGACCGGATGATCGGCCCCCGGTTCAAACGCCGCTGCGACAACGCCCTTCTCGGCGCCGCGCCGCACGGCGCCCCGCCCCATACGGCCGCCGGCCGCAAGCCCTAACGCCTCCAACAATATCGATTTACCTGCGCCGGTCTCGCCGGTGAGCGCGGTCAGCCCTTCCCCCAACGGGAGAGAAAGCTGATCGATCAGCACGAAGTCCTGAATATGCAGCGCGGTCAGCATAATTTTCCGCGCACATCCCTCAAATCAGTCCTGACCATCCGGCGACTCAGTCGGGCTTTCAATCGACTCGCCGAACGGATCGTCAGATGGAGGTTCGATCGTCGGCAAGCCGGAATCCTTCAGCAGCTTGCGTTCGCTTTTCTTCTGCTTTTCTTCAATCTTGGCGATCTCCTTGTCAGATCGCTTCGGCTTTGAACCCAGTTCAAGGACGCCGTTCTTGCGCATCAGATTGTATGCGTCTTCATACCAGGCCGAGCCGGGATAATTTGCGCCAAGCACAGCGGCGGCCGCGCGCGCCTCTTCGATCAGGCCGATCTGAAGATTGGTTTCGACAAGCCGGTAAAGCGCCTCCTCGGCATGGCTTGTCGTATCGTAATTATTGACGACCATCTTGAACCGGTTGATCGCGGCGATGTGCTTTCCGTACTTTAGATAGTATCGCCCGATATACATCTCCTTGCCGGCGAGATGATCGAAAGTCAGGTCGAGCTTTAAGCGCGCGTCGCGCGCATATTCCGTCTGCGGATAACGGCGCACGACGTCATTTAGCGACTGCACTGCATTGTTCGTGAAATCCTGATCGCGGCCGACATCGCGGATGCGTTCATAAAAGCACATCGCCTTAAGGTAGTAGGCGTATGGAGCGTCCTTGTTTCCAGGGTGAAGCGAGATGAACTGATCGAGCGTCGTCACCGCGTCTTCGTAATCGTTCTGCTGGTATTGCGCGAACGCCTTCATCAAGATGGCGCGGCGCGCCCACGCCGAATAGGGATGCTGACGCTCGACTTCGGCAAACAGCTCGACGGCGTCGTCGTACCGTTTTCGCTCCATGGCGACCGACGCCTGCTCGTACAGAATTTCCACCGGACGTTCGACGTATGCGAACTTTTCCTTCTTCTTTGACGAAGACCCGCAGGCGCCCAAAGCGACAGCGGCGCAAAGCGTGAGAACTACAACCCGAAAACGAAACATCATGAGGGAACGAACATCCTTGGTTCGACGGCCGGAAAACGGCGCTCAACCTAATGGGCGATTGGGCGCGGGGAAAGTCTGTCGGCATCACCTCTAGGGGCTTTCGCCGCTTCGGGGAACCATCGTCCCGCCCGGATTGGGCGGAACTTGAGTATTTTTACGCAATCCGTTGAATTCAGGCGGGGTTTTGGCCGCGCCTCAAAGGGCTGCAGGCACGACGGCCTCCGGCATGACGACCTGTTTGACCGCGCTTTTTTGCGACAGAAGCCGGCGCAGAAAACTGATATTCAGATCGTGCCCTGGCCGCATGGCTTCAATGCGGCCGATGATGGGGGCTCCCGCGAGGGCCAAATCGCCGACCATATCGAGCGCCTTGTGGAGGACGAATTCATCGGGATCGCGCAAACCGGCGCCATTCAGGATGCGATCGCCATCGACCACGATGGCGTTTTCCAACGACCCCCCAAGACCCAATCCTGCGGCGCGCATCTGGTCGATATCGGCAAGGCGGCAAAATGTTCGAGCCTTGGACAGACGTTCCCAATGCATCCGGTCATCAAGGTCGAGCGCAATCGAACGCTTGCCTATCGCAGCTTCTTCGAACGCGATCCCGACGACCAGCATGCGCCGGTCGTCCGGCGTCACCCGGATAAACCGTTCGCCGTCGATAAATTCAACCGGCGACACGATCTTAAGAGCTTTCCGTTGGGCGCCCTGCGCAACAATTCCCGCTCGCTCAATAGCGTCGAGGAATGGTCGCGCGCTGCCGTCAAGAATCGGAACTTCGGATCCGTCTATCTCGATCGCAACATTATCGACTGCCGCAATCGTAATCGCCGCAAGGAGGTGTTCGATGGTGCGCACGAAAAGCCCATCTCCGCCGCGCAGACATGTTCCAAGACGCGTATCGAAAACCGCTTCCACCTTGGCCTCGATCGGCGCGCCGCGCCGCACGCCATCGGGTCCGAGCAAGTGAAAGACAATTCCGGAATCGGTGTCGCCGGGGTGCAGATTAACCCAGCCAAGCGCTCCGGAATGCAGGCCGATTCCGGAAAGCATTGCCGGCTTTGCGAGCGTAGTTTGCCTCACTGCGCGCATCGTTTCCCCATTTGCGGATTGTCCGCTCGCCGACCATGCGATGACGAAAGTAATGGCACAAATAACGCATTGTTGCCGCTTATTGCTTCGAGAATACATGTGGAAACGCCGCCCCATCGAGGGGCGGCGCTACAATGCAAAGCGTTGAAAACGCCCTAGCTGACCTTCTTCTTGCGCAGGAATGACGGGATTTCGAGTTCGCCGTTTTCCTCGTCGTCGAAGAGATCGCCATGCGTCGCGCGCGCAGGTCTTATCGGCTGCTCTTCAACCCGAACCGCCGCCGGTTCGTCAGACTTTGGCGTCAGCGACTTCAAGAGATCGAGCGCGCCGATGGACGCGCGCTGGATTTCTTCCGCCGCTTCCCTGAATGGATTTTTCACCGGCGCGCGCGGCGCTTGCGCGTAGGGTTGCGCAACCGGGGCCGGAGCCGGCATTCGCGGCGCGGTCGAT
>JBGSLM010000238.1:0-12290 GCA_041740755.1 Parvularculaceae bacterium | reverse complement strand
GCCAGCCGACTCGCCAAAGCCGCGCATCTGGCGACCCGATTCCGTCGCCTCATCGCCGAGCTTGTCAACCGACTGCCCGGCGCCGCGCGCTTCCTCCTTGACGCCCCGAAGCGTTTCACGAGCGGCCTTGCCGCTGCTGGTGTCGAACACCAGCCTGATCGCGTTTACGCGTTCGGTCATCGGGGGAATTTTGCTCGTCTTGAAGCCGACGCCGGACCGATGCGACCTTGCGGTCGATCATCCGGAGCATCGAGAATTTGAAGGGAGAGCGATTCACGGGCTGGCAATTCGCCCATGCGTCGAGGATCGCGTAGGTGAGCGATTCCGGGCCGCCCATATTCGGCTGTCGGTCTCCCGATACATCGAGAAACTGAAACCAGAGATGCAGGAAGGGCGGCGGCGGCAGGGTCCGAAGTTTCGGATTGTCCGGGTCCGCGCCCTTCAAATGTTGCCTTGAGGTGAACCCGTCCGGCTCGGACATTTCGAGCCGGACTTGCAGTTCAATGAACTCGTCGAGTTCGTCGGCGAATACCGGCTCTAGGCCGTTTTCAGGCTGACGAACTTGCCGGAGTTTTTTGGGGTATAGGCCCCGAGCGCCTGCATCAGCAGTTCGCGTTCGTCGCGGAACGCTTGCCGCAACGCGTCCGGATTGTAAGGCGCGTCGGCAACCGCCGCGCCGCTGTCATCGACCGCGGGCGCGTTTTTCCAGCCGACTACGCCAGCGATCACGAAGTCTTCCATGATCGAATAGAAGGCGTCGGTGTTTTCCTCGATCAGGCGTTCCTGAGTCCGCTTTTTCGCGGGCAGGTTCGGCATGTTCGTCTGAAACCATGCCGCGACCTCGTCGGCGACCTTGTCGGCCGCGACTTTCATCGAGTCCGTCGCTTTCGACCGCATGATGAGGGTGAACGGCGCGGCCGAGCCCCCGATCGGCGTCGTCATCGTCTGTTCTTTGGTCTCAGGGTCTATCTCGAAAAGACCCGGCACATAGAGCACATGCTCAATCTGATCGACCCGGCTGTAGCCCAGATTCAGTTTCATCGCGATTGTCCTTCAGGAATGTTCGCTTGCGATTTGGCGCGGGCGCGGGATCTGTCACGAAGACCTTCTCCGGTGCGACCGCGCCTGTTTCCGAAATGCGCGCAAGCGAGACATCGCCGTTCGGGACCGCGACGAAATAACCGGCGTCACGCGCGGCCTGTGCTGCGGCGTCAAAGGCTTCTTGCGCCTCCGATCCGCCGCTTTTGCAGGCTTCACGCGCTTTCAGGAATTCATCGACGATCGACATGGGTTTTCTCCTTAAGCCGCTGACGAGACGAGCTTCATCATCGTTTTGGGATACGCGCCGCCGCGAAGATCAACGCCGGCTTCAAATCCCATGGTGAGGGTCGTGAAGCCGTCGCGGCCGGCGCCGGACTGGCTGTTGTTGATCCACCGGCAGTTCGGGAAGCCGAAGAACTGGAACGGGCTCGCGCCGCTCACGACCGGCTCCTGAGCGAGAATGCCGATGTCGAAATTTTTCAGGCGCGCGATGAACTGCTTTTCGTAAGTCATCGAGTCCTTGAGGATCGTTATCGAGCCGGTGATCCTGACCGCGCCAAGGCCGATTTCTTCCGGGACCTGCGATGAGGTCGGCGGCAGGAAGTCCGGGCGCGCATACTGGAACTGGAACGCCGACAGTTTGCCGAGCACCGTCCCGTTGACGATGATTTCTTTTTGCGCGGACGACAGCGCGAGGCCGGTAGACGGGGTCGGATCGGTCAGGGCCGGAGAGACAGGCGTCGTCGTCGAGTCGAGCGGCACCATCTGACGGGCTCTGCCACGCCATGAGCGCGCAATCATGCCGTTCGGCGGCGAGTTGACGCCAAGTTCCGCAAAGCGCAGCCATTCCGCCGCAGCAGACGCCTGAGCGTTCGCGAAGTATTGCTCGATCGTGTAGGCCCAATCCGTCTCGCCGTCGATCACGGACTTGTGCCGGGTCGCCGTCCATGTGGCGACCGCTCCGGACGTCGCCGGCGCCTTGTGCAGTGTGAACGTGTTCGCTGTCGCACCGACGATCACGAATCGCTCGCCAAGGTCGCCCGGTGCGAAGCCGGTCAACGGCGTGATGACGTCATACATCGAAAAATGCGAAAGCACGTTCGATCCGGAAAAGGTGATCGTGGCGCCGGCGACGCCGGTCACCGTGCCGACGTCGGCTTCGCTCTTGGCCGCAGACGCGACCGCTGTCGAACGCATTACGGCGGCGTCCATGATGTCGTGCGCGCCGATGATCATTTCGGATTCGAGCGAGAACGGCGCAGAGCCCTGACCGTAATCGCCAAGCTGCGTAAGAAGGTCCGACCGGCTGATCTGCGATTGAACGTCGGTGTTCTCCTGGTTGATGCCAGGAGAAGAGACGAACGGAATGAGGATGCCGCCCGCGCCGGTCGCGAGGGTTCCCTTGGTTGTCTGTTCTTTCAGACCGAACCATAGGGCGCGGTCAGTTTGCTCGGTAATCGGTTGCGGCATGAGAGGCGCTCCTTTTGGCGACAGTCGTTACTTGCGAGCTTTCGGCTCGCTGGCTTTCAGGCTTGGTTGTGGGTGGGCTTTCTTAGGCGCGCGGGACTTGCGCGAAATATCTGACGCGGACGGCGGTCGCGATGAAGCCGCCCTCCGCGCCGATCCCTATCAGTTCAACCGCCGGCTGCTCTTCAATCTGCACGATGAGAATGTTCCGGGCGTTGAGATAGAGATTGGACCCCGTCGCCGGGAAAAAATGCGTCGCCACCGCGTCTGCAAGAGCGCGCGCGGCGTATTGGCCGAACCGCTCCGGGCGCCGGCACTGAATTTCGTAAAAGCCGCGAGCGGTGAAGAGCACCGACCCGCCGATATATTTCGTTATCGGCGCGGTTTCAAGAAGCGTCGGCCGCAGCCATGATCTTTCAGGGTGCGGCGAGAACCGGACGCCTGACCATGCGATATTGGCCGGCAGGCTCGCGCTGACCGTCTCGCCGGTGTCCGCGTCCGACCACGTGAAGAGCCTCAGGCGTTCGTCGAGCGCTTCCTGAATGAGCGCGCTAGACATTCGTGACGGCGGCGGCCACGACCGCGTAGCGCGCCTTGGCCGCGTCTTCATCGACAAAAGGCTCTTCGACCCACTCGCCGACCTTTTGCACCATCTCGCGGACCTCGCCGGTCGGAACGCCTTTCGAATAGACCGGAATTTTCACCGGCCTTTCAGTCAAATGCTTCGAGCGGACGATAAACGCCGCGCCCCTCTTTTCGATTTCCGCCGCCGTGATCATCGCATCCTCACGAGAAATAATTCGCCACGTCATCAACCGCCCGCTCGACGAAGCGGCGCGGCTCGATTTTGGCCGTGCCGTCATTCACGAATCCCGCGTAGGGCGTAAAGTTGACGAACGCGAGAACATCGCCAAGCCGGAACTGCTCGACGATCGCCTGGACATACACAATCGAAAAGCTGCGGGACGGGTCGTCCGGGAGCCGGATATTCGGCGGGTCGCCGTTGATTGCGGCCTGCCAGTTCCCGACCAGCCGGCCCGTATCGACCGGCGTGTATCGGTTCAATCCCTCCGCCGCGACGCGCGCGCCGCCCTTGATGTCGTCTTCAAGATCGGCCGTGATGTCGTCAAAAAACCGATCGAGAGGAATTGACCACGTCACCTGCCGCGATCCGCTTCAATCCGCCACGCGACCGCAGGCCCGCTGAGCGGCAGGCGCTTGACAAGCGTAATGACATAGAGGTCGCCTTCGAATTCGACCTGCATATCCGGGGCCGGAATTATCGTGACCGTTTCCGCTGTCGCGAAAATCTTGATCCGTGAAACGCTCAACATCGACCCGTCTTCGGATCGCACCGGACGCGGGCCGGAGACATAGGCCACAATCGGCGTCTCGGAAGCAAAGGTCGAAACCGCCGGCTTGTTAGGATTGGGCCGCGTCTCGACCCTTTGAATAATCTTGATCGGCGCGGTCGCAGCAACGCCGATGATGTTGCCGATAAACGGCGCCATCAGCGCGTAGATGCCGGGATCGGGAGACGGCCCCGGCGAAACCGGCGGAACGATCGGCAACAGGCCTTGCGCCATCGTGGCGCCGGCGAGCGTCGGATTGTCCATGCTCATCGCGCCCAGACTCCGCCAGACCAGACTTTCGACCGCATCTCGATAAACTGCCGGCCGTAGGAAGTCGCAGAGAGCGTATCAGCGTTCGCGCGTTCAATCGCCGCGTCGGAAAACTTGACCCTCAGATCGTCAATTTCAAACTCCGTGACGCCCTCGAGGCTGCGAAGGCCGCCGACCGATTGCGCCGAAGACGCCGCGCCATGTCCTTCATATTTCAGCAGGTGCGCGGTGATGAGGCCGTGCGCCTTGTCCACGTATGCGGCAGGCCATGACGCATCGACGAACAACTGCCCTTCGGTCAGGAAGGTCGTGACGGTCGCGTCAGCGACAGCCGCAAACTCCGTGTACCGGGCTTTGAATGTCGCGGGCGTGATGGCCATCGTCTATCCCGAAAAAAAAGGGACGGGCCGGAGATAATACGCATCCCCGGCCCGTTGGGGCGGGTGGTGGGCCCGATTAGAATCCGTCGCGGTAGCGCACAGCGCCCGGACGGCGGATATCAAGGCCGCCGAGACGGAAAATGCCCGGCACTTCGAAGTAGATATTGTTCGTCGTCACCGGCGCGAGGAAGCGGTGCGGCATCGGGATATGCAGCTTTAGAACTTCCGGGTTCCGGCGATAGGCGATCATGCGCTTTGTCGCCGTCGCGCCGGCGGTTTCAAGATTGCGCAGGATGCGGATCGTCAGGGGCTGTCCCGTCATCGCCGTGTAGACGTTGTTCTGGCGGTAATACTCCATAATCGTGGCGTCGGACGTGGAGGATCGCGCCGTCGAGGCGAGATAGCCGTAGGTGGACGCCGGAAGCAACAGCGTGTCGGCGATCTCGACCTGTTTCGAGACGGTGAACATGTCGGTCAGCGGTTCATTGAGGTCGCGAAGGACCTGATCGGCCGTCTTCGCCGAGAACATACGCGAGGAACCCGTGCCGTCGTTCGGCACGTTCGCCGGCGTGATCGCCGTATTGTTGACAAGGCCGAGGAAGTTCTTCGTCGCATCGCCCGACAGCGCGATGGCGTCAACGAATTCCTCATAGGCGCGACGCGCCGCCGAGGCTTTTTCCGTGCCCAGCGCGATGCCCGCCATCTGCGCCTGACCGATTTCCTGAATCGACCAGCCGTAGCCGATGGCCGCCATATAGACCGGCGTGTTGAACTGCTCGGAATTGACTTCCGCGTTCGGGATGTCCTGACCGAGGCCGCTGATCCATTTTGCGGCACCCGTCTTGTCCATCGAATAGTAGGTGACGGTCGACGCCCATTCCGGGGCGGACGTGTCAACAGGGATCAGCCCCGGATACTGGATGTCCGGGTACATGACCCGGTTGATCTCGCGCTCGATATGCGCGGTCTGCGATTGCAGGAAGCCGAGACCCGATTGCGGCGCGTCGTAGATCGAGACGGGCCGGGAGTCGCGGGTCAACGGCGTATAGGCCTGCTGTGAACCGGCAGCGCCGAGAGCTGCTTTGAAATCATGAATTCTCATTGTTGCTCTCCTTAGCCGAGCCGAACGGGGCACAGCGCGCCGTTGCCTGCATCCGCGTCAAAGCGGGCGCCGACAATTGCCGTGTTGGCCGTCGAAACGTTGGTGATGACGCCGGTCGCCGGCACGAAATAGACCTGCTCGCCAACGCTGACGGCCGCGCCTACGGTGACGACGACGACGCCTTTCGTCATAACGGCCGCCTCTTCGTACTGCGCGAACTTGTCGGGATTTGACGCCGAACGCGCTTGATCGCGGACGGTGATGCCGCGAAAAACTTCGCCGCCGCCTGCTGGCGCAATGACGCCGTAATCGCCGGCGCCTTGAACGACAACCTTGCCGAAGCCGATCCCGGCCGCGTCTTCAACTGTGCGGGAGATCAGCGTCTTGTTTTCCTGATCAAGAATCTGACCAAG
This sequence comes from Parvularculaceae bacterium, assembly GCA_041740755.1. GTDB lineage: Bacteria > Pseudomonadota > Alphaproteobacteria > Caulobacterales > Parvularculaceae > Amphiplicatus. Next base: position 6,265 of record JBGSLM010000238.1, on the reverse strand, counting down.
GGTGAGCGCGGTGATGCGCTCGGAATAGCTCGTTTGGATGGGCATCTGTCAGGCCTCCTTAGTGCTTCGCGGTGGAAGCAGGCTTCCACGCATCGCTGAGATTTTTCGCGTACTCGGCGCGGCCGTTGTCGGCCGCCTGCCGGCGACCTTGAGGCAGGACCGCGTCAGCGAGCGAAACGCCGCTCTTCATCTGGGCGCTGAGCGTGTCGAACATCGCGAGGACCTGTTCGTCCGAACGATTGGCGACCGCATCTGCGCCGAGAACGCTTGAGACCGCGTCCTTGGCGATCTGAGCGTTCGTCTTGCCGTCCGTCTCATAATCGTCGCCGAGATAGTCAGCGGCCTTGATGATGAGAGAGAGCCGGCCGTCACAGAGCTTGGCGATCGCGGCAGGTGACGTCGCCGCCTTGAGCGTTGCGATCTGCTCGTCGCGTGCGGCGAGTTCCTTCGCATGACGGTCCTGATCGTCAAGGCGCTTGTCGCGCATCGCGATGAGGTGGTCCTTGGCTTCGACATTCTGCTTTTGCAACCGCTCGATCACGGCCGCTGCAGCATCGTTCGCCTCGACGGGCACGCCGTCTACAACGACCGTCTTCGTATTCGGCTTATCCGTCATTTCTGACTCCTTGTCTTGCCGTTTGCATGACGCGCATCCGCAGGCGCCGCTCGATTTGCGGTCGTCGATCCTGCACTCTCCGCCGCATCGCCCCGCGTCTACTATGGCGATGTGGTTTCCCCGGATATTCCGCTGCACGGCGTCAAAGGCGACGCCGTCCGACGTCTCGCCGGGGGTCAATTCAAGCTCGACAAAATAGCCGAGCGAGATTTCTGATTTTCCGGATTCGATCTGCGCAACCGCGCGCTGGTCCGTGATGACGAGCGTCCCTTTCAGGAACTCGCCATCGCGCGTGATGTTCTCTCCGGAGAAGCCGATCGCGAGGTCCTTGAAATTCCCGATATTGACCGGATCACTCGGGTGATCGTCCGTCACCGGCTTGAGCGCAAACGATGTCATCGACACGGAGTCGAAGACTTCGGATTCCGGCCGCAGCACCTTCACGATCGCCGCAGGATCGCCGTCAAGGCCGATCTCGCCCCGGTAGTAATCCTGCAGGCCCGTCCGCGCGAGGCGCGCCGTCACCTTCAAATATCCTTCCGCCGTCCTCTTTTGCGAGGTCAGCGTGACCCGATCTTTGAGCAGCATAGGACCTACGTCTTCGGTTCGATGATCGGCCGCGCCCGGCAGCGGCAGTCGATTTCAGAGCCGGGAAAACCGGCCGGCGTCGGCTTTGACCAGAGATAGGTCTTGCCGTGTTGAACCTGATGGCGGGGTCTTACCCTGTCGTCCTGGCGCGTCACCCAGACATAGGCTTTGAGCCCGAGCGACTCCGACCGCATCTTGTCGAGTTCGCCGGCGAGCTTTGAGACCTGATCCCGGCCAATGAGCCGGGCACGCGAAGGCGCGAATCCAAGTTCCTTCCGCAGCGCAGTCGTCAGCCGCTTGGCCGACGAATTCTCATTCCATGCGTTGAGCACGGCCGTCTCGACCTTGCGTCGCATGTCCTCGTTAAGGCCCTTGATCAGCGACACGTTGCGCCGGATCGCCGCCTGCATGATGTCGTTGGCGTCTTCTGTCGTCAGCACCGGCAGCACGTTGACGCCCGACGCCGATTGAACGCCGGCGACAAAGCGCGCCGTATGCCACGCCGTAAATCCGACCACGAATTGCGCGATCTGCGGTTCGAGCGAGGCTACGCGCCGGACCGTCGTTTCGGTCGCCCGGTTAAGGGCTTCCTCGATCTTGGAAAGTTCGCCTGACGTAATTCCGAGCGCCAGCGGTGAGCCAGCGCGTCGTTTGATACCCTCCCGATAGGCCGGCAGTATTTCTTCACGAAGCGCGACGTTCCACGCGGCGACGATCTGCTTGATGAGACGCTCAATCTCGGCGTCCTGCGCAGCCGTCGGCTCGAACAGCGGAACCGGGCGCGGCGTTTTCAGCCCCGCCCTTGCCGCTGCCGCATTGAGGTCGAGCTTTTGGCCGTCGGCCATCTATTCCTTCGCGGACTTCGCTTTGTCAGCGGGCTTTGCGTCGGCCTTGATCGCATTCGGCGGCGGGATCATCTGCTCGCCCTTGAACAACAGAGCGCCGGCGACATTGCCGCCTTTGCAGTTCACCGAAAGCCCGCAGGCCTGCGCCTCATCAACGGTTTTCTGCCACGCGGTCACACTCGCGCGCACGTTAACGTCGAACCCGTCGCGCACTGCGTAGAACTCACTCGCGCTCAGCTGCTTCACCGGCTGGCTCGTCGTCTCCGCTTTCGTCTCGCTCATCGCTTTCGTCCTCTTCGTCGTCGCCCTCGCCGGGCAGAATTTCGTTCTCTTCGGGCGCCGCCTCTTCGGCTTCTTTTAGCGCCAGTTCAAAGCCCGGAAAAACGCCAGTCTCGATCAGCAGACTTTCAAAGCCCTTCTGCAGCGCGACCGGATTGACCAGCGCGCCGTCGGCCATGATCTTCGCGGCCTCGCTGTAGGTCTTAACCATCGTTGATTTCTGGACCGGCGTCTGCGTCCACAATGGCCGCCAGTCGAACCAGATTTCTGCAGGCTTCTTTCCGAGCGCGTGCGGGATCAGGAAGGCGTCAAGCCGCTCCATCACCGCGGAGAGATCGGTTTTCTGCCGCCCCTCGATCGCGTTGTAGTAGTTCGTCAGGTCAGACTCGCCGGTCGCATTGAGGCCGGTCGGCGACTGCCCGAGCATCCGCGTCGCCGGGATGTCAGCCGCGCCCGACACGATCACAAGGAAGGCCATCAAAATACGGTCATGGCCGTCAAAGCTGATCTGCTTCTGGCTGTGCTCTTCCTCATCCGCGTCGAGAAGGCCGACGCCGTTCATCGACTTGTTGAGCCCGAACAGCGACCAGCGCGCGATCACCGTCTGCGACGATTGTGTCTCTGACAGCTGCGTCTTCAGGTTCTTGACCGATACGAGGTCAACTTTCGCCTCATCAACCAGCTGCGCAAAGCCGTGCGCTGATTTTGATGCGTGCTGCACCGAATCGTAGACCGAGCGAAGGATCGAGTCGCCCCAGAAGTCCGCCTGGTCGTCCGTGTCCGGCGCTTGCTCGCCAAATATCGGTATGAGGCGCGAGGGATGAACCCTCACCTGCTCCGACCCGGCGTAGGAGACGCCAAACACCTTCGGCTGTCCGAAAAACGGCGAGCGGATATTCGCTTCGAACGCATCCGGAATCGTCAATCGCCGGCGCGAGACGACATGCACCTGCTTCAGGCGGCCTTGCCCGAACGACTCCGCTTTCAACTCGCCTTCAGGGTTGCCGCCATCGTCGAGAATGAGCGCCGCGCCGCCATAGAGCCGCGACCAGATGAGGCCCTTCAGGAGCTTCGCGGCGATCTGCAGGCGGCCTTCTTCAGCCTCCAGCGTCGTCACGTCCGCGTCTTCGCAGTTCCACTGCCGCCAGTTCCGGACCATGTCGTAGGCCGGAATCTTCACGATCTTCTTCGCGATCCAGTCGTCGCGGAACATCGCCTCAAGCTGCGAGTCGGTGATGAGCCGCGTCACGAATTCCGCGCCGCTCGATTTGTCGCTCGCCCCGCCCATCCCCGTGATGAGGTTGCGCAGCGAATCCACCAGCCAGCCCATCAGAGCGCGCTCGCCCAAGAGACGGCGGAGGGCGAGCAAATCTCGCTCACCGCGTCCAGCGTCGGGTCTACCTGATCGTCATGCGCCGATTTCGGGAATGAGAGCATTTCGGCTTTCCATGCCGGATACCACGGCGCGTTAATCGGAACCCTGACGAGGCCGCTTTCAAAGTGCAGTTCGACGTCATAGGCCCGCGTGATCTTGTTTCTTTCGGGCGGCCTTGGAATGCCGACCACGGGGATCGGCGCGTTGTTCGCGTCGCCGAGCCGCAAATCCTGAATGAGGCCGGTCCCTGAAACCTTGTCTTCGATCTTCATGCCGCGAAGCTGGCCGACCGCTGAATTCGTCAGCGCCTTGTGCTTGGCGTAAAATGTCCGTGCGCGATTTCGAAGCTCGGGCGCTTCCCACTTTCCGCGCGTCTGGTCGATGAGGTAGGCCTTGCCGTCCTGCCCGGCGCCCCAGCATTGCAGGACCGAATAATCGTTTTCCTCGCCGGCTTTCTGCGCCGTGTCGCCGTAAATCATCCGCCAGCGCAGTTCCGGCAGGGCGTCATAGCCGATGAGCCATGAGTCCTTGAAGATCGCGCCGCCGCGCGGAACCGGACGCTGTTGAAACTGCCCGGCGACCGCGTAGGCCGTCATCTGCGCCTTGTCGCGCTCGACCACTTCGCGGGGGAAGCGGTCAGGAAACAATAGTTCGCCGTCGAATTTTCGCGGGTCCGCAAATCCAATCGGCGTGACGCATCGCCGGTCGCTCTCGAATTCCATCGGCAGGCACAGATGCACATAGCCGAAGTCTTCGGAAAGAATGATTCCCGACGGGTCGCGTTCATTGACCCGCTGCATGATGATGACGATCGCCGAAGTCATCGGATCGTTGAGGCGCGTCGGCAGCGTCTCCCGAATTCGTCGCTCGACCCGTTCAAGGACGAGCTCAGAATCCGCGTCTTCAACCGAGATCGGATCGTCGATCGTCACGCGGTCGGCGCGCTTTCCGGTCATCGAGGCCGCAGAAGTCGCCTCAACCACGCCGAGCGCCGCCGTCTCCAGCTTGTCGTCCGATTGCCGGATAAGCTGCACATGCGGCCAGCGCCGCTGATACCAGTCCGACGAGACCAGCCGGCCGATCTTCACAAGATCGCGGCTGGCGATTTCCTTGGCGTGAGACGCCCGCAGAAATGTCAGGCTCGGCCGATTCTTCGGGCCCCACTCCCATGCGGTCCAGAAAACCAGCATGAGGGATTTCATCATCCCCGGCGGGACGTTTTCGAGAAGCCGGGTTATCCGCCCGTCAGAAACCGCCTCAAGATGCTCGCACATCGCGTCGAGCGCCCAGCCCCACTTGAGGGGAGCGACCGGCTCAAGGACGTGCCAAGCAGCCCTGACGAAGGTCGATAGCCTCGCCCCTGTCGTCGCCGCTTCGGATTCTAGGTCGGCCTCAGCCGTCCTGATCTGTTGACGACGGGCCTTCTCCTCCAGCAGCGCCAGCAGTTCCCGCTTTTGCGAGAAGTTCAGCGATTCGAGCGTCGAGCTGTTCATCTGATTTTACAGAAAGATCGCCCGAATGCTTGTGATCATGCCGGACCTGCTCGCCGTATTTTTTCGGCGCCAGCTTGCCAGCCGCCCATTTGCGCGCGTCGATCCGCACCCGGCGGTCATCCGGCGCGAGCTTCCCGTTGTCGGAAATATCAACAACATCAGCGGCGTACTTGTGCGCCTGCGTTTCGCGAGCGCGCGCGTACTGCTCCTGGAATTCCATGTCCACCATCAACGCCCGATACACGTCGGCCTCGCAGCACATGTGCCGGGACTTCGTGATGGTCTTGACGCTTTCGCCGCCAGCGATGCGGTCGATGATCTCCGCTTTTTGGGCGGGGGTGATTGCCATGGCGATTTTCGGATTTTCTGGAACGAAAAAGCCGCCTGACCGATTTTCGGAGGCGGCTTTCGCGAATGACGAGAATCCCTAGGGATAACCGGGGGTGATGTCAACAGGGAATTTCGTTAACGCCGCAGCCCCATGTAGTCGGCGAGTTGAGTGAGCGCGGCCTTGACGAAGGCCATGCCGACCATTGCGCGCTTTTCGACGTCCTTGGTCGAGCAATAAAACTGGCCGATCTCGCGCGGGGTCATGTCCTGCATGATCGCGAGATCGAGGATGCGGACGTTCTCGTGGCCGATGATCGTTCCGACCTTGGCGTGCCATTGGAGAGCGGCCAATTGCGTCAGGTTCGGTCCGCCTGAGCCGCCTGAGCTGTCCACCTTGTCCCGGAATACTTCACGGTCGGAAACGCCCTGCGCCTCTTCCATGCGGCGACGCCATTCGTCGGCGGCGGTCACCTGTCGCGGCAGCAGATGGCGGACGATCACGCGATCGAACTCGCAGGAAAAAATCAGTTTCGGGGTTTCTCGCGTCAGCGTCGAATCCGCCTTGGCGATCTTGTCGCCGACCGGCTTCGTGCGCCGTCTTTCGGCCGCGTCGTCGAGCACCCGCTTGCGGGCGATGGCTTCCCGCGACATTGAGGACGCCCGGATCAGCATGCGGCGCTCTGCGCCCATGGTGCGGTCGTGATGATCCGCCTCGACGCCTTCCCGGACCTCCCGCGCG
>JBGSLM010000237.1:0-12191 GCA_041740755.1 Parvularculaceae bacterium | reverse complement strand
AATCCCCGGCGTCCGCGCGCCGAGCGCTTGAGCTATCTGACGGCTCCGCGCACGGCGCGCTCGCCAAACCGGAAACGATGAAGTATTTAACCGCAGGACTCTCTGAATAAACGTGGGAGCCAAGGGGCTCACATCATCGCCAGCATGGTGGTCAGTCTCTGGCTGCTCGGCCTTGCGCTGAAGACGCTTCCCATCGGAACCGCCTATGCGATCTGGACCGGCATCGGCACGGTCGGCGCCGCGCTGCTTGGCGTATTTCTGTTCGGCGAATCCGCCAGCGCGGTCCGTCTTGGCTGCATCGGGCTTATTGTCGCCGGCATTGTCGGGCTGAAGCTCGCAACGCCCGCCTGATCCGGCGCCTCAATTCCCTCCGTCCGCAGGCGGAGGATTGAGATTTTCGCTGTCCTCGCCTTTGGCGATCTTGTACTGGGCCTCGACGATCGGCGTCTTGAACCATCCGTCGAAGAACACTTTCAGCAGCGGGTCGCCGCCGGTGACGCGCTCTTCGACCCTCGTCCAGTCGAGCGCTGCGCGCACTTCGTCGAGCGTCTTTCCCTCGCCCGCAAGCCTGTCGACCTCATCGGCGACGAAGGTCAGCGCCTCAATAAGAACGTTAAGATAGTCCGTGTCCGTCATGATCTCGCCGTGGCCCGGAACGATTGTCTTCGCCGGAATTGTCTTCATCTTCTTCAGAACTTCGACCCAGCTTCTTGGATGGCTGAAAAAGCCATAGGGCGTCGGGCGCACGACGGCGTCGCCGGTAGCAAGGATCTTCTCTTTTGGAAGATACGCGACAATGTCGCCATTGGTGTTGCCGGGGCCGATGTGCCGCAGCTCGACTTTTCGCCCGCCGAGGTCGATCGTCATTTCATCCGTAAACGTCTTTGTCGGTTCGATCGGCTTCAATCCCCGGATCTCGGCATTGATGAGTTCGATATATTGAAGGACGTTTTCGTAATAGGGCCGCATTTCGGGCCGAACGGGTTCGCCGTTCGAGCGCACGCCCGTCTTCAGCGCCGTTTCGATCCGCAGTTTTGTCGCGGCGGTCGCCTCGTCGTCCGGCGGCGTGAACGAATTAATGGGGCTCTTGATCGCGCGCGCAGTGAATTCATGCGTGATGACTTCCGCATCCGGGTATTTTTCAAGGACTTTGTGCGTTCCCATCGAGTGATCGCCATGCCAGTGGCTGACGGCGATGTGGGTGACAGGAAGGTCGGTAAGCTCGGCGACCTTTGCGGCGACCCGTTCGCCGACGAGCGGCGTTCCGGCCGGGTCGAACAGGAAGACGCCCTTCTTGCCGATGACGATCAGCGCCGTCCCGGTCGGCGGCGAATTGTACGAGACCGGCCTTACGCCCGCCCAGACGCCTTTGGAAAGCTCCTTCCATTCGAATTCAAATGGGTCAGCGGCGTCAGCAGCTCCCGCCGCCGACAGAATAAGCGCGCTGAACACCGGCGCTAGCAGCGCCCCAAACCGATTGCCTTGCCGCATCGTCATCTCCTGCCGTTGAAGGCGTCGATATGACCCCCGGCGGCTCTGGCGCTTCAACACGCAATCGGCGGAACGACGGCGCCGCGCGACGGGCTGACCGGATGCGCCGTTCCGCTGCTAAGCAATGGGATCGGGGCTGGCCGCCTTCGGCGTTTGACCTAAGACAGGGGCTGTCGTAGCAAGCCGCCTCTCATCCAGGGCTCAAAAATCAATGACCGTCACCGTCCGTTTTGCGCCGTCGCCGACCGGCAAGATCCATGTCGGCAATGTGCGCGCTGCGCTGTGGAACTGGCTGTTCGCCCGTTCGCGCGGCGGCAAGTTCATCTTGCGGATCGACGACACGGACCAGGAGCGCTCGACCAAAGAGAATGAAGAGCGCATTCGCGCGGACCTTACCTGGCTCGGCCTCAACTGGGACGAGACGTTCAGCCAGTCGGCGCGCTTTAAAGACTACGACAAGGTGTCGGACGCGCTGCGCGCCAAGGGCCTGCTCTATCCCTGCTACGAGACGGCGGAGGATCTTGAGCGAAAGCGCCGCCTGCAGCGAACGCGCGGCCTGCCGCCCGTTTACGATCGCGCCGCGCTCGCGCTCTCCGATGAGCAGATCAAGGCCTATGACGCTGAAGGGCGAAAGCCGCACTGGCGCTTCAAGCTCAGCCAGACGCCGGTCAAGTGGAACGATTTGATCCGTGGCGAGACGATCGTCGACACCGCCAGCGTCTCCGACCCTGTCCTCATCCGCGAGGACGGCATGTATCTTTATACGCTTCCCTCCTGCATCGACGACATCGACTATGCGATCACGCATGTCATTCGCGGCGAGGATCACGTGACGAACGCCGGCGTACAGATCGAAATCATGCAGGCGGTCATCGACGTTCGCGGCATTGGAAAGCTGCCGGAATTTGCGCACCATTCTCTGCTGATCGGCGCCGACGGGCAGGGGTTGTCGAAGCGCCTTGGCTCGCTCTCTATCGAGCAGATGCGCGAAGACGGGCTTGAGCCGGCGGCGATCACCAGCCTTCTTGCAAAGCTCGGCACGGCGGAGCCTGTTCTGCCGCAGCGCGATATCATGGCGCTCGCGCGGAGTTTCGATTTTGAAAAAGTCGGCCGCGCGCCGGCGCGTTTCGACGAGGCGGAGCTGTTGCAGCTCAATGCGAAAATCCTGCATGAACAGCCTTATTCGGCGTTGTCAGCTCGCCTTTTGGCGCTTGGCGTCTCGGAAAGACTTTGGGACGCTGTCAAAGGCAATGTCGTGCGCCTTGCCGACGCCGCCGACTGGAAAGCGGTTGTCGAAGGCGCGATCGAGCCCGTGATCGAGGACGCCGCGTTCGCCGCGACGGCCGCAGGCCTCGTCCCGGATGATCCGTTGACGGACCAAAGCTGGAACGACTTCGTGAATGCAGTGAAATCGGCTACAGGCGCCAAAGGAAAGGCGCTGTTCCATCCGTTGCGCGTTGCGCTGACCGGCCGCGAGAAGGGCCCGGAAATGGCGGCGATCTTCCCGCTCATCGGCGCCGCAAGAGCGCGCGCGCGGTTAAGGGGCGAGAGGGCTTAAATCTTCGAGCGATTAGGGTGAATCCCCTTATCCCCCCGCTCATCCCGGCGAAAGCCAGGACCCAGTTATTTGCAGCGGGTTCAGAGTCTTTTGTATGCGCGCTTTCAGCGCGCGCTAGATCCCGGCTTTCGCCGGGATGAGCGGGTTGGAGGGTTGCTCCCGAAAAACACGTCAGTCATTCATCTGCGATGGCAGGCGCTAGATCACTTCCTCAAGCGTCTTTTTCGCCAGCATCGGAAAGACGTCTTCCGCGCGATCGACATAGATCATGTCGCCGAGAAGGTCGGGCGAGGCGAAGCCTCTTGCGACGATGTGCTCCATCAGCTCTTTGAACGGCGTCCAAAAGCCCTTCTGATTTAGGATGATGATCGGCTTTCGGTGGAGCGCGAGGCGCGCCCAGGATAACGTCTCGATCACTTCTTCGAGCGTGCCGATGCCGCCTGGAAGCGTCAGGATCGCGTCCGATTCTTCAAACATCATCATCTTGCGTTCATGCATCGTCTTGACGACGATATGATCGACGCCGTCGAGGACGCCCTCCATATCGACGAGAAAATCCGGGATGATGCCGAAGACCTTGCCGCCGGCGTCACGCGCAGCGCCCGCCGTCGTTCCCATAAGGCCGAGTTTTCCGCCGCCATAGACAATGCGCCAATCGCGCTTTGCGGCTTCCCGGCCTATCTGGCGCGCAGCTTCAGCGAAGGCGGGGTCGTCGCCCGACCGCGAGCCGCAATAAACGCATAATGATTTCATGGACTTGGCTTCTTTTGATCTTTTCGCGGCATTGTAGGCTGAAACCCCTATTGGTAAAGTTAACAACGCCCGTCAAGACGGGACCCGGCCGAAGGACCCCGCCCCATGCGCGTCATCATCATATTCATCCTGCTCGTCGTTCTCGGCTTCATCGCGTTCAAAGCGGCGGAGCGGTTCAAACTTATCGATACTCCAGCGCAGGAAGAGGCGACGCCGGCGACGGAGCCCGAGGATCAAACGCTCCCGCCGGATGCGCCGTCCCTGCCGAGTTTCGACATCGTGCGCGTCGATCGCACCGGCTACGCCGTCATCGCGGGCCGCGCTGCGCCGCGCGCGAAGGTGACGATTTTCGCCAATGACGCGCCGCTTGCCGAGACGACAGCCGAGGCTGACGGTTCATGGGTTATCTCGACCGAGACGCCGCTTGACGCGGGGTCCGTCGAATTGTCGCTCGAGATGACGGCGGAAGACGGCGCCAAAATCCGTTCCGACCAGACCATCATCATCTATGTGCCGCAACGCGAAGGCGACCGCCCGCTGGTCCTTCGGACAACGCCCGGCGGCGCAACCGAAGTCCTGCAGGAGCCGCGCGATGACGGCGTCGGCATGGGTCCGCTGTCGCTTGAGACGATCGATTATGACGAGCAGGGCGCCGTCATTTTTTCAGGCAAGGCGGAAGCCGTGCGCGTCGTTCAGCTTTTTGCAAACGGCCAGTTCGTCGGACAGACGACGGCGACAGGCGAGGGCGCATGGCGGATGACGGCGACAATGCCGCCCGGCGTATATACGCTTCACATCATACAGCTCGACGAAAGCGGCCGCCCCGCTTATGCGATCGAGCTTCCCTTCGAGCGCGCGAGCCTTTCCGACATCGAGCTGCGCGACGGCAAGGTGATCGTCCAGCCCGGCAACAATTTGTGGCGCATCGCGCGCAGAGCCTATGGCCGCGGCATTCAGTATACGATCATTTACGAAGCGAACGCCGACCAGATCCGCGATCCCGATCTTATCTATCCGGGCCAGATTTTCGAAGTTCCGCCAGCCGAGGGCGAGGAAGGCGGTCAGTAGTAATACTGGCTGCCGACAAGCGACGACACCGGCGCTTTGTTGAGCACGGTTCCGACAAGGTTGGTGTTCTTCAGAAGGCGCTTTGCTTCTTTGAGCTCCGGCACGCGCGTCTGCCCGCTCGCAACGACGAGCAACGCGCAATCGACCTTGGGCAGGAACGCGATCGAATCGTCGCATCCAAGGATCGGCGACATGTCGAAGATCACCGCGCGCGAATCAAATTCATTGACCGTTCTCGCGATCAGCTCGTCCGCCTTCGACGACGTTAGCAGTTCCGCGCCGCGCCGCGATACGCGCTCATTCGCAAGGACAAGCACGTCGGCGAGGTCAGGTTTCAGCGTCACGTCCTGCAGCGATCTCGAACCTTCGAAAAAGTCGAGGACGGATGGCGGCTCCTTGATGCCGAGATATTGCGCAATGCGCGGACGGTAGAAGTCGAGATCGACGAGCGTCGCCCGCGAGCCCTGTTTTGACCCGATCGAGATCGCAAGATTGATGGCGGTGACGGACTTGCCGGCGCCCGCGCCTGGCGAGACGATCGCAAGCGTCTTCCAGTTGTTGTCCTCCATTTTCTGGAGGACCCGCGTTCTAAGGATTCGATAGCTGTTAAGCACCGGATCCTGCTCGTTCGAGATGATCCGGTTCTCGCCGAAGCGCGCGAAGTCGCACTGGACTTCCTGAAAATTCTCAGTCGCGCGCGGGGCTGGTTGAGAGAACCGCGCGCCTCTCGCAACAGGCGCCGCGCCGGAGAGATCTCCGACAGCCGCTCGCTCCTGGCGGGCTTTGGTGACTGCTTCCCTGATGCGATCCATGTGTCTCGTCCGGTTCCGTTTCTATTCCGCCGATGTCACGCCGCTTTGTCGCGGCCGATGCGCGGCAGCTAGAAGCGCGCGTCGTTGTCGGCCTTGAAATAGGGAATGACCGCAAGCGGCGTTTCTTCGATGACGGCGGCGAGATGGCCGCGTCCGCGTAACGTCTGAAAGAGCATTTCCGCGCCGAAGGCGACGACCGCGCCTGCGCCGAACGCCGCCGCGAACAGCAGAAAAGCAAGCTGAAGGCGATCGGGGCTCGACGGTTTGTCCGGCCGCTGCGCCGATTCGAGAATGCTGAGTTTTTCCGCCTTCTGATTATCCTCAAGATTTTCCGAAAGCTGGGCGGTCGCCTGTTTGATCTTCAGCTGCTGATATTCGTTGCTGAGATTCAAGCTGTCGCGGGTCAGCGTTGCGAGACCCCTTTCGACGCCGGGCGTCTTGGCGATCCGCAGTTTCAGATTGTCAATCGTCAGCCTTAGCGTGTCGGCCTGATCGCCGAACATCGCGAGGCGGCTTCCGGCCATGTCCATTTGGCTTTGCAACTGGGTCAGCATCACGTCGGCGGAGCCCGCTGCGGCTTCGCGCGCGATCTGCGCGCTCAGATTTTCGCGGGCCGTGTTCGCCTCACTGCGCCGTTGTCTGACAAGCGCTTCATCGACGGGGCTCGCAGCGCGTGCGACTTTCAGCGCCTGATCTGCGGCGGCGAGATCCCGGCGCAGTTTCTGGACGGCGCCGCTCGGCGCCAGCTGGCGCTGGAAGGCGGCGATCTGTTCCTTGATTGCGATGACGTCGGGGTGCGCGTCGGTCTTGTCGGCGCGCAGGCCCGCGAGCTGGGTCTTCAGCCTCAGGATTTCCTGGGCGGGACCGGAAGCCCCGCCGGTTCCGGCGAGGTAGGTCGCGATCTGGGTCTGCAGCGAGCCGATCTGATCTTCGAGCTGGGTCATCGAGGCTTCAGCGTTCTGAAGATCTTGTTCGGCGCGCAGCAGGGCCGCCTGATGCATCTGAAGGTCCTGCGGAAGCGCGTCTGCGTTCAGCGACTTGAATTCGGCGATTTGCGCTTCCGCCTTGTCGATCGCTTCGGCGAGCCGCTTTGATTCCTGCGTGAAGAATTCGGTCGCGGTTGCAGCGCCTTCCGTGCGTGTGCGGACGTCCTCGCTGAGGATCAGCGTCATGAATTCGTTGGCGACCTGAAACGCCTTGTCCGGCGATTTGTCCGTATAGCCGACCGTGATGGCGATCGCGTTGCCTTGCGGACTGCGTTTGTTTTTCTGATTGGACGAGATGACGTTAATGTCGAAAGCGGACTTCATCCGGCTGACCTTCTCGCTTTCGGAGAGGCCCATTTCGCGCGGGAAGAGGTCGAACTTTTCCGCGACTTCGAGGAGACGATTGCGCGTTGTGACGCGCTGCCGGATCGTCTGGAGACGTTCATCGATATAGGTGTTGACGGTCGACTGAACCAGCGATTGCGAAATCTGCTGCGATTCGACCAGAATCTTTCCCTGCGCCACGTAAAGCGGCGGCAAGAGCATAATGACAGCAAGCCCGATTGGGATAATGACCAGCACCGGCACAAGAAAGTACGCGACCCTGCGCCGCAATACGATCAGGATGTCCTCTAACGAGTATTCTTCGTTTTCCATGCCTGCTTCCTGCACGGGCTATCCCGGCCGACCGGCGCCTGCGCGCCGCTCCTTGCAGCTTCTAACTGCAAAAGGGGCGCCGTCGCCAGAGTTTCAACCTAAATCCTGGCCGCATTATAGCGGTAGAAAAAAAACGGCCCTCTTAAGGAGGGCCGTTTTTTATTAATTATTTCGCACGATCGGGACTTTCGCCCAATTACGCTTTCTTGCGGCGCGCCGCAAAGCCAAGGCCGGCTAGGCCCGACAGGAGCAGCGGAAGCGCGCCAGGAAGCGGAATGTCCGAAATCTGAGCGACGACGAACTCGGCGCCGGCGAATTCAAAGCGGACCCAATCGACAAGACCGAACGCGTTGGTCGCCGCCTGCGCGAAGGTCATGGTTACGACCGAAAGCACCGAATTCAGGCCCGTCGTGATCTTGATGAGGCCCAGGGAATTGTTGAGGCTCGCATTGCCGCCGCCGACGAAGGACATCGCGTTGATGTTGAAGGCGCGGTCGAGAAATCCGACCTGAACCCATTCGTTCGACGACACGATATCGTCATAGTGCCTGGAACACTGACCGGCCGAATTCAGCCGCTTGCACGAGCCAAGGCCCTGCGGGCTGCCGTTCGACGTCGCGGCGTTAAAATAAGCGTAGTCGCGGCTTGCGCCGCCGGCTCCGGCCGAGAATTGAAGGTTAAGGCCGCCCATTTCGGGGGTATTCAACACCGCGCCGTCGGCAACGCCGCGTTCGCCGCGAGCGGCGACTTCGGCGACGAAATCAATGACCTTGGCCGATGCGGGGCTGGAAAAGAGGCCTGCGGCGATCGCGGCAAAAAAGGCGAGACGAAACTTATTCATGGTCCAAAGACCCCCAAAATGTTACTCAACTGACCGTCCAGAAGGCGCATGCGCCGCCAGCGTAATTCTCGCGGCGGACACCGCACACCTTGGCCAGACATTACAACGTTAGTCAACCCGCCAATTGCCCGTTTACCTTGATTTTCCTACATTATTTACGATCGGAAAGGTTACCAAAAATAAATTACAGCTAATGCGAGCATAATTTTTCCGCAAAGTTGCGCGGGCCCGATTGACCGTTTCTCCCGGGATGGCGCGGACCTTGCTGAGGGGGAACGCACCGACTAGGTGAACGGTTCCTTTCCGACTTGCTCGGAAAGCGCAGACCGCGAAACGGGTCGGCGAGGGAAGCCGGATCGATCGATGAACGCCAGTCAGCTCAAATCAACCGACGCCGCAGGGCGGACGCCGCCCGCCGGCAGTCTCTTCAGCCCCTTTGGGAAGGACGATTTTGACCGCGATGTATGGTCGGTCCTTGGCATGCCGATCGATCTGATGACCGCGCCGGAAGCGGTGCAAGCCATTGAAATTGCTACCAGAGACCGGCGGCCTCTTTCATTTTTGACGCCGAACGTCAATTTTCTGGTGCGGGCGCTTTCAAACGCCGAAGCAAGACGTCAGATGGTCGATACCGACCTTAGCCTTGTCGATGGCGCGCCCCTCGTTGCAATCGGCCGGCTCGCCGGCGTTCCGATCCGCGCCAGATGCGCAGGCTCGGACGTTTTCGACGCGCTGCGTTTGCGCGCGGGCTTTGCCGGACGCCGCATCCGGGTGTTCTTTTTTGGCGGACGCGACGGCGTCGCCGCTGCCGCCGCCGCCGCTATCGACGCGGAAAAGCGCGGCGTCGAATCCGCCGGCCATCTCTATCCGGGCCAGGGCGATGTTGAATCGATGAGCAGCGACAAGACCATTGATGAAATCAACGCCTCCGGCGCTGATTTCGTGCTGGTCGCGCTTGGCGCCGCGAAAGGTCAGGCTTGGATCGACAAGAACCGCGCACGGATTGATGCGCCGGTCATCGCGCATCTTGGCGCCGTCATCGATTTCGCCGCCGGTTCGATTTCGCGCGCCCCGCTCCTTGCCCGCCGGATCGGGCTCGAATGGATGTGGCGGATCAAGGAAGACCCTGCGCTCTGGCGTCGTTATTGGCGCGACGGGCTTGGCCTTGCATCTATTCTCGTTCGCGATCTTGCGCCGGTCACCCGCGCGGCAAGGCGCCGCGGCGACATCGAACCGTGCGCTGCTTCCGTTCGCCGGACTTCCGGCGCGACGGTGATCGCGCTTTCCGGCGACCTCATCTCGGTCAGCCGCGATCCGGTCCGCAAGGCGTTTCGCGCCGCGTCGTCCGAGGGGATCGACGTCATCTTGGACCTTTCCGGCGCACGCAGCCTTGATGCGTCGTTTTTCGGTCTGGTCCTGATGCTTGAAAAAAATCTGAGATCGAAGGGCGCTGCGATCCGCATTGCAAACGCCTCGCGAGCGCATCGCCGTCTCTTTGCGGCCAATGCTATGGATTATGATGCGGCTGCGCCGGAACCCGCCGGCGACGGTCGTGCAATTGCGGCGGCGGTCTAATAAGCATAGATCGGCTGCCGCGCCGTCGGTATCGTTTGGAAGTGGAGCATTTGAATGCGCAAGACAATGACAGGCCTGGCAATCGGCGGGGCCCATTCGGGCCGGGCCTATAGAAGCATACGCGCCGCCGGCCTTGCGACGCTTTTCCTCGCTTCCGCCGCCTGCGCGTCGCCCGAACAAAAGTTCGCGAAATACATGAAGAGCGGCGAGGAATATCTCGAGCAGGGAAAACTCGGGCTTGCGAACGTCCAGTTCCAGAACGCCCTGAAGCTCAAAGAAGACAATGTGCCGGCGCTGCGCGCTCTTGCGACAATCGCTGAAAAGCGCTCGAACTATGAACAGATGTTCGGCATCCTGCAGCGCATTTCGCGCCTTGATCCCGCAAACCTCGACGTAAAGCTCGACCTCGCCAAGCTCTACCTCCTCGCGGAGGACACCGCGACGTCGCTCGACCTCGTGAACACGGTCGTCGATGCGGAGCCTGAAAACGCGGAAGCCCTCGCCGTCAAGGCGGCGATCATGTTCCGTCTACAGAACAACTCTGAAGCCGTCGATCTTGCAAACAAGGCTCTGGCGATAAATCCCGCTTCGCAGGAAGCGGTCGCCGTTCTTGCGAGCGAGCGCGTGGCGTCGAAGGATCTGGAAGGCGCAATCGCCATCCTTGATGCGGCGCTGGCGCGCGATTCCAAGGCGGCCGTGCTGCACATTCTTCGCGTGCAGGCTTTGACCAATCTCGGGCGGACGCAAGACGTAAACGCCGCCTACAAGCGCCTGATCGGGGAATTTCCGGATGACGCGAACTACCGCCGTCTTTATGCGACAACGTTGATTGAACAAAACAGGCTTGAAGACGCCCGCGCGGAACTCGTCGAAGTTGCGCGCATCCTTCCGCGCGAACGTGAAGCGAAACTCGACGTCATTCGCATCGACTATCGCATCGGCGGAAAGGCGAAAGCTGAAGGAACGTTCCGCACCTTTATCGCAGCTGACGACGACGATATCGACCTCAAACTCGCCTTCGGCGCTTTCCTGCGCGAGGAAAAGGATTTTTTGGGCGCAGACGCCGTCTATCACGAGATCATAAAGCGCAAGGGCGTCGAGATCGCCGAAATACTGCGCACCAAGAACGAAATGGCCGCACTGAATCTCCTTTGGGGAAAGCGTCCGCAGGCGGAAAAAATCATCAGTGAAATTCTTGCGGCTGACGGCGGCGATCCCGAAGCGCTCGTCAAACGCGCCGGGCTGAAACTCGCCGACGGCAATCTCGACGAGGCGATCAACGATCTCCGGATCGTTGTCGGCGAACACCCTGATTCGGTTCCGGCGCGGCTGTTGATGGCGTCGGCGTTCGAGCAAAAAGAAGACTTCGCTTTCGCCGAAAGCGAATATGCGCAGGCCGTTCAGGCGTCGAAACAGTCGCCGCAGACGTCCAATCTTTTCGCCAAGTTTCTCGTGCGGCGCGGTCAGGTCGAACGGGCCGAGCGCGTGCTTGCGGAGTCGGTCGCCGTCAATCCCGCGTCCGAAGAAAACCTCAAAATGCTGGCGGCGATCCGTCTCGACCGGCAGGACTGGCGCGGCGCGGAAGAAGCCGCAAACACGCTTCGCAGTGTCGATTCTTCCGATGAAGACGTCAGCCGCATTCTCGGGGCCGCCTATGCCGGCCTCAAGGATTACGCCGGCGCCATCGAAGTGCTGACGACCGAACATGCGAGAGCGCCGCTCGCCTCGCAGCCGCTTGCGACGCTGATCCAGGCCTATGTAAACGCCGGCCGCAACGCCGATGCGGAAAAATTCCTCAAAGACACGATCTCCCGCAATCCGAACTTTTACGAAGCGCATGTGTTGCTGGCGCAGCTAGAGCGCGTTGAAGGCCGCTCGTCCGACGCGATTGCGACCTTGCAGAAGGCGATCGCGATGGATCCGCTGCGGCCCGAAGCCCATGAAGCGCTCTATGGCGTCAATGTGCGCGAGGGAAGACGTGAAGAGGCGGGCCGCGTGATCGAACAGGCGCTATCGGCGATTCCGGACAATGACGGCCTGCAGGTTCTCAAAGCCGATCACCTCATCGCAACCGGCGACAATGACGCGGCGATTGCGATCTATGAGACGATCCTCGCCCGCCGGCCGGGCGATCTTATTGTCGCCAACAATCTCGCAAGCCTGCTTTCAGACCGCTCGGATGCGGCCAGCATTGCGCGAGCGGTTGAAGCGGCGTCGCAGCTGAAAGATTCCGACAATCCATATTTCCTCGACACCTATGGTTGGGCCCTCTATCGCGGCGGCCGGACTGCGGAAGGCATTGCTGCGCTTGAAAAATCCGCGAAAGCCGTGCCGACGCTGGCGGACGTTCGCTATCATCTTGGCGTCGCTTTGATCGAAACGGGCGATGTCGCGCGCGGCCGCGCTGAACTCGAAGCGGCGATTGCGGCGCCCGGCGCCGACCCGGCGCT
>JBGSLM010000236.1:0-82425 GCA_041740755.1 Parvularculaceae bacterium | reverse complement strand
CCGTCGTCACCCCGCGCTCCCGTATCAGCCTTACCGCCTCCCGCTTGAACTCCTCGCTGTGCGTCCTTCGTCTTCCCATGATAGCCTCCAGTTCGAATGAAACACCTTATCTCGGCGTCCTTCAAACCGGGGACAGGCCAGGCACAGCCGACGATATCGGCAGGGGTAAGTCACTCATATGCCAGTTCTAGTAGTGCTAAGAATGATCGGGAAGGTCCATCACGCTGCAATCTGATTGCGTATGAACCCCACGACAATCCCCCAAGCCGCACCGCCCCCGCCCCCCCCCCTCAGTCTGGCCAGCCCCCCAATTTGCCGCTATCGAACGCCCAAAGCCGACACGCCCGAATAAGCGTCGGAGCAAGGGAGCCAGAAATGATCGAAAGCCGATTTTTCCGCGAAGACTGCTACATCAACGGCCAGTGGGTCGGCGGCCCGGATCGCATCAAGGTCAACAATCCGGCGACCGGCGAAATAATCGGCTCCGTTCCGAAATTCGGTCGCAAGGAGACGGCGCTGGCGATCGATGCGGCGCATGCGGCTTTCCTCATCTGGCGCGAGAAGCCGGCGGTTGAGCGCGGCGAGCTTTGCCGCAAATTCTATCAGGCGCTGATGGACAATCAAAAAGAGCTTGGCCGCATCCTGACGATCGAGATGGGCAAATCGCTGAAAGAGGCGATGGGCGAGGTCGCCTACGCCGCCAATTTCTTCCGCTGGTTCGGCGAGGAAGCGCGCCGCATTTATGGCGACGTCATCCCCTCGCCCTGGGCCGACAAGCGCATCATCGTGACGAAGGAGCCAGTCGGCGTCGTAGGCAGCATCACGCCGTGGAATTTTCCAACCGCGATGATTGCGAGGAAGGCCGCCGCTGCGCTCGGCGCCGGGTGCACGATCGTTGCAAAACCCGCGAGCCAGACGCCGTTTTCGGCGACCGCTTACGGCGTCATCGCCGATGATGTCGGCATTCCAAAAGGCGTCATCAACATCATCACGGGATCGGCGGCGCAGATCGCCGATGAAATGTGCGAAAATCCGAAAGTGAGGAAGATCACCTTCACCGGCTCGACCGAAATCGGCAAGGAACTCGCCGCCAAGGCGATGAAGCACATGAAGCGCGTGTCGATGGAGCTTGGTGGCAATGCGCCGGTCATCATCTTCGACGACGCTGATCTTGATCGCGCGGTCGAGGGCGCGATGATCAGCAAATACAGAAATTCGGGCCAGACATGCGTTTGCGCCAACCGCATTCTGGTGCAGGCGGGGATCTATGAAAAATTCGCCGAGAAGTTTTCAGCGGCGGTTGCGAAGCTGAAAGTCGGCGACGGGCTGGACGAGGGCACCGAACAGGGCCCGCTGATCGACGAGGCGTCGGTCAAAAAGGTCGAACAGCATATCGAGGATGCGACGTCCAAGGGCGCGAAAATTCTCGCCGGCGGCAAGCGCCATGCGAAAGGATTTTCGTTCTTCGAGCCGACCGTCCTGCGCGATGTGACGCCCGCAATGCTGATCGCGAAAGACGAAACTTTCGGCCCGGTCGCGCCGCTCTTCAAATTCCAGACGGAAGAAGAAGCGATCGCGATGGCGAACGACACCGAATACGGCCTCGCCTCGTATTTCTTCACAAAGGATCTGGGCCGGGCGTTCCGCGTCATGGAAAAGCTCGAATACGGCATGGTCGCGATCAACGAAGGGATCCTCTCGACCGAGGTTGCGCCCTTCGGCGGCGTCAAGGATTCAGGTCTTGGCCGCGAAGGGTCGAAATACGGCGTCGAGGATTATATCCACACCAAATATGCGCTGATCGGCGGACTGGGAAAGTAACCGCCCCTTCACCATTCGCAACGAGACTCCGGCGGCTATTGGTCCGGAGCCTTCATGCCCAGAATTTTGACGATCCTCTTCGCGGCGCTGCTTCTTGCGTCCTGCGGCGACAAAACCGTCACCAGGGCGCCCGCTGACGGGTCGATCGTCGGCATGGCGCGCCGCGACTACAGGGACGCGGATCGTCTGTCATGGGATCGAACGAGCCAGCGCCCGCTTGCGACGACAATCTGGTACCCGGCGGCGGACGCAAAAATGTCCGAGATTGCGGTTCCGTCCGCCAAGCCGGTCTTTGTCGGCGGATGGGCGGCGCCTGACGCGGCGATTGCTGAAGGCGGGAAATATCCGCTGATCGTCGTCTCGCATGGGACGGGCGGCTCTGCGTTTCAGATGATGTGGTTTGGACGGCGCCTTGCGGCGAATGGCTATATCGTCGCGGCGGTCGACCACCACGGGAATACTGCGGCGGAACCTGGTTTCGATCCGCGCGGGTTCCGCATGCCGTGGGAGCGCGCGCGCGATATTTCGGCGATGATCGACGCGCTGCTCGCCGATCCTGCATTCGGGCCGCAGATCGACCCGGCGCGCATTGGCGGCGCCGGTTATTCGCTCGGCGGCTACACGATGGCGGCGCTCGCCGGCGGGATGACGTCGCTTTCCGGTTTCCAGTCTTTTTGCAGCAGCGCCAATCGCGATGCGACCTGCGATCCGCAACCGGAATTTCCGCAGGCCGATGAGAAATTTGCGGCGATGCTTGAAAGCGATCCTTCGCTCGCCGTATCGGTTGCAACGCATGCGCAGCCTTTTGCAGATGCGCGCATAAAATCGTTCGTTCTGATCGCGCCCGCGCTCGCGCAGGCGATCACCGACGAAAGCCTCCTTAGAGTAAGCGCGCCGGTTCTTGTCATCGCCGCCAGCGCGGATTCGATCGCGCCGGCTGCGACCAACGCAAGGCGCTTCGCCGACAAGATCAGGACATCGACCTATCGCTCATTCGACAGCGCGCGGCACTTCGCTTTTCTGAACGAATGTTCGCCAAAGGGCGGAAAACGCGTTCCCGTCTGCAAGGATGCTCCGGGCGTCGATCGATCCGCGATCCATGACGAGGCCGCAATGCTGGCCGTAAACCATTACGGCGCAAGTTTTAGCGAAGGACGACCATAAGTTGGCTCCCGTTAACCATTTGTTAACCGCCGCGAATCAACCATCACCTCACCAAAATGTAAGGCGGGGGCCTCGGGCGATGAGCCGCGCGACAAACGTGTCGGTCGAAGATCTGTTCAAACAGCTCGGCGAAACGCCGATGACGCGGAGCGCGCGCGCCGACAGTCTGTTCCGGCGGTTGCGCGAAACGGCGGAAGACGAATTCCTCGGCACATTCATCCGCTCCCCAAAGAAACCAAAGCCCGTGTCGGGGACGCCGTCCGTTCCCAAGAAATAGGGCGCAACGCGTTTCTTTTTTCCCTGATTGATTGAAAAGCCGCGGAACGCCTGTTCAGGCGCAAGATTGCGCGCTTGACCGTTCGCTTTGCACCGGCGCAAGCTTCCCCCGTCCTGCTTCCCGCGTCCTGCGTTTTTGGGGGTTCCTTATGGCGTGCGCTCGCATTCTGACGCTTCTCCCGGCGTTTCTCCTTGCCGGCTGCGTGACCACTGAGCCGCGGCCCGATCTCACGGTCAGCCGCCTGATAGCAGCGCCTGACGGGGCGACGGCTGGAACTTCAATTTCGATTACCTCCGCGATCCGCAATGGCGGCGATACCGCGACGACAGAGCCCGCCGCCGTCGATATCGGCATTTACGGCGACACTGCGGGGCCCGCGCTCCAAATTGTCGGGGGATGGAGCCAGCCCGATGGCGCAACGCTGTCGCCCGGAGAAAGCGTCGAGGATGTCGAAAGCGTGAAGACCCCGTCCCTTCAGCCCGGCGCCTATTCGATCTGCGCGACAGCGGACCCGGAAGACGAAATCGCCGAATCCGACGAAGACAACAATCAGCTCTGCATTCCGTTCAACACGATCGAGGGCGCGCCGCGCCGCGCCGATCTCGTCATCGAAAAAGTAACGCCGCTCGGCGCCGATCAGGCGAGCCTCAAGCTCAAAATCAAAATCAAGAACGCCGGAAGCGAAGCGGCGGGACCGTTTCGCATCATGGCGTTTCGCCGCTCTCCAAGGTTGCCGGTGCTGTTGATCGAATGTCCGTTGACGGAAGGTCAGCTCGCCGCAGGAAGCCCGGCCTCATGCGACGACCTTACGCAGCGCGAGGCGTTGGCGCCCGGCGCAAGCGCTGAACTGACCGGCTACTTCGCCTATGTCGTTGCAAACGGCGCGAGCTTTGTCAGAAATCCGGTCGGCCCTGGCAATCCGAACCCGGCGGTCAATCGCAATGTCGATCTGATGGTCGACGGCTGTTTCCCGCCTGAAGATGGAAGCCCGGTTTATTGCGCCATCGACGAGGTCGATGAACTCAACAATTTCAAAGGCGCGACGCTGAAGGCCAGATAGAAGCACAACTTATTGGCGCGTATTAATCATATAAGCGCCTGAAATCTTTCGATTCCGGGAAAAGTTATCCCCCTCCTTCGCGGCGCCCCTATGCTTCCTTCGTTGTCACGCGCGAAAGGAGGCGCAGCATGAATACGCAATGCGCCACGGCGCAAAAAGAAAGCGCCCCGCGAGGGGGCGCTTCCAATCTTGAGACGACGCAGGTTCTATCGCTTCGAGAACTGGAACGAGCGGCGGGCTTTCTTCTTGCCGTACTTCTTGCGTTCGACCGCGCGGCTGTCGCGGGTCATGAACCCGCCGGCCTTGAGGACGGCGCGAAGCGACGGCTCGAAATAGGTGAGCGCGCGGGCGATGCCGTGACGGACGGCGCCGGCCTGACCCGAAGGGCCAGATCCCTGCACCGTGCAGAAGACGTCGTACTGATCCTTGCGGTTCGCGGCGATCAGAGGCTGCTTGATGATCATCTGCAGAACCGGCCGGCCGAAATAGGCCGCCTGGTCTTTGCCGTTGACGGTGATCTTGCCGGAGCCCGGCTTGATCCAGACGCGCGCGACAGCGGTCTTGCGCTTGCCGGTCGCATAGGCTCTGCCGTATTTGTCGATCTTCGGCTCACGGACGATTTCCGGCTGGGCCGCGACGAGGCCGGCTTCGGCGGCGACGGATTTCAGGTCTTCGAAAGAGGTTGTGCTCATGTCTTAGGCGCTCTTCTTGTCGAGTTTCGCGTTTTTCGCGTTGAGGGCGGCGACGTCGAGTTTCACGGGGCTTTGAGCTTCGTGCGGATGCTCTGCGCCGGCGTAGATTTTGAGGTTCGTCATCTGCCCGCGCGCGAGCGAGGAGTCCTTCGGCATCATGCGGCGAACGGCGTTTTCAAGAACGCGCCCGGGGAAGCGGCCTTCGAGCAGGTCCTTGGCGGTGCGTTCCTTGATCCCGCCGGGAAAGCCCGTGTGCCAGTAGAATTTGTGCTGGGCGCGCTTGTCGCCGGTCAAAACGACCTTGTCGGCGTTGACGACGATGACGTGGTCGCCGCAATCGACATGCGGGGTGAACATCGGCTTGTGCTTGCCGCGGAGGCGTGTGGCGATGACAGACGCGAGACGGCCGACGACGAGGCCCTCCGCGTCAATCAGGATCCACTTTTTGTCCACGTCCGCAGCCTTGGCGGAATAGGTTTTCATGTTGGTTTTCCTCAAGTCCTGTCAGATCGCCGGATTGCCCGCCAAAAGAAGGGCGATAGAAGCCTGTCCAGCCGTTTCGAGGGCGGCGGATACCAGCGACAGCGATCCGCGTCAACGGCTTTTCGAGAAATGCCGGTAAACCGGGCGTTTTTTGCATGTGGTATCAATATACCACATTCCGGCGCTTCAAAAAGGCGCCATGCTGCCCCGCTCCGCCATTTCTGCTATCAGCGCCCGGTTGTTTCAGGAGCCCTGCCATGCGTTTGACCGCCGCCGTCCTCGCCCTGTTGGCCGTCGCCGCCTGCGAGCGCGCGAAGAAGGAAGAACCCGCGCCCACAGCGCCCTCAATCGAAGTCAGAGAGGTCGCAGCAGCGGACGGCTTCGGCGAAGCGGGAGATGCCGTCACCGCCGTCGCCTTCTGGTCGCATCCGAGCGTCAATTTCGAGAGCCTTTTGATCGCGGCGACCGACGCCGGCGTCAAAGCATACAGCATCGAAACCGGCGAAGCCGTCGCGTCCGCCGTAGGCGTCGTCAGCGACATTTCCGTTTTCTACATTGGCGCTGGCGCGACCGCGCAAGGATACGCAATCGCGCGCAGCGCCGGCGCTTACTCAATTCATGCAATTGCAAATGACGCCCCGGCGCTGACGCCGCTTGCAGTGTCCGGCGACGCGCCCGGCGCCGACGCGTTTTGCGTCAGCGGCGGCCTTCTCTACGAAGCTGGATCCGGAAAACTCGCGGCGCGCGATATCGCGATCATGACCGGCGGCGCTGTCATCGGCGATGCGCGCACCGTCGCCGAGGCGCCTGGCGTCACCGCCTGCCATATCGATGATCGCTCCGGCGCCGTCATCACGATCGGCGAAGACGGCGCAATCAAGCGCATCGATCCGAAAACGGGCGAGAGTTTCGGCCTCGCTTTCATCGGCAACGGTGAAGCAAGCGCGACGTCGCTCTTTCTTATGACGACGGCGGAGCCTGAAAATGCGCCCGGCGGCGCGCTCGCCGTTCTTGACAGCGAGAGCGGCGTCATCAGCCTTTTTGATCTGACGGACGGCCATTCGCTCGGCGCAATCCGCATCAAGTCGACCTTCGATCTCGACGCGGTCGCATCAGCCGAAACGATCGCCGCCGGATATGGAAATTACGGCGGAGTCTATCGGGACGGCGCGCTAGCTGTCGTCACAAAAGGCGACGGCGCGCCGATCCGTCTCGCGCCGTGGAACGGCGTTCTTGACGCGCTGAAACTGACGCCCGGCGAAAATGTCGATCCGCGCGAGCCTCAGCCGGCGGCGGCGGACGAACTCTTGATCGATATAGAGTTCAAACAGCCGTGAGCAAGATAGAGCGCCGCAGCAAGAACGATCAGCGCGCCTGCCTGATGGGCAAGGCCGAGCGCAATCGGCGTCGCCGCGACGACTGTCCAAATACCAAGAGCGATCTGAAGGAATACGGCGCCGAGCAGAACGTGCGCCCTTCCCGCTATCGCGGTTTTTCGCGCGGCGACGAAAAACCACAAAGCGGCGGCGGCAAGAATATAAGCGCCGATCCGGTGATTGAATTGCGACGCGGCGGCGGTTTCAAAGAGGTCGGCAAATCCGGGTTCGCTGTGAAAATAGCCGTCGGGAAAGAACTTTCCGTCCATCAGCGGCCAGGTGTTGAACGTGCGCCCGGCGCGAAGTCCGGCGACGAACGCGCCAAGGATCATCTGAAAATAGACGCCGGCGGCGAGCGCGAATGCGAACGGCGCCAGCCTGTGTTTTTCCGCGCGGCGGACGCTGACAAGATCGAGCGCGATCCAGAACATGGCGGCAAAGAGGAGTACGGCGAGCGCGAGATGGGCTGCGAGCCGGTACTGACTGACATCGACGCGTTCGGTAAGGCCGCTCGACACCATCCACCAGCCAAGCGCCCCCTGCGCGCCGCCAAGAATGAACAAGCCGCCAAGCTTCCAGCCGAGCGCGCGGTCAACGCGCCTTGTCGCTGCGAAAAAGACGAGCGGGATCAGGAACGCCAATCCGAGGAAGCGGCCAAGAAAACGGTGGCCCCATTCCCACCAGTAGATCTCCTTGAATTCGCTAAGCGACATGCCCCAATTGACTTCGCTGTATTCGGGGATCGTCTTGTATTTCTCGAATTCGGCGAGCCAGTCGACTTCGCTCATCGGCGGAATTGCGCCAGTCACCGGGCGCCATTCGACAATCGAAAGCCCGGAATCGGTAAGGCGCGTCGCGCCGCCGACGATCACCATGAGCGCGACAAGGGCGCACATCGCGAACAACCAGATGGCGACAGGCTTCGCGCGGATGGAATCCGTTTGCATCACGCCTCTTTACCCCCGTCCCGCTCCGCCATAATGCGGCGCACCGTCGCGGAGGCGCATCCGTGAGCCCGCGCGTCAAAAAACTGGTCGGGCTAATCGTCCTGTTGCCGGGGCTTTTGCTCTATTTCGGCGCCGTTGTAACGCTTGCCGAGCGTGTGCCGTCATTCTGGCTCGCAAAGCTCATCTATTTCGTGGTGACGGGCCTTGTCTGGGCCGTGCCGGTCATTCCGTTCATCCGGTGGATGGAAAAAGAACCCGGCATAAACAAACTCGGCACAAAGAAACGGGGCGCCGAATGACGGCGCTCCTTATCGAAAACACGAGGGAAGCCCTAGTTCTGCGGTGCGCCGCCAAGCCCGCCAGCCGGGAGCTGGCCGACGTTGCCGAGGAGCTGCTCCCAAAAGCCGAGCTCCTTGCCGCGTGTGGGCGTCGTGCGCGAGGCGACTTTGACGTCGACGGCGTCGGCGAGGTCGATTGTCTTGACCTCCTTCACCATGCCAGCGTCGTCGAAATGGAACGCGACCACGGTTCTGGCTGTCGTCTTGGGACGAAAGAAGGCGCGCGACGCATCAAGCGCGGAAAGATAATACCAGGAGTTGCGATCAAAAGTCCCGATCAGCGAAGGCTCGCCGTATTTTGCAAGAACGCTGTCCTTGCTATCGACGCCCGCGAGCGCCGTGAGGCCCGTTTCGCCGCGTTCAAGCACATAACCGTGAGCGCTACGGTTCGAAACGCATCCAGAAAGCGCCGCCAAAGCCGCCGCGAACGCCAATACCCGAACAAACTTCATTTCTTGATCCTGTCGCGGCGAGAGCCTAGGTCATGCCCGCCGCCAGTTGAAACGCCCGAGCGCCCGCAATGATCGCCCCGGTCCTGAAATCGATATTTAGGAAAGATCGCGACAGAATCCAAGCTGAAACGCTTCACGCGGCGCTGGCCGGGCAGGCGCGCGCCCCTGAATTCTTCGAAATCGCCGGCGCGCCAGACACCCCGGAAGGGCGTTTCGACATGCTCGCCCTTCATATGTTCCTCGCAATCGAGCGGCTGCGGCAGGAAACGCCCGTAACGGACCGGGTGGTCAGGCTCCTCCAGGAAGTATTCTTCGAGAGGCTCGATTCTGCGCTGCGGGAGATGGGCGTTGGCGATCTCTCGGTCGGCCGCAAGATAAGGGGCCTCGCCGAGGCGTTTTATGGACGCTATTCAGCTTACGAGAGCGCCAAGGAAGGCGATCCGCACGATCTGGCGCGAGCGATCGCCCGTAACGTGCTCGGAACGGACGATGCGAACAAGGCCGCCCTTCTCGCCGATTATGTTCGCGCCGCGCGTCAATCGCTCAGCCTTGCTCCAATCGACACGCTCGACGCCGCCATTGCAGAACTGGCGGCCATTTCAAAAACTGTAATTTCGCGGAAGACGACATGACAACCGCCAGCGCCAGACACGGCACAATCTCACGGATCGTCGAACTCGCCTCCATTGATGAGGGGGGCGCCGGCTATGTTGTCGAACCGAATGAAACCGAACGCGCGGCGATTGCAAAGAGGCTCGATATTCCAGCGCTCGCAAAACTGCGCGGCGCCTTCACGCTGACGCCGGTGCGCGGCGGCGTCGATGTTCGATTGTCGCTCGACGCGGTCGCGGAAAGGACCTGCGTTGCGAGCCTTGAACCGATGACGGAGACCATCCGTGAAGAGTTCAGGCTGCAATTTGATCGCAATTATGAAGAACAGGACATCGACGAACTCATCGAAAGCGAAATTCTGCGCGAGCCGCTCGAAGGCGACGAGATCGACCTCGGCGAAATCCTCGTGCAGCACTTGTCGCTGTCGCTCGATCCCTATCCGCGAAAGCCCGACGTTCCGAGCCTCGCCGAGAAATTCCGCGACGCAACATCCGCCTCCCCGTTTTCGGCGCTCAAAGGTCTCGTCGACCGTGAATCATAGGGTCAAAACCTGGGAATCGGTGAAAGTGCGCTTTCTTTCCGGCGGGCGCGCGATCCGCTATCCTGCCGGGCTCTGGGAGCATGATCGAAATTGACAGAGAGCCCCGAGAAATCCAGCGCCGTACTTATTGGCGTCGACGCCATGGGAACGGA
Organism: Parvularculaceae bacterium; assembly: GCA_041740755.1. GTDB lineage: Bacteria > Pseudomonadota > Alphaproteobacteria > Caulobacterales > Parvularculaceae > Amphiplicatus. Next base: position 72,510 of record JBGSLM010000236.1, on the reverse strand, counting down.
TAAAGGGCCCGAAGCGCTGGTCAAAGGCGCGGCGCTGGCGTTGAAGTCAGGGACGAAGGCGGGAATCGTCTTTTTCGGCGATGAGAGCGTGCTGCGCCCCTTCGTCGCGAACGAACCGGCGCTTTCGTCCGCGAATATTGAAAACTGCACCGCGTCAGTCTCGATGACCGACAAGCCGATGCATGTGTTGCGCCGAGGGCGCGACACCTCGATGTGGAAATCCATAGAAGCGCAAAAGAGCGGCCGAGTTCACGCCGTTGTCTCCGGCGGCAACACCGGCGCGCTGATGGCGGTCTCGCGCATGCAGCTCGGCATGATCCCCGGCGTGGACAGGCCGGCGGTCACCGCGCTCTGGCCGACGCCGCGCGGACGAACGGTCGTTCTCGATGTCGGCGCCAATGTCGAAGCCAAGGAACAAGAACTCGTCGATTTCGCCATCATGGGCGAAGCGTTCTTTCGTGCGCTGACGGGAACAAAGAAGCCGACAGTCGGCCTCCTCAATGTCGGGGCGGAAGAATTGAAAGGACACGAGCTTATACGCAACGCCGCGCGCGTCCTGCGTGAAGCCGATCCCGACATGGCTTTCAAGGGATTTGTCGAAGGCAACGATATTTCACAAGGGTCGGTCGATGTCGTCGTGACCGATGGGTTCACCGGAAATATCGCTCTGAAATCGGCGGAAGGCGCCGCGCGCCTTCTTGGCGGCTGGATCAGGGAAGCATTGACCGGATCGCTGCTCTCCAAACTCGGCGCGCTGCTGATGATGGGCGAATTGAAGAAACTCAAAGCAAAGATTGACCCCTCCTCCGTCAATGGCGGCGTGTTTTTGGGGATCAACGGCGTCGTGGTGAAGAGCCATGGCGGCGCCGATGAAAAAGGCGTAGCGGCGGCCATATCCATGGCGGCGGGCCTTGTCGGCAAGGGCTTCCGCAAGGAAGTCGCGCAAACAGTCGCGCTCGTTCACGAACGCGCCGGCAAAACGCTCGAGGCGGCTGAATGAAAGTGAAGGCGGTAGTAACGGGCTGCGGATCATATCTGCCGCCCGACGTGATGACCAATTACGACCTTTCGGCCATCGTCGATACAAGCGACGAATGGATCCGCGAGCGGACCGGCATAAGGCAGCGCCATATCGCGGCGGATGATCAGCGTACGTCCGATCTTGCGACGGAGGCGGCCAAAGCGGCGCTGAAAGCGGCGGGCCGCAAGGCAGAGGATATCGATCTCATCATCGTCGCAACGACGACGCCCGATCTCACCTTTCCGTCGACCGCCGCGATCGTTCAGGCGAAACTCGGCGCGCCGGCGGGAACGGCTTTCGATATTCAGGCTGTGTGCACCGGGTTCATCTACGCTGTCGCAACGGCTGAAAAGTTTCTTGCGACCGGACAGCACAAATGCGCGCTGGTAATCGGCGCTGAAACCTTCTCTCGCATTCTCGACTGGAGCGACAGGACGACCTGCGTGCTTTTCGGCGACGGCGCCGGCGCATTCATCATCGAGGCGATGGACGAAAAAGCAGCAGACGGGCGCGGCGTGATGGGCAGCTTCCTTCGCTGCGACGGACGGCTCGTCGATCTTCTCTATGTCGACGGCGGCGTCTCTTCGACGCAGACGACCGGTCATGTGCGGATGCAGGGAAACAAGGTTTTCCGCGAAGCTGTCGAGCGCATTTCTGCGGCGATGCTTGCGGTCGCTGAAGAAGCTAAGGTCGATCCGCGCACGATCGACTGGTTCGTGCCGCATCAGGCGAATGAACGAATCATTCTCGGCGTCGTCAAGAAACTCGACTTGAGGCCCAATCAGGTTGTCTCGACGATCGCCAGGCACGGCAACACGTCCGCCGCATCGATACCGCTCGCCTATTGCGAAGCGGTCGCGGACGGCAGAATAAAGCCCGGCGATCTCGTCATGCTGGAAGGAATGGGCGGCGGGCTTACCTGGGGCGCGACCCTGTTGCGCGCGTGACGGGTGAGGATTGTTACGGACAGCTTAGGAATATCAATCGGTTGTTGACCCTATCCCACGGAACGGCTTAAGGTTTTTCCGGATTGGACGGGGAGCGAGGCGGGATATGACTGACGGAACATTGACGCGCGCAGATCTGACCGACGCAATCTACAGGTCGCTCGGCATCTCGCGAAACGAATCGTCCGACTTTGTAGAGAGAATTCTTGACGAAGTTTCGCGGTCGCTCGAAGGCGGCGAGACGGTGAAGATCTCCTCCTTCGGAACGTTCTCTGTGCGCCAGAAGAAACAACGGATGGGGCGCAATCCGAAAACAGGCGAGGAAGTTCCGATCACGCCTCGGCGTGTTGTGACATTCCGCGCATCTCACGTCCTCAAGGATCAGATTAACAAGACGCTCGCCGGCAGGAGCGCGGCGTCGGCGGAATAGGCGTTTTCAAAATCATGGCGGTCGCCAAGGCAGCGGAAGCTTTCCGCACAATCAGTGAAGCCTCGAGCGAGCTCGATGTTCCCCAGCATGTATTAAGGCACTGGGAAGAAGTGTTCGGCCAGATACGCCCGATGCGACGCGCAGGCGGGCGCCGGTATTATCGGCCTGTAGATATCGACGTTCTGCGCGGCGTGCGCGTGCTGCTCTACAAACAGCGCTACACGACGAAGGGCGTCCAGAAAATTTTCCGCGACAACGGCGTCAAATATGTCGCTGAACTCGGGCGCATGGCGGCGGCCGGACAGGACATCGAATTGCGTCCTCTTTTGAATGAGGAAGCGGACGACCGCGAACCAGGAACCGATCGCGCAGCCTCCCGCGATGATGCGCCCCTTCAACTCGGCGCCGAAGATCTCGCAGGCCTTCCGCCGGTTCTGCAAAAGAAGCTTGAGGCGCTCCTCCTGCGCCTTGAACGCGCCCAGCAGGCGCTCGACGACGCAATCGTCGCGATCGAGGCGATCGACGTCGAGTAGGCCGCCCGGAAGTTATATTTCCGCGTTATATTTCCGCGTTGCGGTATCGTAGCGGCGCCGCTATGGTCCGCGCCTCTTTTCCTGCCAATAGCCGGAAAAGTCGGGTCGGAGCGTGGCGCAGCCTGGTAGCGCACTTGACTGGGGGTCAAGGGGTCGCAGGTTCAAATCCTGTCGCTCCGACCATTTCAATCCCCGAAATGATCGAACCCCGCCTTCGTAATTTCGACGGCGGCGCCAGCCTCGTTGAGCAGTCTGACGCCCTTCCCTTTTACGACGGTCCCGATGCGCGCGACCGAAGTCTTTGTGACCTGCGCAGCCATCTCGATCGACCGCCGCCGCGACGCGGGGGCCGCAAATAAAATCTCGTAGTCGTCGCCGGAAGTGACGAGCCGCGCAATCGCCTGGTCCCCGTCCTTTTCATTTTGCATCCATGCCCGCGCCGCATCTGACAAAGGGATTTTATCGGCGAACAGATCGATCGCGGCATTCGATTGCGCGGCGATATGGCCTGCATCTGCGATCAAGCCGTCCGATATGTCGATCGATGCCGATGCGTGGCCGCCAAGCGCGCCGCCGAGCGAAACGCGCGGCGATGGAAGCTGATAACGGCCGCTCAAAAATGATTTGTGCGCCGCTGCAAATTTGAGTTCGCCCGAAAGCGCTGCAAGTCCAAGCCCTGCATCGCCGATCGTTCCAGAGACGTAGATGTCGTCTCCCGCCATTGCGCCCGACCGGCGGATCATGCCGGCCGACGCCCTCGCCCCGATCATCGTTACCGAGATCATCAACGGCGCGCCCTTTTGATTGTGCGCTGTCGTATCGCCGCCCATCAACGCGATCTTGAACTGATCCTGATCTTCTCGAAGCCCGGCGGCAAATTCCGCGATTGCTTCTTCCTTCGTGTTGAGCGGCCAGACGCACCCAAGGAAATACCCAACCGGCCGCGCCCCTTTGGCCGCAATATCGGAAAGATTGACGCGGAGCGCCTTCCTGGCGACTGAGCCGCGCGGGTCTTTGGCGCGAAAATGCACGCCTTCAACCAATATATCCTTGGTGATGACCGCCTCGAACGGAGGCAGACTCGCCGCATCGTCGCTGAATTGAAAGGCTCCCTCAAAATCTGCAGCGAGCGGCGCAAAATATCTGGCGATGATGTCGAATTCGCCCGTCAAGGCCGTCGCGCCTGGTCGCCGCTGAATTCCTCGGCGCGGATATCGTGCGCCATTGCGTCAAGAACCGCATTGATGAACCGCGGATCGTCATCGCCAAAAAACGCGTTCGCGATTTCAAGATATTCGTTGATGATCGCGCGAGCCGGCGTTTCCGCGCGATGAACAAGTTCATAGGCGGCTGCACGAAGTATCGCGCGCGCAGTCGAGTCCAACCGCGCGAGCGTCCAGGAATTCGCCAGCCGCTTTTCAATCAGCGGATCAATCTTGGCTTGCAGCCTGACGACCCCCCGCAGTAGCTCCGTAAAATAGTCCTCGTCCGCTTCGTGAAGAAGCCGCCCTTCGATATCGCCGCTGAGCCTGTGGGTGCGAAATTCAAGGATGACATTCTCAACCCCTTCGCCGATCGCTTCCATCTGGTAAAGCGCCTGCACGGCGGCCAATCGCGCATTCGTTCGAGCCTGCATTCGATCAGAATTCACGTATTCTTCGGGCGGCGGTCACGCGTCGCCCTCTCCTTCCTGTTCTTCAAGCTCGCCAATAAATTCGCCGAAATCGCGCGCTTCACGGAAATCCTTATACACGGAAGCGTAACGGACATAGGCGACGTCATCGAGCCCGGCTAGGCCTTCCATCACAAGCTGACCGATTGCTTTTGAATCGATCTCGGATTCGCCGAGCGCCTCGAGCCGCCGAACGACGCCGGTCACCATCTGTTCCACGCGCTCCTGGTCGACCTTTCGCTTTCGCAAAGAAATCTGCACCGAGCGCATCAGTTTGTCGCGATCGAATATCTCCTTGCGGCCGGAACTCTTCACAACGACGAGTTCCCGCAGCTGCACGCGTTCAAATGTGGTGAAGCGTCCGCTGCATGCGGTGCATTGGCGCCGCCGCCTTATCGACGATCCGTCTTCTGCGGATCGCGAGTCTTTGACTTGCGTATCTTCACATCCGCAGAAGGGGCAGCGCATAAACCTTGCGTCCTGTCGTCAGCCGTAAATCGGAAATCGCGACGTCAGCGCCTTGACCTTCAACCCGACGCTCTTTTCACAGGCGGCGCTGTCGCCGCTCGTCGCGAGGGTGTCCAGAACTTCCGCCATCAACTGGCCGACTTCCCGGAATTCCGCAGCGCCGAACCCGCGCGTCGTGCAGGCAGGCGAGCCGACACGAACGCCCGAAGTGATGGTCGGCTTTTCCGGATCGAAGGGAACCCCGTTCTTGTTGCAGGTCATGCCGGCGGCTTCGAGGCTCTGTTCGGCTGCATTTCCCTTGACGCCCTTGGGCCGCAGATCAATCAGCGCAAGGTGCGTGTCCGTTCCCCCGGAAACGACCGCGTAGCCGGATTCCACCAATGTCGACGCGAGGGCCTTTGCATTGACGACGACCTGCCGTGCGTAGTCCTTGAACTCAGGCCGAAGAGCTTCTCCGAACGCAACCGCCTTCGCGGCGATCACGTGCATCAAAGGTCCGCCCTGAATCCCTGGGAAGAGCGCAGAACGTATCTTCTTTGCAAGCTCCTCATCATTGGTCAAAACCATGCCGCCGCGCGGCCCGCGTAAAGTCTTGTGCGTTGTCGTCGTCACAACATCGGCGACGCCGATTGGCGAGGGGTAGATTCCGGCAGCGACGAGACCTGCAAAATGCGCCATATCGACCATCAGCTTGGCGCCGACGCTGTCGGCGATCGCCCGGAACTTGTGAAAATCGATGAAGCGCGAATAGGCGCTGCCGCCCGCAATGATGACCTTGGGCCTGTGCTCTTCTGCAACGCGGGCCGCCTGTTCGAAATCGATCAGATGGTCGTCTTTGCGGACGCCGTAATGGACGGCCTTGAACCATTTGCCCGATTGATTCGCTTTGCCGCCGTGGGTGAGATGTCCGCCGGCGGACAAATCCATTCCCATGAAGCAATCGCCCGGCTGAAGGAGCGCCATAAACACGCATTGATTCGCCTGGCTTCCAGAATGCGGTTGAACAATCGCTTCAGAACAACCAAAGAGTTTCTTCGCCCGTTCAATCGCCAGATTTTCCGCCTGGTCGACGAATTCGCAGCCGCCGTAATAGCGTTTGCCGGGATAACCTTCCGCGTATTTATTGGTGAGAATCGTGCCCTGCGCTTCAAGTACCGCACGCGATACGATATTTTCCGAGGCGATCAGTTCAATCTGTTGCTGCTGTCGCTTCAGTTCTCTTTCAATGATTTCTAGGAGCGCAGGATCCCGGCCGCTCAGGGACGAACGGAAAAAGTCGTTATTATTCAAGGCTTCAGCCGGGCGCATTCAGGTGTCCTTTCGCCTGCAGCAAATGTGCGCTTCATATAGCGGCCCTCGCCAGATGCGGCAATGCAGCCGTTAATCCGCCAGGCGGATAATAAAGGGCGCCGAACAGAGCGGGTATTCCTGAGATTAAAGCTCTGGCAAATCATCGCCAAGCGACATTGATTGCTCCAATATCTACTGCTTTTACTCACTTGAAACATGACAAGCGCCGGTCTAGCTGAACGCCGTCCTAGCGGGTTTGGGCGACTAGGATTCAAACTGGATACGCGCGCTTCTCCGGAAGCCGGTCGCGGAATCCCACAAAGGAGGACAGGCTGAAAATGACAGAGACGGAATCGCTCTCTACGGGCGACACGCTGCATTTGGCGACGGAGATCGTCGCAGCGTTTGTAAGCAACAATTCGGTTACGGCGGACAAGCTGCCGGGTTTGCTGCAGGAAGTACACGACGCCATTCGCGCGCTCGCCTCCGGCGGCACCGCAAGCGCCGGAAGCCAGCAACCAGCAGTGCCGATCAAGAAGTCAGTCACGAATGATTATGTGATCTGCCTTGAAGACGGCAAGAAACTGAAAATGCTGAAGCGGTACCTGCGCACCCAGTATGGAATGTCGCCGGAAGATTATCGCCGCAAATGGGGCTTGCCGGCCGACTACCCGATGGTCGCGCCGAACTACGCCAAGCGGCGTTCGGAATTCGCGAAAGAAATCGGTCTTGGTCGCGCCGGCGGGAGAGCGGCGCCAAAAAGGACCGCGAAGAAGGCCGCCAAAGGCCGCGGCCGCCCGAAGAAAGCCGCGTAGTTTTTTGCGCCAGTAGAATAAATTTAAAGGGCCGGTCATTGTTTGACCGGCCCTTTTCTCTTGCCTTGCGGAAGCTCTTTGCGGTTTGCCGCTAATCCAGTCAGGCGGCGCGTCGCAATTGCAGCGCTTCCCAAGCCTCGTTCAACGCGTCGATGAGCGCGTCGATGTCTTCGTCGCTGTGCAGCGGCGTCGGCGTCAGGCGAAGGCGCTCCGTCCCTTTGGGGACAGTCGGATAATTTATCGGCTGGACATAGATCGACCGCCGATCGAGCAGAAAGTCAGTTACCGCCTTGCATTGGATGGGATCGCCCACCCATACGGGTACGATATGGCTGACTGACGGCATGACCGGAAGTCCGGCCTTCTCGAGCCGCAATTTCAGTGTCGCAGCGCGTTCTTGATGGCGCACTCTAAGGTCGTCTGACCGGCGTAAAATCTTCACGCTCTCCAGCGCGCCTGCGACAAGAACCGGGGAAAGGGCTGTCGTGAAGATGAAGCCGGAAGCGTAGGATCTGATCGCGTCGACGACGGCGGCGCTCGCAGCAATATAGCCGCCCATGACGCCGAACGCTTTTCCAAGCGTTCCTTCGATCAGGTCTATTTTGTTTTCGACGCCATCCCGCTGTGCGACGCCGCCGCCTTCGGCGCCGTAAAGTCCGACCGCATGGACTTCATCAAGATAGGTGAAAGCGCCGTACTTGCCCGCGAGATCGCAGATCGCCTCGATCGGGGAAATATCGCCGTCCATCGAGTAGACGGATTCGAACGCAATTATCTTCGGCCTGCCTGCCGGGATTTCTTTCAGCAGGGATTCAAGATGCGCAATATCGTTGTGCCGCCATACGAGCTTTGCGGAGCGCCCGCCTCTGATCCCTTCGATCATAGAGGCATGGTTCAGCTCGTCGGACAGGATCACGCATTCCGGCAGGAATTTTGAAAGCGTCGCGAGCGTCGCTTCATTCGCCACATAGCCGGAGGTGAACAGGAGCGCCGATTCCTTACGGTGCAATGATGTAAGTTCGCGCTCAAGGAGCACATGGTAATGCGTCGTGCCCGCTATATTGCGGGTTCCGCCTGCTCCAGCGCCTACCTTTTCGGCTGCGAATTTCATCGCGGCGACGACATCGGCGTGCTGGCCCATGCCCAGATAGTCGTTCGAGCACCAGACGGTGATTTCTTTGGGTTCCGGGCCGCCGTGATAGGTCGCCCGAGGGAAGCGTCCGCATTGGCGTTCAATATCGGCGAACACGCGATAGCGCCCTTCGGCGCGTACAGCGCTCACGGCGCTGGCGAAAGCTTTCTGGTAATCGAATGTCACTACCGGTGCGCCGCTTTATCCCTTCCTCATTTAATAAGGGGCATGCGCGCGGTTTTGCCAGTCAATTCGACCGGAAAATACGGACGGATCGCCGCATTTCCCGTTGATTTTTAAGAATGATTCTTAATTAAGCGGCTCAGAGCCGGTAGCGGACCTGATCAGCCCAGAACCTCTCAAGGCGCTGAAGGGCCTTGTTGGTCTGATCCATCATCGGGACGTCGACGCCGCCGACCTGCTCCACGGACCCAAGCTGGCGTTCGAAGAGTTCAGCCAGCCGGTCGCGAACGTTAAGGCCGGCAGGGGTCAACGAAACCCGCTTGGAGCGCCGGTCGACGTCCGACCGCTGGTCGCGGATATATCCTTTATCGACCAGCTGCTTGAGGTTGTAGGAGACGTTCGAGCCAAGATAATGCCCGCGCGAACGAAGCTCGCCAGGCGTTAGTTCTGCGTCGCCGATATTGTATAGGAGTAGCGCCTGGACCGAATTGATATCGGTCTGGGCGAGCCGTTCCAGCTCGTCCTTGATCACATCGAGGAGCTGCCGGTGAAGACGCTCAACAAGATGCAGGAGTTGCAGATATGACCCCCGCAAGGCTTCGGGGTCGACCTGGGACTTATCGCCCTTTCCGATCGCCGAACCAACCATCGCACGCTCCACTACCGCCATTTTCACGCCTCACAAAACCGGGATCCTCAAGCGACGCTAAGCGAATTCCCTAAAAGGCCGGTTAAATGCGGCAGATCAATTTGCAATCAAATTGCATTGAGGCCGGTAAGAAGGCATGAAATCAAGGCAATCGACTTTCGACGGTGAAATGGCCTCAAATCTTTCCCAATCCTTTCCTTCAACCCGCCTTCGCCGTCCTCGCCGGACGCCCTGGTCGCGGGCGCTGATCGCAGAGACACGGCTTGCGCCGCAGGATTTCATCTGGGCGATCATCGTTCGCGAAGGCGACAATATCCGCGAACCGGTGCCTTCGATGCCGGGAGCGGACAGGCTCTCGATCGATCAGGCCGTAGACGCCGCCGTTGAAGCGAAATCGCTTGGCATCCCTGCTTTAGCCCTTTTTCCGTATACGTCGGCAAAGGACCGGAGCGCAGATGCAGCCTTGGCCTTCGATCCGGACAATTTGATGTGCCGCGCGGCGCGCGCAATAAAATCCGCAGTCCCCGATATCGGCTTGATGGCGGATGTAGCTCTCGATCCCTACACAGATCACGGGCATGACGGCTTTCTCGACGGCGGAGAAATCGTTAACGATCGCACCGTTGAAGCGTTGGTGCGGCAGTCGATTGTTGAAGCGCGCGCGGGATTCGACATCATCGCCCCGTCCGACATGATGGATGGGCGCATCGGAGCCATTCGCAAAGGGCTCGACGCTGCGGGCTTCGATCAAGTCCAGATCATGTCATACGCCGCTAAATATGCGTCATGTTTCTACGGCCCCTACCGGGACGCAATCGGCTCAGCTGGCGTCTTAAAAGGCGACAAACGCACCTATCAGATGGATCCTGCGAATACCGATGAGGCGCTGCGCGAAGTCGCTATGGATATCGCTGAGGGCGCCGATAGCGTCATGGTCAAGCCAGCCGGCGCCTATCTCGACATCATCCATCGTGTGAAAGCGCAATTCGGCATGCCGACATTTGCATTTCAGGTTTCTGGCGAATACGCGATGATCATGGCGGCGGCGCAAAATGGGTGGATCGACAGAGACAAGGCGATACTTGAGAGTCTTACCGCCATCCGCCGCGCCGGCGCCGACGGAATCATCACCTATTTTGCGGCAAAAGCGGCAAAGCTGCTGGCGCGATAGGCATTGATTCGCTCCCGGTCGAGCGGCAGCGCGGATCAACGGAATCTAAAGGGTCGGCTTACGCCGGCAGTATTGCGCGATTTAGGAGACATGATCCCAATTTGACCGGATTGCTGTCAGCCAAATCTTGTCTTACGTCTTGTGAAAATTCAGCCCCAAAATGGCAGGTGCACGATGAAGGCCCTCGTTAAGGCAAAGCGCGAAGAAGGCATCTGGCTCGAGGATGTTCCAGTTCCCGAAATCGGCCCGAATGATGTCTTGATCCGCGTAAAGACGACAGCGATCTGCGGCACCGATGTTCACATCTATAACTGGGATGAATGGGCGAAAAAGACGATTCCTGTCCCTATGACGGTCGGCCATGAATTCATGGGCGAAATTGTCGAGATCGGTTCTGAAGTTCACCCTGAACACTCAAAGATGAAGATCGGCGACCGCGTTTCGGTCGAGGGGCATGTCACGTGCGGCTATTGTCGCAATTGCCGCGCCGGGCAACGGCACCTTTGCAGGAACACGCTCGGTATCGGCGTCAACAGGTCCGGAGCTTTTGCAGAATTCATTGCAGCGCCTGCATTCAACGTCTATCGCCTCCCTGACGATATCGCCGATGAAATGGGCGCGATCTTCGACCCTTTTGGAAACGCAGTTCACACGGCGCTCGCTTACGATCTCGTAGGCGAAGATGTCCTGATCACGGGCGCCGGGCCGATCGGCATCATGGCCGCCGCCGTCGCGCGCTTTGTCGGCGCTCGCCATGTCGTTATCACGGACGTCAATGAATTCCGCCTCGGTTTGGCGCTCAAAATGGGCGCATCGCGCGCTGTCAACGTCTCGAAGCAGAGCCTGCGGGACGTTATGAGCGAATTGGGAATGACTGAAGGCTTCGATGTCGGCCTTGAAATGTCGGGCGTTCCGGCGGCTTTCGCCTCGATGCTTGATACAATGAACCATGGGGGAAAGATCGCGATGCTCGGCATTATGCCTAACGGCGCGGGCGTCGATTGGGACAAAATCATTTTCAAGGGTCTCGAAATTAAAGGCATTTACGGGCGGCGCATGTTCGAGACCTGGTACAAAATGGGCGCACTGCTGCAAGCCGGGCTTAATCTGAAGCCGATCTTGACCCATCGCCTGCCGGCAAAGGATTTCCAGAAAGGTTTTGACATCATGCGGTCGGGACAGTCCGGGAAAGTCGTTCTCGACTGGTAGGTTATTCCGCAGCGCGAGCGACCGCGTCACCGGCGATGAACCCGCCCGACTGGCGCGCCCATAGGTCAGCGTAAAGTCCGCCGCGCGCGATGAGCGTCGCATGACTACCCTCTTCGACAATCCGTCCCCTGTCGAGAATGACAAGGCGATCGAGCTGAGAGATGGTCGACAGACGGTGAGCAATTGCGATGACGGTCTTGCCCTTCATCAACTGGAATAGATTCTCCTGAATTGCGGCCTCCACTTCGGAATCGAGCGCCGACGTCGCTTCATCGAGAACCAGGATTGGCGCATCCTTCAGAAACACCCGAGCAATGGCGATCCGCTGGCGTTGCCCTCCCGAAAGCTTGACGCCGCGCTCGCCAACCTGCGCATCGAATCCGCGCCGCCCGTGATTGTCCGCAAGCGCTTCGATAAATTCGAGCGCATTTGCGCGCCGCGCCGCTTCGCGGATTGCGTCATCGCTTGCGTCGGGACGGCCATAGGCGATGTTGTCGCGGATAGACCGGTGCAACAGCGATGTATCCTGCGTAACGACGCCAATGTGAGAGCGTAGCGAGTCCTGCGTCACCGCCGAAATATCTTGGCCGTCAATCAGAACGCGCCCGCTTTCAACATCGTAGAAGCGAAGCAGCAGGTTCATCAGTGTCGTCTTGCCGGCGCCGGACCGGCCGACAAGTCCCACTTTTTCCCCCGGCGCGATCGAAAGATTAAAGCCGTCGATGACGCCGCTCGCTTTTCCATAGTGGAAAGCGACCCGCTCGAAAGCGATTGCGCCGTGCGGGCGTTCTAACTTTCTGGCGCCAGGCGCATCAGCGACCTCGCTTTTCCGGGTCAGCGTCTCCATGCCGTCATAGACTGTGCCGATGTTTTCAAAGAGGCCAGAGACCTCCCACATGATCCATTGCGACATGCCGTTGAGGCGGAGCGCAAGCGCAATTGAGGTCGCAATAACGCCGACCGAGACCAGGCTGTTCATCCAAAACGAGATCGCAAGTCCTGCGACAGCAAACACCGCGAGGCAATTGTTGAAATAGACGCTTGTCTGAAAAAGCGTCACCAGCCGCATTTGCGGGTGCACCGTGCCAAGGAACTGCCGCATGCTATCGCGAGCATAAGATTCCTCCCGGCCCGCGTGGGCGAAAAGTTTGACTGTGCCGATGTTGGTGTAACTGTCGACGATGCGCCCGGTCATTACGGATCGCGCGTCCGCCTGCTTTGCCGCGACACTTTTCAGGCGAGGAATGAAATAAAGGATCAGCAAGATATAGGCGGCTAGCCATCCAAGCAGCGGCGCTGCAAGCCGCCAGTCGGCGCTTGCGACCATCGCGATCATGGTGACGAAGTAGACCGCGACATAAACGAATACGTCGAGCAGCTTCATCACCGTTTCGCGCACCGCGAGCGCCGTCTGCATCACTTTGGTTGCGACGCGGCCCGCAAACTCATTTGAATAGAACGCCATCGATTGACCGAGAAGGAACCGGTGCATGCGCCAGCGCGCGCTCATCGGCAAATTGCCGAGCAGTACCTGATGAATGACGGTCGAATGCAAAAATGAAGCAAGCGGCAACCCGACCAGGATCAGCGCGCCCATCACGATAAGACGCCCGCGTTCCCGAGCGAAGAACCCCTCGCGATCGGCAGACGTAAGCCAGTCGACGATGTCGCCGAGAAAAGCGAACAGGAAAACCTCGCCGATCGCAATCGCGACCGTGAGCAGCGTCAGCAGCGCAAGCCAACCCCGCGCATCCTTGACGAAGTGCCAGCAGAAATTGACGATGCCTTCCGGCGGCGCGTCGAGGCGCGTTTCCGGAAACGGGTCAAGCCGGCGTTCGAAGAATGAGAACATGCGCCGGGTTTGGCATGACCGCCCTACCCGCGCAAATGAGAAAAGGCGCTATGGCCGATAGCTGGCCTAGATCCAGCGCTTCGTGCGCGCCCGGATGTACCGGATAGTGCCGGTTTTAGAGCGCATGACAACGGTATGCGTCGTGACGTGGCCGGGCTCCCATTTGACGCCGTCGAGCATGGTGCCATTGGTGACGCCTGTCGCCGCGAAGAAAACGTCCCCGCCGCATAGGTCCAAAAGCCCGTATTTGCGGTTGAGGTCCTTGATCCCGGCACGCGCGGCGCGCTGCTTTTCATCGTCATTGCGGAAGACTAGCCGTCCCTGCATCTGTCCGCCAACGCAGCGCAGCGCTGCAGCCGCAAGAACGCCCTCGGGAGCGCCGCCCTGGCCGACATAAAGGTCGATGCCGGTCGCGGGATCCGTCGTGTGGAAGACGCCTGCGACGTCGCCGTCGGGAATAAGAATGATGCGTGAGCCCATACGTCGCGCACCCTCGATAATGTGCTTGTGGCGGTCGCGGTCGAGGACGCAAAGCGTGATTTCGGACGGTTGAACCTGCTTCGCCTTGGCGAGTTCGCGGATGTTGTCTTCAACGCCAGCATCAAGATCAACGACGCCTTCAGGATAGCCGGGCCCAATTGCAATTTTGTCCATATAGGTGTCCGGCGCGTGCAGCATCGTTCCCGCTGTCGCCATCGCGACGACCGCAAGCGCATTGCCCATACCCTTGGCGGTCAGGTCCGTACCTTCGAGCGGATCGAGTGCGATATCGACTTTCGGGCCCTTCTTGGAGCCAACCTTCTCGCCAATAAAAAGCATCGGCGCTTCATCGCGCTCGCCTTCGCCGATAACGACCGTGCCGTCGATGTCGAGCTTGTTCAGCGCGTCACGCAGTGCGGCGACTGCCGCCTGATCCGCGCCGTTTTTGTCGCCGCGCCCGATCATTTTTGATGCGGAAACAGCCGCCGCTTCGGTGCAGCGGCTGATTTCCATCGTCAGCATGCGGTCGAGAAATTCCTGGTCGGCCATTGTTCACCCCTTATTTTCTTGAATTTTGTTACGCTGCATTCCTGCGCGACAGCATCTTCTTCACGTTGCGGGCGGCCTGTCGGATGCGCTGTTCGTTCTCGACCAATCCGATGCGCACAAATCCTTCGCCGTGTTCGCCAAAGCCAAGGCCCGGCGCAACGGCGACGTCGGCCTCTTCCATCAACTTCTTTGCAAAACCGACTGATCCGAGCGTCTTGAAGTCATCGGGAATCTGCGTCCAGGCGAACATCGAGGCCGGCGGCGCAGGAATATTCCACCCGACTTTGGTAAAGCTCTCAACCAACGCGTCGCGGCGCGATTTGTAGATCGCGCGGATCTCATCGACGCAGTCCTGCGGGCCATCGAGCGCTGCGGATGCGGCGACCTGGATCGGCGTATAAGCGCCGTAGTCGAGATAGGATTTGACGCGCCCGAGCGCTGCGACAAGGCGCGGGTTGCCGACCGCCATGCCGACGCGAAATCCTGCCATCGCATAGGTTTTCGACAGCGAATTCACTTCAACGGCGATATCCTTTGCGCCGGGAATTGCAAGGATCGACGGCGGCGGCGCGTCACCGAAATATATTTCCGAATAGGCAAGATCGGACAGGATCCAGATGTCGTGCCTCTTCGCGAAGGCGACCGCATCCTTGTAGAAATCGAGATCGACGACCTGCGCAGTCGGGTTCGATGGATAGTTCAGCACCATCGCTGTCGGCTTCGGCGTTATATGCGCGATCGCGCGGCTCATGCCCGAAAGATATGCTTCGGGCGAGGGCGCAGGGACCGCGCGGATAACGCCGCCCGCAATGATGAACCCATAGGCGTGAATCGGATAGGCGGGATCAGGCGCGAGGATGACATCGCCCGGCGCGGTAATCGCCTGCGCGAGATTGGCGAAGCCTTCTTTCGACCCGAGCGTTGCAATGACTTCGGTCGCCGGGTCCAGCTTTACGTGAAAGCGCCGGTCGTAATAACGTGCGATCGACCGGCGCAGACCGGGCACGCCTTTCGAGGCCGAGTAGCGATTGGTGCGCGGCTTGCGCGCCGTCTCGATCAGCTTTTCAACGATATGCGGCGGGGTTTCCATATCTGGATTGCCCATCCCGAAATCGATGACGTCTCGACCGGCCGCGCGCAACCGCGCTTTCAGCGCATTTACTTCCTCGAAAACGTAAGGCGGCAGTCGCTTGATGCGGTAAAATTCTTCTGGGGACGGCATGGGATCGTTTCTAGTCTACTACTGGTACTGGTTCGCGCGGGGGAAGTCCGCGTTCGCGCCGAGCGGCGGCGTCATCCCTCTCGACTGCTTCGCTGAGCGCGTCGCGGTCCCCTTCCAACGCTTCGAGCCTCTCCGCATTGGCGAGTTCACGGTCTTGCGTCATTGCGGCGTTCAGCGCGTCGCGCTGCAGCAGAAGGTCCTTGATCATCGCATCACGCTCTGGCTTGGCGATGCCCTCAGGCAATTTCGTCGGTTGTTCCGAAAGCTTGGGGAATCCGCCGCCCGGCTCAGCTTTATGAACTTCGATTCGTTCGGTAATCGCCTGACTGGCGGGCTGGCCCTTCGCGAGATCTTCATATTTGACAATGCCCGGAGGGGCGAACCGCTTAAAGCCGCCAGAACAGCCGGACGCGGCCAGCGCCGCAATCATCAAAATATAAGCTTTTGCACCCACGGAAGGGCCACCCTATAACCCGAAGCCAGTCACATAAACGCGAACCGACCCGATGACGCAAGCCGATCAGCCTACCGAAAAGCCGAAATCTGCGCGCAAAAAAGCCGCACGCGCGCCTGCACCCCATCCGGGCGCCCCTTCAGTCAAGGAAAAAGCAGACGACAAGAGCATGTTCGAGGATTTCGACGCGCTCTCAGGCTATCTCTCGGACGTTACCGGCAAGAGCCAGGAAGTCGTCCGGGAGTTCTTCGTCCAGCACGCGGACAATCCCGTGAAAGTCGCGACGGGCCAAAAATCCGTCGACCCGCTCAATGTCGGCGAGGCGTTCAATGAAATGATGAACGCGCTTGCCGCTGACCCTGGCACGGTCATGCAGCGCCAGTTCAATCTTTGGGGCGATTACGCCAAGCTGATGGCGACTATGGGCCGACGCATCGCCGGCGAGGAGATCAAACCCGCAATAGAACCTGAGCCCGGCGACAAGCGCTTCACCCACCAGGCATGGCGCGAGAACCCAATGCTCGACTTCGTCAAGCAGTCCTATCTCACCTACGCCAAATGGCTGAAGACGACCGTTCATCAGCTCGAAGGCATGGACGAACACGACAAGAAGAAAGCTGAATTCTACACACAGCAATTTCTCGATGCGATCGCGCCGACGAATTTTCCTGCGCTGAACCCGGAAGTCGTAGAGGCGACAATCGAGAGCAAGGGGGAGAACATACTCAAAGGCACGCGCAATCTTCTTGAAGATCTTGCGCGCGGCGACGGCTCGCTTTCTATCCGGCAGGCGGATCTCGACTTCTTCAAGCTTGGCGAGAATGTCGCAACGACGCCTGGCAAAGTCGTATATCAGAACGAAATATTGCAACTTATCCAGTATGATCCGACAACTGAGGAAGTCGCCAGGCGCCCCCTTCTGATTTTCCCGCCGTGGATCAACAAGTTTTATATCCTCGATTTGCAACCGGCCAATTCATTCATTCGCTGGATGGTTGAACAAGGCCGCACTGTGTTCGTTGTTTCATGGGTCAATCCGGGGCCGGAGCTACGCCACAAAACGTTCGAAGATTATATCAAACAAGGGTGCTTCGAAGCTCTTGGCGCCGTCAAAAAGGCTACCGGCGAAGACGAAGTCGACGCCATCGGCTATTGCATTGGCGGCACGATGCTAGCGACTGCGCTATCCTTGATGGCCAAGCGCGGCGATCGCCGTATTCGGTCGGCGACCTTCTTCACCGCTCAGGCGGATTTCAAAGAGTCCGGCGATCTGCTCCTTTTTGTCGATGATGAACAGCTCAATGCAATCGAGAAGCAGATGGATGCAGCCGGCGGCGTGCTCGAAGGTCGCGCCATGGCGACGACGTTCAATATGCTGCGCTCAAACGATCTCATCTGGTCATTCGTCATCGACAATTACATGAAGGGCAAAGATCCCGCGAAATTCGACCTGCTCTTCTGGAATTCTGACGCCACTCGGATGCCGAAAAACGTGCATCTTTTCTATCTGCGCGAATTCTATCAGCATAACCGTCTTGCAAAGGGAGAAATGGTGATCGACGGCGAGCGGCTAGATCTTGGAGAAGTTGAAATTCCGATTTTCATGCAGGCGGGTGAAACCGACCATATCGCGCCGCATAACTCGGTCTACAGAACGGCGCGATTGTTCGCGTCCAAAGATCATTCGAACGTCACCTACATGCTCGCGGGCTCCGGTCATATCGCCGGTGTCGTCAATCATCCGGACAAGAACAAATACCATCACTCGATCAACGAAGCTCTCCCCGCTTCGCTCGATGACTGGAAGGCCGGCGCAAAGCGTCTCCCGGGATCGTGGTGGCCTTATTGGATGGGATGGCTGAACAAGGTCTCGCCCGGAAAAGTCTCTGCACGCTGGCCTGGCGACGGCGATCTGGCGCCGTTAGAGGATGCCCCTGGCAGCTACGTCAAAGTTAAGTCGTAAGCATACGCGACGCAGGTCGATCGTTTGGATTTCATCCAACGACCGCTCAAATTTTGTCGGTGCGCAGGATTGGAGCCATAGCCTTGAACAGCGGGCGCGCTTATAGCCTGCCCTTCCTTTGTCAGCTGTTCCATGCCCCTAGCCCCGTCCATCCGCGTATTCCGCCATCGCTCTTACGCTCTTTACTGGGTGATGAGGCAGCTGCTCTCCGGCTCGCGTCAGATGCAGGCGGTTGCGATCGGTTGGCAGGTTTACGATCTCGCCCGTCAGACGCGCACTGTCGAGGAATCCGCATTCGTTCTCGGCCTCGTCGGTCTTGCGCAGTTTTTACCCGTTCTCCTCCTCTCGCTCGTCGGCGGACAAGCGGCGGACCGCTTCGACCGCAAGACCATACTGATCGCCAGCAATTCAGGACGCGTCCTTGCGGGACTAGCGCTTATGGCGAGCGTCTTCATGGCGGCCGAGCACGCTTTTCCGATTGTGTTTTCGATGGCTGTCATCACCGGCGCGGTCAATGCTTTCGCACCGGCAGCAAGCAATGCGCTGTACCCGACGCTTGTGCCGCGCGAAGATCTCGCCAACGCAATAGCTTGGAATTCGCTCGGATTTCAGGTTTCAGCGGTCGCCGGTCCTGCGATCGGCGGACTCCTCTACGTATTTGGCGGAGAAATCGTATACGGCGTCAGCACACTGATGGTTATCGGAGCGATTGTCGCAATTGCGCTTGCGAAGACACCGAAGCAGGAACCTGTCGTTAACGCGCGCGGCTACGCAATGGCGTTAGAGGGGCTGCGTTATGTGCGCGACAACAAAATCGTGCTCGGCGCGATCCTGATCGATCTTGTGGTTGTTTTTTTTGGCGGCGCGACGGCGCTTCTTCCTGTGTTTGCTCGCGATATACTCCAAACTGGCGCCGGCGGTCTAGGATTGCTCCGGGCGGCGCCTGCCTTCGGCGCGGCGATTGTCGCGCTCATTCTCGCGTTACGCCCGCTCGACCGCCGCGTCGGCCCGTATATGCTCTGGTCAATCGTCATCTACGGCGCAGCAACGCTCGGCTTTGGCGTTTCGAAAATCTTTTGGCTGTCGATGGCGATGCTAGCGATCACCGGCGCGGCAGACATGGTATCGGTGTATGTGCGCCAGGCTTTGATTCAGTTCGCGACACCCGACGCAATGCGGGGCCGCGTCGCTTCGGTATCGTTCATGTTTATTTCGGCATCGAACGAACTAGGCGAATTTGAATCGGGCGTCGCCGCGCGATTCCTCGGCCCTGTTGGCGCCGTAATCCTTGGCGGTTCAGTCGCAATCGTCAGTGCGCTCGCATGGTTTCGTCTGTTTCCGCAGATGGCGAAAGCCGACCGGTTCGAGGAACCAGTTTTGCTCGTGTCGGAGCCCGAACGGCTGGAGCCGCAGACGGCCAAGCAAACCTAATCCGTCACGGCGTCATGCCATTCCTTGTAGCGACCCTGTCCAAGCACGGCGGCCTGCACTTGGGCATGGGCGGCGTTCAGCGCGTCGCTTGCCTGCGTGTTAGGATGAACAGCCTTGCGAAGCGGGCGCTTGCCGGGCGGCATCGCAATGATGTCGGCGATGGCGCGCGGCACATCCATCGGATCAGTCTGGTACGCGCCGCTCATCAACCCGTTTGCGAGTTCAATATGTCCGGCATAAGCATCCTTTCGCTCGCCATCGGCGCGGTCGAGCAATTCTTCAAAATACGCCGCGCCATTCGCCCATATTTTGGTCGGATAGCCGCCGGGCTGAATGATCGTCACATCGACGCCGAAGGGAGCGAGCTCATACGCCATTGCTTCAAACATCGCCTCGACCGCGAATTTGCTCGCGCAATAGGCGCCGATATTCGGCAAGACAAGACGGCCAAGCTGAGATGATACCTGCACAAGCAAGCCTGCCCGGCGTGCACGCATTTTTGGAAGCGCCGCCCGCGCGACACGCTGGTACCCAAAAAAATTGACGTCGAAGGCATGCTGGAGATTCGCCATATCGTAAAGCTCTGCGGGACCGCCAACTCCGATGCCCGCGTTATTGAGCACCGCGTCAAGTGCGCCGCCCGCGATCTGTTCAGCCTTTGCGACGCCGCCTTCGACCTGATCATCCTTTGTGACATCAATTTCAATTACGGCGAGTTTCAATTTCTCTTTCGACGCAGTATCCGCCAGTTCCTCCGCTTCGGGGCGTTTGCCGCCTTTCAGATTGCGCATTGACGCAATAACGGTCCCGCCGCTGCGTGCGAAGTGAAGTGCCGCTAGCCGTCCAAATCCGGAACTCGATCCAGTCACCAGGATCGATTTTCCTGAAAGATCCGGCGCTCCGCCCTGCGCAGCGGCGTGTCCCGAAAGCGTAGCGGCGCCAGCGAACGCGGCAGCGCCGCCGATAAGAATTCGTCTGTTCACACCGAATTTATTGGTCATCGCACAATTTCCTCGTTTCGACATTTTTCACTCGCGCCCATATCGCCAGTCTACTACACAAGCGTCGGCCAAGCACGGACCTATCGCATGAGACTTCAGAGATACCTTGACCGGATTGGCGTCGATAAGCCGACGCGACCCGATATCGCGACCTTGCGCACGGTACACCGGGCGCATGCGCTTTCGCTTTCATATGAGAATCTCGATGTCCAGCTCGGCAGGCCGGTCAATCGCGATATCGAAATCATTTTCGACAAGATCGTCGGCCGCCGCCGGGGCGGCTGGTGTTATGAAATGAATGGGCTCCTCGGCTGGGCGCTGAAAGAGATTGGGTATGAGGTGACCTATCTCGCCGGCGGCGTCATGCGCGACATCCAAGGCGATTGGGTCATCGGCAATCACCTCGTTCTTCTCATCCGCATCGGAACCGATGACTGGATCGGCGATGTCGGGTTCGGTGACGGGTTGATTGACCCTGTCCCGCTGCGCGACGGGCCAATAGATGGACACCCCCTTCAGGCGACGATTCAGTCGATTGGCGATGGCTGGCGACGCTACGCCAACGATCCGCGCACGGGCGGACCCACATTCGATTTCAACCCAGCGGTTTCAGACGAAAGCCTGCTTGAGAAAAATTGTCAGTTCCTGCAGACGAATCCCCAATCTCCATTTGTGCAGAACGCTGTGGTTCAGCGCTGGAAAGGCGGTACGCATTTGTCTTTGCGCGGCCGCGTCCTGCGCGAATCATCACTCGGGAGCGAGCGGCGATCATTGATCCATTCCGCAGAAGAATATGTAACTACGTTGAGCAGCGCCTTCGGGATCGACCTTCCGGAATCCGCCAGTCTCTGGCCAGCGATCACTAAGCGGCACGACGAGATATTCGACGGTGAAGATCCGACAGCCGGCTAGGGCGAATCGTTAATTGAGCTCATTCGGATTCCGGATGCGACGATCACCGCTTGGCGCGGTCGCGCAGCCCCAGATATGCGCCAACAGCACAGCAGAGTGCAGCGATCTGCGCCGTCGTCGAGCGCACCATGTCGCCGCCAGCCATTACGGCGCATCCGGCCAAATCGCCTTTAAGTGCGCCGGAACAAAAATAAACGCTGACCCCGAGATACGCGGTCATCAGCAGGATGATCATGCCCGTAAAAAGCAGAAAGACAGTGCGCATTGAATAAAGGCTCCACAACCAGCCCTCCCCCGCAGCTGTGCGTGCGAATAATTGCCATGAGTCTTGCGCCTGACGACTGACTTCCTGTTAATCCGCCGTTTCCCGTTGAGGTTGCGCGGAGCCGCACTTCTACACCTTGTAATTCTGACGAGCCGGGTCATTCTACCACCATGGCCGGAGCAATCATGGGGGCTCAGGATATGAGGTTGATCGGGCTGGCGGCCGTTTGCGGCTTGCTGTGCGGCTCCGCCGCAGCAGCCGAGGAACTGTCGACCCCGCCGAGCGCACGTATCGACAATCCAGCCGGGCTTTCACGGTCTCCGGCGGCGCATGAAGAATTCATCTGTCACAAAGATCACGAAGGGCTTGACCTCGCCGCCGCTGAACCGCTCGCCGACGCCAGGACGCGCCTTGAAAGCGCCATTGCGGGCGGCGGTGCACTCGTCAATGTCGAAATCGAGGGGCTGGGCTGCGCTTATTGCGCCGCGGCGATCGAGAAAGCGTTTGCAGCAAGAGCCGAAGTCACAGCCGCCTATGTCAATACGCATGACAGCACGCTCTCATTCGTAGAAGAGCCGGGCGATGCGCTCGAAGACCGTACGATCCGCAAACTGATCAAGCGCCGCGGCTACGGCGTCGGCGCCATACGCCGCGACATGCCCCTTCATTCCGCGTCGCAGGAAATCAGCGAGACCGACGACATTACGCCGAAGCGATAGCTGCCTTCGTCGCTTCCGCAAAAATCTCCAGCCCCCCATCGAGGTGTTTTTCCGGGATCGTCAGCGGCACAAGGCACCGCAAACACTGCGCATACGCTCCGGCGGTCGTCATGATGAGGCCGCGCTCGCGCGCCTCAGTCTGGATTTTCGCCGCGAGATCTCCGTTCGGCTTCGTTGCGTCGCCTTCTTTCACACACTCAACGGCGATCATGCCGCCGATTTGGCGCACATCGCCGAAATGTCCCTTCGCGGCGCCGTTTTGCAGCGCACGCCAACTGGCCGCGACTTTCTCGCCGATGAAGTTTGCGCGGGCGAGTAGGTTTTCTTCCTCAAAAACGTCGAGTACGGCGAGCGCCGCAGCGCAGGCGACCGGGTTCCCGCCATAGGTCGAGCCCATGCCGCCGGCCGCGATCTTGTCCATCAGTTCCGCCTTGCCGATCAGCGCCGACAAAGGCAGGCCCGCCGCGATCGACTTTGCGACGCAGACCAAGTCCGGCTCGACTCCTGCATGTTCGAAGGCGAACATCTTGCCGGTTCGGCCCATGCCGGACTGGATTTCATCTGCGATCAATAGCATGCCGTGCTGATCGCAAATCTTACGCAGATGCTGCAGGAATTCCGCCGGCGCCGCATTGAAGCCGCCTTCGCCCTGCACGGGCTCAACGATGATCGCTGCAACCTCTTCCGCCGGGATCGACGTCTTGAAAATGTGGTCGAGGCAATTGACGCAGGTCCGGACCGAAACGCCGTGATAAATATCCGGATACGGAGCATGATGAATCGCAGGAACGAGCGGACCAAAGCCCTGCTTGTACGGCTTCGATTTGCCGGTCAAAGTCGTCGCAAGAAGTGTCCGTCCGTGAAAGGCGCCTTCAAACGCGATGACGCCTTGGCGACCGGTTATGCGCCGCGCGAATTTAACGGCGTTTTCAACCGCCTCCGCGCCTGAATTGAACAGCGCCGTTTTTTTCTTCGTATCGCCCGGCGCCAGCTTGTTCAAACGTTCGGCGAGTTCGACATAAACCTCATACTGAGCAATGCCGAAACTTGTGTGGATGACGGCGTCGACCTGGCGCTTGATCGCGGCGACCACCTTTGGATGGCGATGTCCGACGTTCAGGACGCCAATCCCTCCGATGAAATCTATGTAACGCTTGCCCTCGACGTCCCACAGTTCGGCATTTTCGGCCTTCGCGACGTAAACCCCTGATTTGGAGGGCAAACCCACCGGCAGCGCGTCATCGCGCCGGGCCTTTAGCGCCGCATTGGTCGTAAACTCGTTTTTACCGTGATCCATTGGATTCCACCCTGATTTTGCAGGAAATTCGCGGATTTTGGCGGCGGCTTACCACGTTCTGCGGCGCTTTACAGGGGGAGCGACGTTTCGGCCCATTGGTTAATGCATTGCCCCCTTGCCTGATTCGGCATTCGCGTGTGTAATTGTCCCTGTCGCATTTCAACGTAGGCGTACCAAATCGGCGAGAAAACCTGGATTTTTCGGCCAACGCTTTTGCAAAGGCTGGGTTGATCGTTCAAGAGAGGGCCTCGTGACCGACGACGCTATTGCGAAGAACATCCTGAAATTCGTGCGCCAGCTTGACGGCGTCGAGAACGACGATTGCGTTCTTCAATCCGCAATCGCCCATCGCTGGCTCGACAAGAAGGGACTGCCGACCGTCGACGGCAGAAAGCTGATCGATTCATTCGACACGCTTGAGAAATTCGTACGCCCTGCGAAATAGAGGCAACGAAAGAAAATACCGGCGTCAGAACACCTCTAACGCGCGGTCCGGAGGCGCTCGATCGTCCGCCCTGGCGCAATGTCGTTTGCGGACGTCTTCAGATCAAGGACCGCCGGAAGGCCGCTCGCCTTGGCCGCCGCGAAGGCTGCAGCGAATTCCTCCGTCTTTGTCACAGTAGCGCCAAAGGCGCCGAACGAGCGCGCATAGGCCGCGAAGTCCGGGTTCTTCAGGTCTGTACCGGAAACCCGGGCCGGATATTCCCGCTCCTGATGCATGCGAATTGTACCGTAGACAGAATTATTTGAGACGATTGTAATGACGTTGAGGCCGTATTGCACAGCGGTGGCAAGCTCGTTCGACGCCATCATGAAACAGCCGTCGCCGGCCGCACAGATTACATCGCGTTGCGGATAGACAGCCTTTGCAGCGAGTGCGGCCGGAAAGCCATAACCCATCGCGCCCGACGTCGGCGCAAGCTGCGTTTTGAATTCTTTATGCCGGTAGAAGCGATGCAGCCAGGCCGCGTAATTGCCGGCGCCGTTGCACATGATCGCGTCGCCGGGAAGGTTCCGGTCGAGCCAGGAGAAAACTTCGGCGAGGTTTACGCCGGCCCCAACGGCGACCGGTTTTGAAAAAACCTCAAAATCTGAATGCGCCTGATAGGCTTGCTGAATCCAGCTTTCGTCAAGCGTCCAGGGTTCAGCGGCAAGTGCGCGCGCCATTGTCTCCGGCGCGGCATTAATTGCTAGAATCGGCGTGAAGACGCGCCCCAGTTCCTCGGCTCCCGCATGGATGTGAATAAGCGGCTGCTTTGCTAGCGGCGCCTTGAATAGTTCGTATCCTGACGTCGTCATTTCCCCGAGGCGCGGCCCAAAGGCGATCACCAGATCAGACGCATTTAGGCGTTCGACCAGTTTCGGGTTGGGGCCAATTCCGACATCGCCCGCATATTGCGGATGCAAATTGTCGAAGAGGTCCTTTGAACGGAATGACGCGCCGACAGGAATGCCGGTCGCTTCGACGAATGTCTTGAGATCGCGCACAGCGTCGTGCGTCCACCCGCCGCCGCCCACCAGAAGGAATGGCCGCTCAGCGCCGCCAAGATGCTCGCGAAGCAATTCGAGCGACCGCTCGTCAGGCGCCGCCATCGCTATCGGCGCCGGCGGCAACGTCTCCGCCTCCGCTTCCTCTGTCAGCATGTCCTCCGGAAGCGCGAGGACGACTGGGCCGCGGCGCCCGTTTTGCGCCGTCGCAAAGGCGCGATTTACATATTCGCCAGCGCGCGCGGCGACATCGATCTCGCTCGCCCATTTGGCGACAGGGCCAAACATCTGTCGATAGTCGATTTCCTGAAACGCTTCGCGGTCGAGCATGTCGCGCGCGACCTGACCGATGAACATGATCATCGGCGTTGAATCCTGAAACGCGGTGTGGACGCCGACCGACCCCTGCGTCGCGCCGGGCCCGCGCGTCACCATGACAATGCCGGGCTTGCCCGTCAGCTTGCCGTAAGCCTCCGCCATGTTCGACGCCGAAGCCTCATGCCGGCAGACGATAAGCTTGATCTTGTCACGCACATCGTAAAGCGCGTCAAGAACTGCAAGGTAGCTCTCGCCTGGAACGCAGAAAACATGAGTAACGCCGTTCATTACGAGCGCGTCGACAAGGTGGCGGGCAGCGGTCTGTTTTGTCATGACCGCTCTTATGCGACGCCGCCGCCGCGAGGGTCAATCGGCGCCAGCGCCGGTCATTTGAACCGTTTGCCGTAGCCGCTTTTCTCAAGGATAATTTCGGGGTCGGTAAACGAAATCAGTTCCTCGACAGCCGCCCGCTTGTCGGTCGAAGCCTCGACATAGGCGGTCGCGATTTCCATGCCGAGCCAATAGCCAAGTTCGCCGGGCCACCCATCCGGCGCTGAGTCGATATTCGCGATCCAACGGAATATCGGCGAGTTCTTTTCGTATTGCTTGTCTCCAGGCAGCTTCCGCATCGCCCTGCGGTCTTTCACAAATTCCTTCCATAGCTGCTTTTCACGCTCCTTCGCCCAGGAAGCGCGATCCGGCGAAGGCGCCTTGCCGGTCACGAGCGAGGCTACGTAGTCCGCCGTTCCTTCCTGAAGAACCGAAACAAGCAGGGGGTCGGCATCAACCGGAAATGCCTCACCCGGCGTCTGCAGCGTGTGAACGGTTTCGTGCGCATAGAACGAACTCAACAGAGCACGGATTTCATCGTCGGATTTCGCAGTGCGACAGATGACCTCGAGACCGATCACCTGCGCGCCTGGGCCTGCAGTGCCACCGGAATTGCCAGCGCCGAACAGCGCATAAATTTCCGGCAGATCCGGGTCGCCCAGCAATCCCTGAAGCGCCAGATAAACCGCGCGCAGTTCGCCGCCCGACGCCTTCGCGATCGGTAAGCAAACCTCGATAGCGCGTCGATAGTCGCTCTGTTTTTCCGCAACTGCTTTCGCCATCCGCTCGCCGTCTTCGATTCTTCCAGGCATGAATATCTTCAGCCCATCAGTACCGGGATCGA
Source organism: Parvularculaceae bacterium (assembly GCA_041740755.1). GTDB lineage: Bacteria > Pseudomonadota > Alphaproteobacteria > Caulobacterales > Parvularculaceae > Amphiplicatus. The sequence goes on along the minus strand of JBGSLM010000236.1, from coordinate 45,865 downwards.
TATAGCCGCTTTGGAGAGCCGCTCCGGTCGGCGTTCCGTTCGCCGCCTCGAAAATTTCCACAAACCGGTCGGCGTCGTCAGTGTTGATTTTCGCATTCATCGGATCGACACCGGCTATCGCAGGAGCCGCCCACAAAATTAATCCGGCAGAGATCGCCGCCGCACCTGTTCGCATATATCGCCCCTCTGCTTTTGTGAGAATTTGCACACGACACGAGGATCATGTCGATCAAGATGAGCCGGAATGTACATAGATTGCGTCAGACGGATGTATGGTGCGCCGGCAAAACCTTGGGATTTCGTAAGACTGCCGCCGAGATGAGCGCGATGATCAGCCCGACCGGAAATATCTCAATAAATGTCATGGGCAGCCGGAAAAGCGGGTTGGCGTAGTTGGCTTTCAATTCGTCCATCTTTGCGATTTCGGCCTGCAGGGCTTCACCGGCAAGTCCTGCCGCTTTCTTGGCTTCGATTATGCCCGCCGCATAATCTTCAATGAATCTGTGGCCGGTCGCGGCAAGGTAGCCTTCCCACCCGGCGACATAGAAGACGCCTGCGACTGCGGCGATCGAGAGCCCAAGAAGGAAAGCGGAGCCGAACTTGATGACGCCGCCCAGCGCCTGGTCGCGATACCTTTTGATTGCGAGGAAAATCAGCGACAGCGCAACAATCATGATGAGGTAGCCGAAGGCCATGCTGCTATGCGAGCCGTCTGTCGATAACAGGAAGCCAATAATCATGACGCCGATGACGATCGAGCCGGAGATGGCTCCGTAAGTGAGTGCGATCTTGCCCATCTGGAAAGTCCTCCTGTTTGCGAGCCGGCGAATCCTGGTGCGAGCCGGGACGCAAGACCATCACCCATTCGGGTGATTTGGCTATAATCGCCCAATTTTCGCGCCGATCACGGGATCAGCGCCAACTCCCTCGCCTTTTGGACAGCCTGCGTGCGCCGCTGAGCCTCGAGCTTTTCAAAAAGTCGTGCAATGTGGGTCTTGACCGTATTCGGCGAAAGGTCGAGCCGCCGCGCAATTTCCTTGTTGGCGCATCCTTCCGCCAGCAAAGTCAGCACCTCGTATTCGCGATCCGTGACGCCGAGCGAAGCGAGCGCGGCGACATTCTTTTGGAACGCCCCCGGAGGCGTTCGTTCCGTTAGCCGGCGACCAGCAAAAACGCCGAGCGCAGTGAAGGCGACGGCGATCAGGAAAATGTAGATTTCCGTCGCATAAGCGCGGACGACATATTTGTACTGCAGCCACTCGAGCAGGAATGCGGCGATAGCAAGCGCCAGCCCATAGACAATGATCGTCTTCCGCATGCGCGGGACACTGACTGAAAGCTGGTGCAAAAAAAAGCCCGGCCGCAGCCAATGCGCGCCGGGCAGTGGGAGGATTCCCCTAATCAGGCGACGTGGTCGAGCATTAGTCCGGCATCAACATCAGTTCTGACGTCCTCGCGGACGCCGCGCACCAGATCGACGAACTTGTCTTGCGGCCATTCGTTGACGATTTCGCCGGTATCGACGTCAATGGCGCGATAGACGAAACCAAGCGAGTTCTCCGATCGCGAGATCGAAAGGCGCGTATTAGCGCCGACTACTCTTGCGACCGCCTCACGCAGTTCCGCGAGTTGGTCTGCTGCGCGCGCTTTCGAATCATCTGCGCGTGCGAGTTGGTCTTGCGTAAGCTCCCGCCTCTTCTGGGCGAGCGCTTCGTTCCGCTGTTCTCCCGAACGATCAGGCCTCGGTGCGGATGGCGACTGTGAAAGAGCGTTCACTTCCATCATTCCCTGCCCGCCGCCGCGTCCTGAAAGGCGCGGCGGCTTCCAGAGCCTGCCTTACGCGAACAGCGCAAGGATTGCGTTCGGCGCGGCGTTCGCAATCGAAAGCGTCTGAATCGCGAGCTGCTGCTGCACCTGCAACGCCTGCAGGCGAGAACTTTCCTTGGCGAGATCCGCATCCGTCAAATTGCCGATCGAAATTTCAAGGGCGTCGGCGATGCGCGTCAAAAGCTTGCCTTGCAGATCGAGCGATTTGGAGCCGGCGCCGAGATTTGCAAGTGCGTTCGTCAGATTGTCGATTGTCGTGTCGATATCGGCGAGTTCCGTCGCGGCGCCGGCGGCCGTCGCGAGGTCGCCGCCAGTCCGATCAATCGTGAGCACCGACGTGTTCGTCAAATTGTACCCGTCGATATCGATGGTCGAAGAGCCGTCCGTGCTCGCATTGACAGTCAGCAAGGCGGTTGAACCATCGAGCAGATTGCGGCCGCCGATAGTCGCGCTGTCAACGAGGCGATCGATCTGATCGCCGAGGGCTGCATACTGTTCCTGAAGGAGCGTGCGCTCCGTCGCGCCAAGCGAAGGATCGGACGCCTGCGAGGCGATCGCACGCATCTGGATGAGAATGTCGGAAACGCCTTCACCCGCAGCGACCGCGACATCGACCGCCGATGAGCCGATGCGCAGCCCCTGCTGCACTGATTCAATCGAGCCGAGTTCTGCGCGCTGTTTTTGCGCGAGCGCATATAGCGCCGGATTGTCCTTGGCGCTCGACACGGACTTGCCGGTCGAAACGCGGCGCTGGACTTCGTTCAGCTGGTCGGAAATACGGTTGAGATTCTGCAGTGCGACGAGCGCGCCAGGATTCGTCGAAACGTTGTTGACCATGGGTCTTCTCCCTTTCTGGGTTCAAGAGCGATTCTTCGCTCCCCCGGCGCGGCGGTGTTCGCGCGCTGCCGGCACGGTATGCCGAGCAAGTAACCTGCCGGTTAAGAGATCGTTGAGGTTGGTTAATCGGCTGCGTCGCGGCGGCGAATCTTCGCGATTCCCCAAGTAAGCCTAATGATCCGTAAACACACTTTTTCGTCAGGACGGGAAGAAAATGCCGGGTAATTTTTGCCGGTCGGCAGAAAATTCGGGCGTTAAGCCGCCGGTCTTTTGCCGGCGAGCCCGTCCATGATGATGCGATTGACTTCGATCAGCGGCTCGACGCTTTCTTTTTTCTGCATCACATCGCTTGAATAGAGCGATACCCAGCGCGCGAGCGAAATAATGAGCGCGCGCGTCTCGGATGGGAGCTGGTTCGAAGGGTCGGCGCAATCAGATGCGAGTGTTCCCCAGAGGGTACGGTTCAGATGGACAGCTTCTATTAGCTGCTTGAGGTCAGCGCGCCCTTCGTCCTTCGCCGCGAGAAGCCGCCGGGTCGCCTCTGAAAAGGCGCGATATTCGCTATCGCGGGGATGGGCTGTCGTATTTTGCGCTTTGCGATAGGCTTCATGCGACATGATTTAGTCTTTCACTCTCGAACTCGATCAACGCGCGGCAATGGCCAAGCGCCTTGTAATAGGAACCATTGGCGACCGCCGCAGAGATTTTCAGACACAGGCTTAGCGCTGATGGATTTGTCACAACCCCGGCGAATTCCGTTAGGCGCCGGTCGAACTCGCCGAACAGGTCTTTGCGGACGCTTTCGTCAAGCGCCATCATCATCACTGGCAAATAGACGCGGCGGGCAGGCGTCGTCGCCTCCTCCGCGCGCATGATATCGCTTTCGCGCAGGATGCTTGCCTTGTTTTCGATAACGAATTCCGTCCGCCGGTCGCCGTTAACGATCACAGCGCCGTTAACGGCGACCTTCTCACCCGGTTTCAACGTCAGCTTGAGAGCCATCTGACTTCTCCAATTCGAACCACTAGACTCGGGTTTGGTTAATAAAGCGCTTTAGCTGGCTTGACGCTTGGCGAAACGCGGTCCTTGATGAGACTAAAGGAAAGCATCCATGGCCAGAAAATTGGACAGGGTCCCGGAACTTAGTCTCAAGTCGTTCACGCTCGGCGACGCGAAAGAGCGCCAGGATTTCATCGAGGCGCTGGACGAAGGATTCCGGTATTTCGGCTTCATCATCCTGAAGGATCACGCCGTCAGCACAGACCTTCTGTCGCGCGCCTATCAGATGTCGAGGGGTTTTTTCGACCTTCCGGTTGAGGAAAAGCTGAAATTTGCAGCGGGCCCAGACGGGCAGCGCGGCTACACCCCCTTTGGCCGGGAGCATGCCAAGGACGCGAAGGTCGGCGACCTGAAGGAATTCTGGCATGTCGGGCGCGAATTCGCTCACGCCTCGCCGCTCGCCAATGTTTATCCGTCAAATGTCTGGCCGACGCAGCCAGCGCGGTTCCGGGAAACATTTCTGCACCTTTATTCAGCGCTCGAGGAGGCCGGCTTCGCGATGCTGGAAGCGCTCGCGCCCTCGCTTGACGTTCCACAAGATTATTTTCGCAAGATGGCGACTAACGGCAATTCCATTCTCCGCCTGCTTCATTATCCGCCCGTCCCATCAGACGCGGACCCGAACGCCGTGCGCGCAGCGGCGCATGAGGACATCAATCTGATTACGATCCTGGTCGCAGCCGAGGGGGCGGGTCTTGAACTCCTCGACCGTGAAGGCAATTGGCTGCCCGTCGAAACCGCGCGCGACAATCTCATCGTCGACGCCGGCGACATGCTCGCGCGCGTGACAAACGACGTGATCCCGGCGACGACCCATCGCGTCGTCAATCCGAAGGGCCCTAACATCTCGCGCTATTCGATGCCGTTCTTCATGCATCCCTATTCGGAGGCGATGCTTGAATGCATTCCGAGCTGCAGGGGATCCGGCGCGAAATATCCGCCGATCACGGCGGATGCGTTTTTGAAACAGCGATTGAAAGAGATCGGCCTCGCCGGTTGATGCTCCGTACGCCGGAGGGAATGGTTTATGGCGTCTGACCCCAGGTTTTTCCTGCGGCCTGCGGAAACGACTGATATTGAGGCGATGCGCGATATCGAACGTCGCGCGACACAGATATTCCGAAACATCGGTTATGATTTTTGCGCCGACGGACCGATCCGCGACATTGACGAACACGCCCGCGTACAGGCGTCGGGCCTGACGCTTATCGGGATCACGGCTGCCGCCTCGGCGCACGCCGGCGCACCAGCGGGATTTGCTGTGTTTGAGCCCCTCGACGGCGAGGCGCATCTCGTTGAGATCGACGTTGATCCGTCTTTTCAAGGGATGGGGCTTGCCCGGCTGCTTATTGCGGCCGGGGAAGATTGGGCGCAGCTGAAAGGCTTTGACGGAATGACGCTGACGACTTATCGCGATGTTCCGTGGAACGCCCCATTCTATCGGCGGCACGGCTTTGCCGAATTCGAGCCGGATCACGATCGAAAAGGGCTCCGCGACACTATCGAACGGGAAGCGGCCTGGGGTTTCGCATTAAAACCCCGGATCGCAATGCGAAAGCGGCTAAGATGACGACCATACCCGACGTTCTCATTATCGGCGCTGGCCACAACGGCCTTGTCTGCGCATCCTATCTCGCGGCGGCGGGGTTGACCGTGCGAATTGTCGAGCGGCGCAACATCGTCGGCGGCGCTGCAGTTACGGAAGAGTTTCATCCGGGATATAGAAATTCAACGGCGAGCTACACTGTCAGCCTGCTGAATCCGAAAGTGATCGCCGATCTTGATCTCTATAATAACGGCCTCAAGGTCGTCGAACGCGATATATCGAATTTCTGGCCGACGGGGACGAAGGAAGGCGAGTACCTAAAGCTCACCTTCGACGCTGAACGCAACAAGCAGGAATTCGCAAGACATTCCGCGAAAGACGCCGACGCGCTGCCGCGCTATTACGACGATATCGACATTGCGGCGAACGTGCTGCGCGATCTCGTATTGAAGACGCCGCCAAATCTCGGCGGCGGTATTGCCGACCTTTGGCGTGCGCTGACGACGGGCGGGCGCATCGCCCAGTTGAAACAGAAGGATCAGACCCTGATCCTCGATCTCTTTACGAAGTCGGCGACTGAGTTCCTGCGCGGCTATTTCGAACATCCGTCGATCATTGGCGCCTTTGCATTCGACGGCATCGTCGGCGCTTACGCGTCGCCTCATTCAGCCGGCACCGCCTATGTGCTGCTGCACCACGCTTTCGGCGAAGTGAACGGCAAGAAAGGCCGGTGGGGCCATGCAATCGGCGGCATGGGAGCAATTACGCAGGCGATGCGGCGCGTCGCCGAAGCGCGCGGCGTTGAAATCACGACTTCATCCGCGGTTGCAGAAGTACTCGTTGAGAACGGCCACGCGGTTGGCGTCAAACTGGAGAGTGGCGAAATAATCCGTGCGCGCACGGTCGCCGGAAACGTCAATCCCAAACTCCTGCTGACGAAACTCGTCGCCGCCGATGACATGGATGCTGGCGACCGCCGCCGTATGGAAAATTACGTCTGCGGCTCAGGCACGTTTCGCATGAATGTCGCGTTGAAGGAATTGCCCCAATTTACGTGCCTGCCGACAGAAGGCGCGGGCGAACACCATCGCTCCGGCATCGTAATCGGTCCGACTGTCGATTATCTGGACAAGGCATGGCTTGATGCGCGCCAATACGGATGGTCGCGTGAACCGATTGTCGAAATGCTCATACCTTCGACGATGGACGATTCGCTCGCGCCGGAGGGTCACCATGTTGCAAGTCTCTTCTGTCAGCAATTCGCGCCGGAGCTCTCTGACGGGCGCAGCTGGGATACGTGCCGCGACCTCGCGGCGGAAACGATCATTGATACCGTCACAAAATATGCGCCGAATTTCCGATCGAGCATCATCGCAACGCAGATCCACTCCCCGCTCGACCTTGAACGCAAGTTCGGCCTTGTCGCGGGCGACATCATGCACGGACGCTTGTCGCTTGATCAGATGTTTTCAACGCGCCCGCAACCAGGCTACGCGGATTATCGCATGCCGGTAAAAGGCTTATACCTTTGCGGGTCGGGCGCGCATCCGGGCGGCGGCGTCACCGGCGCGCCGGGGCACAATGCGGCGCAAATCATCCTCTCCGATTTCAGGTCGAGGAAAATTCCTGGCTAGAACCAGTATGATTTGGTGAGACGCTGGAGGAACAGCGGCGTTGAGGATGTCCGCATATTTACTGTCCAATTCAGCGCGGAACCAAGCGATGCTTTCGCAGACTGCTCTTCGATCGCATAACCGTCGACTTCGACCCTGACCCAGAGAGTGGCGTCGCTCGAACGAGCCGGCACGCCAGCACGAACGACGAGAGAGTCGCCGCGGATGATGACATTCCCGCCGGCTGACCGGAACAGATTGAAGGTCTCGCCGGTATCGGTGTTATGCAACCGGCCGCGACAGGCGCCGCGCCGGATCAATTCGTCGATGTTCGACGGGACGCCGCCCGGGAATTCAATATTGATTTCGACGGCGTACCGCGCAGCTTGACTGTCCTGCGCCTCAAAGACGCGCGCGTCTTCACTTTGGTAAGTAGCGACGACGATGCCGTCGGCAAGCGCAGCCTCACGGTTGACCGAGATGGGGTCGAGTTCCTGCAATATTGCGCCGGTCGCTTCTATCCCGCCGGCGAGATCTGCAGGCACTGCGGTCATCAGCACCGCGAGCAAGCCAAACCCTTGCGCGAACGCGCCCTGACGCGTGATCGGCTGGAAATAGAAAATCGAAAGCGCGCCCACGGCGATCAATGTCAGCACGACAATCCAGAGCGGAACATTTCCGAAGCCAAGAATCTCACCGAGCGCCGCCGCCCATTGGTTGATCGTATAGAGCGAGGAAGATTCGCCCTTCTGCTGATAGTCCGTCACTAATGCCGCGACGATTCCTGCGGCGCCCGCAAGGCCAAGCCCAGCGATGTCCATGAATCCGAATTCGCCAGGCGACTTGATGCCGCGTTTCGATCCATATGCCATCGATTTCCCCTACTGGTGCCTGAACCCCGCCGGGCATCTTAACCATAATGCCGGGATGGGCAACGAGACCCGCAGGTCAGCGCGGCGGGTCAGCGCGGCGGGCGGCCGCGTCCAAAATCGACCTCGAAGAGGTGTTCAAGGCTCGTCCGCGGCAGACCCGCTTTCAGGTAATCATAAGGCGTGACGTTGACCGCCTTCAAAAGCGCACGCTCGATCTGCAGTCGCCGCCCGTCCGGGCTCGCCGCGATATCGAAGTCGATGACGTTGATGCAGGCGAGATCTTGCTCAAACGCGCCGATCGTATTCAGTCCGCCGCCTGAGGCCCAGCCTAGAATGATCCTGTTGACCCCTTCATGTGCGACGATCAGCGCCGTTCGCCATCGTTTGCGCGCGATAAGCCCTTCAATCGCCGCGATGATCCGCCCCTGCGCCGCAGCAAACTGTTCTCCGTCCGGAAGGAAGCTCGCTCCTGGCTGATGGGCGTCATCGAAGCTGAAAGCGAGCATGGCCGCCAGCTCTTCGCGGCTTCGGGCGACGACATGGCCGCTTTTCAGCTCTTCAAGTCCGGATTCCGCCGTCGCCTGAAGGCCCCTTCCCGCGAGAACCAGGCCCGCAGTCTCAACCGTACGGGGCAGGCCGCTGTGGACGGCAATGTCGAATTCGACGCCCGAAAGCGCGGCGCCAGCGGCATCGGCCTGCCGGCGCCCCTCTTCGGTCAACGGGACTGATCGCGGGTCCGTCAATCCGGGGGCGAAATAATCGACATGCCCATGGCGCATCAGATAAATCCGCCGCCGCCCGGTTCCGTCCATCGCGCCCTCCAGTTCGCGGCTCGCTCTATCGGCTTTTGGGCGACCCGGCCAGCCTGCGGGTTTGTCTGCTTCCCATCTCGCTTAACCGGCTGCTTGATGGTAGCTTTCGCAGATATGGGGTTGTTGGTGCGACGAGGGGGTCGTCAACGGTCATGAAGTTGCGTCCGCCGCCGATGTTCGCGTGCGCTTTTTTGGCGCTTGCGTCGGTTTATGCTGCCGGCTTTTACGCGACCGTCTGGACAGATCCAGACGCTGCGGAAAGCCGCTTCGACGCCTTGCGCAAAGGCGGATATCCGGGGCTTGCAGAAGGGTATGGGCGGCGCGTTCTGGCGCTAAAACGCGAAGAAGGCGTTTCCGAAGAAGCGCTCGCGCCGTTCAAGGCGAAGGTCGCTTCGACGGCGTTCGACGCCCGCCGGTACGCCATGAGCGCCGCGTTATACGAGGAAGCGCTTTTATCGAACTGGGCGGATGGGCTTGGAACGGTCGAAAGAGCGATCCTCGAAGACAAGCTCGCCCGCTCCCGGATCATCGAACGCGATATCGCAAAAGCGGTTTCGATCTATTCCGCGTTCCTCGAACTTTCTGGCGACTCCGCCTCCAGAGCCGAGGCTAAAGACGATCATTCGGTTGAGTCCCTTTACGTCAATCTGATCGAAGCGTCTGGAACGCTTTTCACCGAAGCGTTGAAGCCGACCGGCAATCCGGAATTCTTTTCAGGCGGACGGGAAGCCAAACTGACCGCCGCAAACGACATGACGAAAGTCGGCGCTTTCTTTGCGATGAATGAAGACGGCCTTTACGCTTCCGCAGGTCTCCTTTCATCCGCGCTGTCGATCCGCCGGGAAATCCTCGGCGCCGACCATCAGGACACGGTTCAAATCGCGCTGATGCTCGGACCGGTCTATGAGCGCATGAACCGGCTTGATGACGCCGAGCAGCTCTATCTTGACGCTTTCCATGCCCAGGAAAGAGCCAAGGGCGCCAACAGTCCGGAACTCAGCCTTTATATCAAACTCCTCGCTGAAGTTTATGAAGCTCAGGGCCGCGCGACCGAGGCGCAGGCGCTGAACGAACACATGCGCGCCCTGTTCCGCGACGCGTTCGGCGCGCAGCGATACGCAGCGAACCGCGTTCGTGACCGGCGGCTCGATATCGACCGCCCAGTGTCGATGCAATTTCCGCTTTCCCCATCCTATGCGCCGACGGATCTTGTGCGTGCCGTCTCTTATTCAATACCGATTTCGAAGGACCCGGACGTCGAAGAAATGAGCATTCGTCTCGCCGCCGATCCTGATGAGGATGCGCGCGAATCGAACATGCCGGTGCGTCTTGCCCAGCTGATTTCTTTGTGTCGCAATGAATCTGGCGAGCGCATTTCGCTGCGCTCCGGCTATCGCGCATATGCGACGCAAAAAGAGCTTTATGCGCGGATCGGCAAACTTGGAACGGTGACGCCCCCGGGGATATCGGAACATCAGACCGGCCTCGCCTCCGATATTGACATCGGCGGACGGTTGATGCGCCAGAGCGACAAGACGTTTCAGTGTTTCGAGGAAAACGCCTTTCGCTTCGGCTTCATTCTCTCTTACCCGCCCGGCAACAATTATCTGCCCGGAAAAGACACATACGAGCCCTGGCACTGGCGCTATGTCGGCATCCGCACCGCGCAACTCTATCGGGAGGCGGGACCGAGCAATAAGCCGCAGGAATTTCTGGCCGCCCTTCCCTGCTATCAACAGCAAGCGGTTTCCGGCGGTCTGACGCCGGCCGGTGAAAAAGACATATGCCTCGAAGGCGCGCGGGTTGTGGCGGCGGCCGCAACCAAAGAGGGAATTGAAAAGATCGGCGCGCACGAAGAATCCGCCGCGGCCCGCAAATTGAATAATGGGAAGCAGGGCGGCCAACGCTAGACGATTTGTCTTTTTTCCGGCCAGCACCCAAGGCCGGAGTCGATGATTAACCCTGATAAGACGAGCGATCCGAAAGCGACGATCGCCTGGCTCACCGCTGAGGGCGGCGCGCCGGAACCACGCGTTCACATCGCCGCCACCGCCGCCGGATACGCAATCGTTGAGCCGGCCCAACTGATTTCGGCCAACCCAAAAGTTGACATCGCTGTCGCCGATCTTCGCGGAATATTGCATCCGGGGGCCGCTGCAGCCGACATGGTTGCCAGGGCCCGCGCGGTCGCGCCTGCAGCTGGGTTGATCATCACAGCGTCTTCAAGCGTCGACCGTGAGGCGCGGTCGTTCCTGCGCCGGCATGCGGATGTCTGTTATGTCGGCGCCGATTCGGCGCCCGTAATCGCCGCCATCCGCGAGCGTCTGAGATTATCCGGGCTTGCCGACGAGTTGGGCGAGCGTGTCAAAAGTCTGATCGCAGACGGGCGCACAATTTCTTTCTCGGGATTTCGTGAAAAGCCGCATCAACTCTCCGTGCTGGTCGCGGGAAAGCCGTCGCCTTTGACCCTGAGCGCCTGCAACGCGATCCGGAAAGTCGCGACCCAGGTCTCTTGCGTCTTTTCCGCTGGACAAGTGATGCGCGCGCTCGACCACAGCCATTTCGACTGCGCCATCTTTCATCCAACCGGCGAAACGGATCTCCTGATCGCGCTTGCCCGGACGCTCCGCCGTCACCGCAACCATCGCAAGCTTTCGGTTTTCCTCACCTCAGAAGATGACGAGCTTCTCGACCGGTGTTCGAGCCGCGACGGGTTTGATTCGATTATCGCGGGCCACCTCGCGTCGGATCTCGCGCATCGACTGGATATCGCCGCCAGGCGCGCACGCATGGCGTCGTCGATGCGGGAATTCCTCCAATCCAAGGAAGGTTGCGGCGGCGGCAAGGACGGGGCTGCCGGGGCGCGCTTCTTCGCACATCACGCCGTCCGGGTGTTTCGCCGGGCCGATGAAACCGGGACGCCGATTTCGCTTGCAGCGCTTTCTCTTGAGCCGCGCAATTCAGAGGGAGCGCAAGGTGCGGCGGAGGCGGCGCTCGACGATGCGCTTCGTACAGCGACGAAACTTGTTCGCGCAGAAGACCTTATTGCCAAATTGACGCCGACAACGCTCATATTCATGTTGCGCGGCGCGCGCGCCTGCGACGCCGTGCGCGTCGCGGAGCGCCTGCAGGGCGTCATCAGCGGCACGCTTTTGCGATCTACGCTGGAAATCGCCAGCGTTGCAGCAGCCGGCGTTGAGCGCCGGCCGGGCGATGACATCGAGACAATGGTCGCAAGCGTCATTCGCACCCTGCGGATCACACGCAACGCAAAGACCGTCGCCGTCTAGCCGGGGTTTGCTTCAGGCGGCTGCAATCTCCCCAAGGAGCGTCAGGAACTTCCTGCACCCTGCAAGCCGCGCTTTCTCGTCTGGCCAGTTCTGTTGAAACACCAGTTTCTGGTCGGGCCGCAGTTTCACCTCGAAGTGCGTTTCCGTAATGAATTTTACAAGGCCCGCAGGGTTCGCGAATTTGTCGTTCCTGAAACTAACGACTGCGCCCTTCGGACCGGCATCGATCTTGGCGACGCCCGCCTTACGGCATTGTTCTTTTATCTGCACAATCTGCAATAGCTGCTCGACTTCGCGCGGCAGGCGCCCGAAGCGATCTACAAGCTCAGCCGCAAACGACTGTATATCCGTCTCTTCTCGAAGGTCGCCGAGCCGCCTGTAGAGCGCCATCCGCACGTTGAGGTCGGCGACATACTCATCCGGAATCAGAACGGCGATTCCGACATTGATCTGAGGCGACCACTGGTCTTCGGGTGGAGCATCGCCTTCGCGCAGTTCCGCCACCGCTTCCTCGAGCATGTGCTGATAAAGCTCGACACCGACCTCTTTCACCTGCCCCGACTGTTCCTCGCCGAGCAAATTGCCGGCGCCGCGAATGTCGAGATCGTGCGAGGCGAGAGTAAATCCGGCGCCCAGCGTATCAAGCGACTGCATGACTTTCAGGCGTCTTTCGGCCGCCGGCGTCAGCACTTTGCGCGGCGAGGTTGTGAGGTAGGCGTAGGCTCGAAGTTTCGAGCGTCCGACACGGCCGCGCAGCTGATACAATTGCGCCAGGCCGAACTTGTCGGCGTGGTGCACAATGAGCGTATTAGCTGTCGGAATATCGAGGCCGGATTCGACGATTGAAGTTGACGCAAGAACATCGAACTTGCCTTCGTAAAAGGCGTTCATGATGTCTTCAAGTTCGCCGCCAGGCATCTGGCCGTGCGCGATTTTGAACCGTATTTCCGGAACCGATTCCGTCAGATATTCCGCGACGCCGTCAAGATCGGCGATGCGCGGCGCGACGTAGAAACTCTGGCCGCCGCGATAATGCTCGCGCAGCAGCATTTCACGCGCGACGAGAGGATCAAACGGCCCGACGCTGGTGCGCACCGCCAGGCGATCGATCGGCGGCGTCGAAATAAGCGACAGGTCCCGGATGCCGCTCATAGCGAGTTGCAGCGTGCGCGGGATCGGCGTCGCAGTCAGCGTCAGCACATGCGTATCAGCGCGGAATTCCTTAAGCCGCTCTTTGTGTTTGACGCCGAAATGCTGTTCTTCATCGACGATGACCATGCCGAGGTCGCGGAAATTGATCGACTTTGAAAGCAGCGCATGCGTGCCGATGACGATGTCGACTGTGCCGTCGGCGATCCCCGCCCTCACCTTCGAGGCGTCGGCGGCGCTGACGAGGCGAGACAGCCCGCCGACACGCACCGGGAATCCTTTAAATCTCTCGACGAAATTCTTGAGATGCTGGCGAGCAAGGAGTGTTGTCGGCGCGATGACCGCGATCTGCCGACCCGTCATCGCAATAATAAAGGCTGCGCGAAGGGCGACTTCCGTCTTGCCGAACCCGACATCGCCGCAAATGAGCCGGTCCATCGGACGACCCTTCGCGAGATCTTCAAGAACGTCAGCGATGGCGTTTTCCTGGTCTTCCGTCTCGGCATAGGGAAAGCGCGCACAAAATTCGTCGTAGACGCCAGCCGGCGCCGCGATGCTGTCCGTCGTTTTCATTTCGCGCTTGGCCGCAATCGCGATCAGCTGTTCGGCAAGCATTTTGACGCGCGCCTTGATGCGCGCCTTGCGGCTTTGCCAGCCTGAGCCCCCTAGCTTGTCGAGCGCCGCATTTGGATCATCGGACCCAAATCGCGTCAGCAGGTCGATGTTCTCAACCGGCAGGAAGAGCTTGTCGCCGCCTGAATAATCAAGCTGAAGGCAATCATGCGGCGCACCTTGAACGCCGAGCGTTTTCAACCCTGCATAACGCGCAACGCCATGATCGACATGAACGACAAGGTCCCCAATCGAGAGGCTCGACGCCTCCGTCAGGAAATTTTCGGCGCGCTTGCGTCGTCCGCGCCGCACCAGGCGATCGCCCAGAATATCCTGCTCGGAAATGAAGGCCGAATTGTCGGCGATGAATCCATGCTCCAGGCCGAGCAGGACTGTTGAAACCAGAGATTTCGACGATGAAGCAGCTTTCCAGCTCTCGAAGTGTTCAACGCCGCTGAGCCCGTGTTCTTCGAGAACTGCGCGCATCCGGTCTGCCGACCCTTCGGTCCAGCAGGCGATAAAGGCCCGCTTTCCGTCCTTAACAAGCGCGGCGATGTGATCGCGCACTGCATCAAAGACGTTGACCTTTTCAGCTGCGCGCTCTGCTGCGAATGTGCGCCCGACCTTGGCGCCGAACGAAAACGCTCGCTGTCCCTCCGGCGCGGAGAAGGGAGAAAGACGCCTTAGCGGGATTTCAGCAATCCGGCCGTTCCACTCCTCCTGGGAAAGATAAAGCGCATTCGCTTTCAATGGGCGGTAGGCGGGCGCCGAAAATTCAGTGTTCTTCGGCCGCGGGGCGGTCATGTCTTCCGCACGCGCTGCATAATAATCCGCAATCGACGCAAAGCGATCCGTCACCGCCTCGTCAGACAGGTGTTCAAGAAAGACGAGCGCGCCGCTGAGAAAATCGAATAGCGTCTGTGTCGTCTCGTAAAAGAGCGGCAGCCAGTGCTCCATGCCTGACTGCTTTCGTCCTTCACTCACCGCCTGGTAGACAGGATCATCGCTCGCGGCGCCGAAGGCGGCGCGAAAGCCTGCGCGAAACCGCGCGATCGTCTCGTCAGTCAGCAGGACTTCCGTCGCAGCGGCGAGCTTTACCTCCGTCATTTGGCGTGTCGTCAGCTGCGTCACCGGGTCGAAGGCGCGGATCGTCTCAAGGCTGTCGCCGAAGAAATCCAGTCTGATCGGCTCGTCGGCTCCTGGCGGGAAAAGATCGAGAAGGCCGCCGCGAACAGCAAATTCGCCCGCCTCGCGCACTGTGCTGGACCGCGCATACCCGTTCGCGACCAGATACGCGGTAAGCTTGTTCATCGAAACGACGTCGCCAGGCGCCGCAGCAAATGACGACGCGGCGATCAGATCTTTCGGCGGAGTCCGCTGGCTCGCCGCATTCACAGTCGTGATCAGGATCAGCGGCCCGCTCGGGCGCTCGGACGAGAGCAGCGATAGCGCCGCCATGCGCTGGGCGAGCACCGCCGACGACGGCGATACGCGATCATAGGGAAGGCAGTCCCACGCAGGGAATTCGAGCGCTGGCGCGTCGGGTGCGAAAAACTGCAACGCGCTCATCATGTCGGCGGCGCGCGCCGCATCGCGTGCGATATAGACGACGAGCCCCTGCCGCGTCTGCGCCGCATTTGCGACGGCCATTGCATCGGCGCCGTCGGGCGCATCGAAGACCGTGAGGCTGGCGCCGGATTCCCACGCTTCGCGCGCGGAGATTTTCTGAACGCCGGAAACCATCGCCATGATCGGGCAATCCCTTTCGCCAATGCGTAAAAGCGCGGCCGCCGGATTTGGCGGTCGCGTTATGGGGGCCTCCCCTAGAGCCTCCGCCGCCCGACTTCAAGCTTCAGGGGTTTTGCGCTTTTCGGACTGCGTCATACGCCTTCATCCGGGCGATGAGGGTGAGATCGATCGCAGCCGGCGGCTCGGCGCTCCCGAGCACCCAGGCGTAAATATCGTGATCGTTGGCGGCGAGAATCGCCTCGAACGCATCGAGGTCGGCCGCAGCCATGGCGGGCAAGGCTTCCTCCGCAAAGCCGCCGACGAGGATGTCCGCTTCCTTGAACCCGCGATACCGCGCGCGGTGCAGCAGCTTCTTTCGGCGAAGGTCGGCGGCGGCGTCAGACATTCTGGCCTCTTCAATCGTTGGCGGGCGCTTAGACAAGCCGCGCGAAACAGCAGATAATCGCTCCGCATGCGGCCCGCAATTCTAAATCCCCTTTTTGCAGACGTAACCGCGCTGAAAGGCGTCGGCCCGCGCCTCGCCGCTCTGGTGCAAAAGGTTGCCGGGCCGCGCGTCGTTGATGTTCTCTTCACGCGCCCGCATGGCGTGATCGATCGCAGCTGCCGCCCCAAGATTGCGGAAGCGGCGGTCGGATCGCTGGCGACGCTCGAAGTGACGGTCGATCGCCACGATCCGCCGCCGGTGAAGCGCCTGCCATACCGCGTCATCTGTTCCGACGAGACAGGTTTTATCACCTTGATCTTCTTTCACGCGCGCGCCGATTACATCGCCAAAGCGCTCCCCGAAGGATCGAAGCGTATCATATCCGGCCGGATCGAAGACTATAGCGGCGCCAAGCAGATGTCGCATCCAGACCATATCGTCGATCCGGAGGCGCAGGGGGGCCTGCCGCTATTTGAGCCTGTCTATCCGCTGACGGCCGGGCTTCCTCCCTCCGTCATGCGCAAGGCGGCGCAAGCAGCGCTGCAACGCGCACCCGCTTTGCCTGAGTGGCAGGACGAACAGTGGCTGCGAAAAAAAAAATCGCCATCATGGAATGACGCGATCCGCGCCATACACGCGCCGCAATCCCTCTACGACCTGTCGCCTTCAACGGCATCAATGCGACGTCTCGCCTATGACGAGTTGCTCGCGAACCAGCTTGCGCTAGCGCTCATTCGTCGTGCGCGCAAAAAGGCGGCTGGCCGCAGTTTCTCTGCAAAGGGAGATCTGAAACGAAAAGCGATTGCAGCGCTGCCCTTCAGGTTGACGCGCGATCAGGAAGCGGCGCTCAAGGAAATCGAAACAGACCTTGCATCCGCAGACCGGATGGTTCGTCTGGTGCAGGGCGACGTCGGATCTGGAAAGACTGTCCTGGCGCTGCTCGCGGCTGCAACCGTCATTGAATCCGGCGCGCAGGCGGCGCTGCTCGCGCCGACAGAAATCCTCGCGCGCCAGCACATCGAAACATTGTCGCCGATCGCTGAAAAGGCGGGATTGAAGATCGAGATACTCACAGGGCGCGACAAAGGCGCAGCGCGCACAGAAAAAATGCGCAGGCTCATGGCTCGCGAAATCGATTTTCTGATCGGCACTCATGCGCTTATTCAGGAAGACGTGAAGTTCGCCGATCTCGGCCTCGTCATCGTTGACGAGCAACATCGCTTCGGCGTGCAGCAGAGAGCCGCCCTGTCGGCAAAGGGCTGGCGATCCGATCTCATCGTCATGACGGCGACGCCGATTCCGCGCACGCTCGCCCTCACCGCTTATGGCGACATGGACGCGACTGCGATCCGCGAAAAGCCGCCCGGCCGCAAGCCGGTCGACACGCGTGCGCTCCCGATCGAGCGGCTCGACGAGGTCGTCGACGCAGTCTCCCGCGTCATCGCGCGACGCGACCAAGTTTATTGGGTCTGCCCGCTTGTCGAGGAGTCTGAAATCATCGCCATGACGGCCGCCGAAGACCGGTTCAGGCACCTTCATGGACTGTTCGGCGAAAAGGTAGGTCTTGTTCACGGCCGCATGCCCGCGGCGGAGAAAGACGCGGTCATGGAGCGTTTCCACCGCGGAGACCTTCTGCTGCTTATCGCAACGACGGTGATCGAAGTCGGCGTCAACGCGCCGAATGCGGTCGTGATGGTGATCGAACACGCCGAACGTTTCGGGCTTGCACAGCTCCACCAATTGCGCGGGCGTGTCGGCCGCGGCGACAAGCCGGCTTCATGCCTCCTTCTCTACAAGGGGCCGCTCAACGATACGGCGACGGCGCGCTTGAAGATCCTGCGCGAGACAGAAGACGGGTTCAGGATCGCCGAAGAAGATTTGCGCCTTCGCGGCGCGGGCGATTTCCTCGGTTCAGCTCAGTCAGGGTTTCCGCACCTGCTGTTTGCGGACTATGCGGTCCATGGCGACTTATTGCTCGCCGCCAAAGACGATGCGACCATGATCGTCGATCGCGACCCGGATCTGAAAACGCCGCGCGGCGAAGCCTTGCGCGTATTGCTCTACCTGTTCAGCCGCGACGACGCGATCAAATTACTTCGGGCCGGCTAAAGCTCGCCCTTGCGGCCGGAAAAACGCCAGAGAATGCTGCGCTTATCGTTCGCCGCCGTCGTATCGGCCAGCTGTTCCAGCCTCTCCACAGCCTCCTGCGGCGCCGTAAATTCAGGCACGACGAGGCCGAGCGAGAAGACGACTTTGGCGGCGTCCTCGATCGACATTGCGAGCGGTATAAATTCGACACGCGGCACATAAAGAAGGAAACCCGATGTAGGGTTTGGAACGGTCGGCACAAAAACACCGACGAGGTTTTGATCTTCGAGCCTGTATTTAACCTCGCCCTGCGCATCGCCGATCACGAAGGCTATCGCCCAAATTCCTTTGCGCGGATATTCGACCAGTCCGACTTCCTTGAACGAGCGCGCCGATTTTTGAAGCGCCGTTTCGAAGACATTCTTGAAGAACCGGTGCAGATTTCGGACAATCGGCATCTGGTCAAGAAATTTCTCGCCCGCGCGAATGAAAGTTCTGCCGACAAAGTTCTTTGTGAAGGCGCCGAGGAGCACCAGTCCGCTGATAGCGACGATAACGCCAAAACCCGGGATCGCCTGTGTGATCGTCTCGATGCGGCTGTCGCCCGCCGGCAGAATATTGCGCACGAACAGGTCGAGCTGACGCATCGGCCCGGTCACAAACCACAATATAATGTACGCCGTAATCGCAAGCGGCGCTGCAACGACAACGCCGGCGATGAAGCTCGTCCTCAAGCCCGAAAGCACGCTGGTCTTGCGCGGACGGATCAGCGGCGTCTCCAGCGGAGATTTCGGCGCGCCATCATCGCCCGAAGGATTTGGCGGATTATCCATTTGTTTACGCTTTCCACTCGCGACCGGCAGGATCGCCCAAACGCCTTACCAAAGCTGTTAACAAGGCCGCAATCCGCCGCAGCTTCGTTTCCCCTTTTATTTGAGGCGTTTGACCCATTATGGTTCCAATTTCGGCCAAGGAGCGGCGATTTGACGACGGCATTGACATGGAGACGCGCGGGCTTTGCCGCAATGGGAGCCGCAGCGGTTCTTTTGACGGCTTTCGCCATCGTTTTTCAGGACAGCATCGTGCGGTTCTTCGCGACGCCGCGCGCGCCGTTTCAAACCGTCGAAGCCCCGCCGCCGCCCGACTACAGCCTCGCTTCGGCATGGCTCTCGAAACCTGAGGCAAGCGAAAAGCGGGCGGCGGACGCATTCTACATCCACTCAACATCTTTCTACCGCCGGAAACTCTGGAACGCGCCCTTTGACGATCCTGACGCGAGCGCCGTTAGGAGGACCGTCGCTCTTCCGAACGAAGCTGGCCCGTTCTCTGGCGCCGCCCGCATTTACGCTCCGCTCTATCGCGAAGCGACGCTCTATTCTCTTTTCACGCACAAATACGACGGGCTCGCCGCGCGGGAGCTTGCGTACAGCGATATTCGCCGTGCGTTCGAAGCGTACCTCGCCCTGCGCGATCCTGAGGCGCCGATCATCCTCATCGGATACGGCCAGGGCGGGGTTTATATTCTTGGTCTGCTGAAGGATTTTTTTCAGGGCGAAATCAACCCCCTACGCCGCAGACTTGTCGCGGTCTATGTGATCGGGGCTTCGGTCCCGGAGGAGTACCTCTCGTCACTCAACCCGGCGATGCCTGTGTGCGATTCAAGCGATGCTGTCCGATGCCTTATCTCGTATGTCGATTTCGAGCCGCGCTTTGACGAGGAGATGGAGCGCGTGCGGTCGCGATCGCTGAATTGGTCGCAGGGCGGCGACCTTTCGTCGGTCAAAAGCGAACGTCTCGTCTGCGTCAATCCGTTGTCGTGGCGCAAAGACGGTCCCTATCAGCCGCCGGAAAAGAATCTCGGCGCCGCCTCGGCGACAGGAATTGCGAATGGCGCGCCGCCGCCATCGATCCCGAAGGCGGTCGGCGCGCGATGCGATGATGGCGTGCTGATTGTCGATACGCCAAAGCGCCGCTTCCTGAGGCGCGGCGACTGGTTCGGCGCCAAATGGAAACCACAGCCCTTTAACCTTTTCTATTATGATATCGCGGACAACGCCGCGAGGCGCCTTGGCGCTTTGCAGCAGATTCTGAAAGTCGAGCCGGAACTGCTTGAACCCATCGCCGAAACCGTCGATGTCGGCGACAGTCCGGTGAACAAGGTTCCAAACTGAAATTCTGGAGTGTCATGCGCAAGCCAATCAAGAAAGTGGTCATTCCGGTCGCAGGTCTCGGCACGCGAGTCCTTCCCGCGACCAAATCGATCCCGAAAGAGCTGCTTCCCGTCGTCGACCGGCCGCTGATTGATTATGTCGTCGCGGAAGCGCGCGACGCGGGGATCGAGCATGTGATCCTGGTCACGGGGCGCGGCAAGTCGGCGATCGAAGATTATTTCGATCACGCCTTTGAGCTCGAGGCGACGCTGAAAGCCAAAGCGAAGAATGACATCCTCGCCGAAATTGAGCGAACGATCCCGCGCGCCGGCGACCTTTCCTACACGCGCCAGCAGGCGCCGCTCGGCCTTGGTCATGCAGTCTGGTGCGCCCGCTCAATCGTCGGCGATGAACCGTTTGCAGTGTCCCTTCCCGATGAGATCGTGCCGCACAAGCCCGGCTTCCTTCGGCAGATGATCGACGCCTATGAAAAGGTCGGCGGCAACCTCGTTGCGGTCGAGGAAGTGCCGCAAAGCGAAACGAACAAATACGGCGTCATTGCGCCAAAGGCGCGCAAAGGAAATCTCATCGAAATGACCGGCATGGTCGAAAAACCAAAGCCCGCCGATGCGCCGTCGAATTTTCGCATCATCGGGCGCTATATCCTCCAACCGGAAATCTTCAACCTGTTGGAGGCGCAGGAGAAAGGCGCGGGCGGCGAAATCCAGCTGACCGACTCAATGAACAAGCTCAATTCGCAGCAGACATTCCACGCCTGCATCTGCGAAGGGGTCATTCATGACTGCGGATCGAAGCTCGGCTGGCTTCAGGCGAACATCGATCTGGGGCTGAAGAATGCGGAGTTCGGCGGATCGCTCGCGAAATATGCGCGCGAGCGGCTTAAATAGCGGCGGCGTCAGCCGATCTTGAAATGCGCCAGTGCTGATTTCGCAATCGGCGCGCCCCATTCCTGCACAAAATGTCCGGCCTCGGCGATTTCCATCGGCGGCGGACACCCCTTTATGAAGGTACGAAGGTATTGCATCGACGGCGGACCGAGCACGGGGTCCTGCATGCCGATCGCCATGAAGCTTTCGCCGGTCCAGTCCTCCTTCCAGAATTTGCGCGCGCGGAGCGACGTTTCAACGCCTTCCTTCGATAGCGGCGTCAGGTCTGCGGCGCCCTGCTCCTTCAGCATCACAAGTTCGGGAAACCGGCGAACGCCGCCCTTGTAGGATTGATCCGGGAACGGCGCATCATAGGCGGCCATTTCCGCTTCACTGAGGATCGGCGTCGCGCGCTTCATCAATTCGCCGACTTTAAGGTCCGGCTGCGAGCGGTTGAAAGCGCGCCACATCGCAAAGCCCGCCGGCGCTTCTTCGCCGCCCGGCAGTCCCGTATTCATGACGAGGAGCCGCGAATATCGGTGGGGCGCCTCCATCGGCAATGTGAGCCCAAGAACGCCGCCCCAATCCTGCACGACGAGACAGATGTTTTTCAGATCAAGCTTCTCGACAAACGCAAGGAGCGCATTCCGGTGAAAATGGAACGTGTAGGCATTATCGTCCACGGGTTTGTCGGAACGCCCAAAGCCGAACATGTCAACCGCAACGGCGCGATGCCAAGCGCCGGTAAAGACCGGGATCATCTTGCGGAAGAGATATGCCCAGGATGGCTCGCCGTGGATGCAGAGGAAGGTCGTTTTCGCATCGCGCGGGCCTTCATCGACATAGTGCATCCTAAGGCCGTCATAGCCCCTTAAACCTTCGACATATTGCGGGGCGTAGGGCCAACCAGAAAGGTTAGCGAACCGCTCATCAGGAGTTCTAAGGGCCTTGACCGGCATGTCGCTTTCCTCCGCGAAATTTGCGCAATCATGTCGCCGGGCGAGCGCATCGTCCAGCGTTTGTGACAGTGAGCCGGCATGCTATCAAGTCGCGAGCGATGATGGGGGACGACAACAAAGTGCGCGCCGCCAATAGTTCGAAAACTGCGTCATTTGGCTCAAAACCCGCGTCCTTAATCCCGCGTTTAGCAATTTACAGGATGTATTGCCCGTATCGGTGAGACCCCTGCTGCACAGGTAGTAGTGGGTTATGAACGAGTTAAATAGCGACCTGCATGCGGGTCGGGACACGTCCGGTTGGGGGCGGGTCGCGATATACAGAGCTGACGCGCTTCAAATCGCTGCGTTCGCGCTGCTCATTGTCACCAGCCTAAGCTATTTTTACGTTCGCATTCCGCTGATGAACGGTGAAGCGCCGGTCTTTTCGGCGGTGCTGCTTGCGGCAGAACTCTTCGGACTTGCAACGCTGTTCCTGCATGCTTTCAGCGTATGGACGCTTATCGTCCGGGAACCGCCCGCTCCGCCTAAGGGCGCCGTTGCCGACATTTTCGTCACGACCTGGAATGAGCCGGTCGAAATGCTCCGCAATACGCTGATCGCCGCCAAACATGTCCGGCTCGCCAGATATATCTGGTTGCTGGACGATGGCGACCGCCCTGAAATGCGCGCGCTCGCAATGGCGCTCGGCGTTCGCTATCTGTCGAGGACCGATCGCTCCCATGCGAAAGCTGGAAATCTCAACAACGCGCTAAAGCATACGGATGCGGAATTCGTCGCGCAGTTTGATTGCGATCACGCGCCGTCGCCTGATTTCTTCGAGCGCACGCTTGGATATTTCAATGATCCTGAAACCGGGTTCGTGCAGACGCCTCAGGATTTTTACAACATCGATTCGTTTCAGCACCGACGCGATCGCGACAGGACGGAATTCTGGCACGAGCAGACGCTGTTCTACAAAGTGATCCAGCCCGGAAAAGACCGATGGAACGCCGCGTTTTTTTGCGGAAGCTGCGCCGTTGTCCGTAAGGCGGCGCTCGATGATATCGGCGGGTTTGCGACCGGAACAATCACCGAAGACATTCACACGTCGCTGCGCATGCACAAGAATGGCTGGAAATCCGCCTATCACACGCAATCGCTGGCGTTCGGATTGGCGCCGGCCAATCACAATCAATATGAAACACAGCGCATGCGCTGGGGGCGCGGCGCGATGCAGGTCTGGCGCCGGGAAGGCATTCTGTTTCGGCCCGGCCTCACGATCGCGCAGAGAATTTGCTATCTCACTTCCGTGATCACCTATTTCGAGGGATGGCAGAAAGCCGTTCTTTATTTCACGCCGATTATTGTCCTGATGACCGGCGTGACGCCGATCGTCTGGAACGACGGGGAAGTCATCCTGATTTTCTTGATCTGGATTTTGAGCGGAATGCTCGTCAACGAATCCTTTGGGCGCGGCTACACCAAGACCATATGGATGGAGGAATATAACTGCCTTCGATATTTCACATTCATGAATGCGGCCCTGGCGCTGTTCATTCCATTCAACTGGCGGTTCAAGGTGACGCCGAAAACGCTTGAAGGGCGCGGAGGAATCCTCTGGTCAACAGCGCCGCAGGCGGCGATCATCTTCGGCGCCGCCGCCGCCCTCGCGATCGGGAGCGCCGGATTTTTCCGGGGCGATCACCTCCCCTTCGGGGCGTTCATCGCCAACGCGACGTGGTCTGTTCTTAACGCCGTAATCGCGGCCAGGGCGATCGCGTTCACGTTAAGCAAGAGCGGGCAAAGGCGGTCGACCCATCGCTTCAACCTGCCGACGCCTGTTACGATTGATCTTCCGTCAGGTCCAATCCATCTGATCACGGAGGATATTTCCAGCGGCGGATTCAAATTCTACGCCCGCTCCGCAGAAAAATTTCCGCGCAACGTCACTGGAACGCTGCGATTGCCGAACGGCGAAGTCCGGTTCACCGGCGCCGTGGTCGAACGCCGCCGCAACGAACGCGCGACCGATCACACCGTCAGCATCAAATTCCATTGGACGGATTCGACGAGCGCTGATCGTCTCAATGCAAACCTGTTCGGAAACAACCTGCAATGGGCGCTAAATGACTGGCGAGAGACCAGATCGCGCGACATTAGCCTGCGCGAGCTGTTCAGCCGCAGCGGGCGCGATGCGGATTCGACCTCGACCCAAGGCAAATGGCGCTTCTGCAGCTTGAGGTCCGCGCTTGGCGACGAGACGGTCGAATGCACATACCAGAAAGCGAAGGGCGACAGGGATATCTGGCGCATCGTCAGCTACGCGCCGCCGCCTGCTGTCCATCAACTGACCCTCACCGACGCCGGCGGGAAGCAACCTGAAGAAAATCTCTCGGTGCTCGGCTCGCAGACGTTTTTCGTGGGCGACGGCGCCGTTTATCTCATCGTGATGGCGCGCGACACCGCATCGCACGACCTCTTTCATCACGCATCGCCGTATGGCGCCAACCTGAGAACATCGCCGCATGACCGTCCGCGTTATCTTCATTGCAGCGCTCGCCGTCTTCGCCGGTTCTGCGCCAGCGTCAGCCGAAAGAGGCGTCGTCTTCGCCGGCGGAACCGTCAGCCATGATTCATCCGGTTATGCGGGCGCGATCGTGGCGCTGCCGGGTTCCAGCCTTGGAGACGGTCTCGCCGTCAAGGCCGCTGCGTCCGGCGGCGTTTACGATTACGAATCACGATTGAGCCTGATTGACGCAAATTATTATGGCGGCGTTGTCAGCCTTGTCGAGCAATGGTCCGGCGCGTGGGGCTGGGCGAACGTGTCGGCTGGCGCCAGAGCGACACGGACTAATCTCACGCCGGCTGACCCTGCAAACAGCCGCGATGGTCTGCGCATCGACGCCGTAGTTGGAACAGACGGCGCATTTGGCGGCGGACCATGGCGGCTCGGCTGGTACGCCGAAGGCGGCGTTCGCGACGAAAGCTATCTGGCGAGAGTTCAGTTGACGCGGGAAGTGATCGCAAAGCGTTTGCGGCTCGGGGTCGAGGGGAGCGTCAGCGGCGACCCGCTCTATCGTGCGCAGAGCGCGGGACTAGCGCTTACCGCCCCGATTGGCGGCAAGGTTGAGCTTCAACTTTCCGGCGGATTGCAGTTCCAAAAAGGGCGCAGCGAAGAAGTCTACGTGTCGATCGGCTTTTCAAAGCTGTTCTGACGCGTTCCGGGTCGCGGCGTTTGGTCCCCGGATTGTGTGGGATAGAAACTGGCGTTCAGGCCCGCCCCGGCTTATGTATTCGGTCCATGGACAAGGCAAACGACCGGCAGGAGGCGGCTTCTCTCCCAAACTTCCCGATGGCGGAAGCGCGGCTGATTGCGCGCCGTTTTTCTGAACCCGACCCCAAAATCTACTGGCCGGATTTCCTGATCAGCGCGGCTCTCGGCTGGGCCGCCTTTGCGGGAGCTGTCGTCTCGGCGCCGTTTTCACCCTTGCAGATCGTCCTGACGATTGCGGCGTCATTCGCCCTGTTCCGCGCAGTCCTCTTCACGCATGAGCTTGCGCACCTGAAGAAAGGGACGTTCGGAAAGTTCCGCTTCGTGTGGAACGCCCTCGCCGGCATGCCGTTCCTGATCCCGTCCTATTCCTATACCGGCGTTCATATCGACCACCACCGTCCGGGCGTATACGGATCAACGAGAGACGGCGAATACGTATCGTTCGGCGCAGGCGCGCCATGGCGCTCGGTCGGCTATGTGCTGCTCTCTTTCGTGTTGCCGCCGCTTCTTCTTTTCCGCTTCATCGTGCTGACGCCCTTGTCGTGGGTCGTGCGTCCGCTTCGCAAGGTCATTTGGCGCCATTTTTCTTCGCTCGCGATCGACTTGACCTATGACCGCCATCCCCAGAACAAGGATGATGATGAAACCTGGCTCATCCAGGAAACGGCGACGGCGATTTTCGCGGTCGGCGTCGCGGTGATGATTGCCTTCGGCGTTCTGCCGCTCAGCGTCGCCTTCATCTGGTACGCGGTGACGGCGACGATCCTTTTCGTCAATTCGATCAGGACGCTCGGCGCGCACGCCTATCGTTATTCAGGCGACGTTTCAGTCACGAAGACCGAGGAATTCCTCGACAGCGTGAACGTCCCCGGCAATCGCTGGATCACGCCGCTCGTCGCGCCGGTGGGCCTTCGTTTTCACGCAACGCACCACCTTTTTCCGGCGACGCCCTATCACAATCTGCCGAAACTGCACGATGCGCTGGTTTCGGAACTCTCCGACAACAGCGCGTATCTTTCGACCAGCCGCGAGAGTTACGCCGACGCGCTGGCGCGCCTTTGGAAAGACGCAAGCGATGCGGACCGCCGCCGCAGCCAGATGGGGCGTATGGCGGCGGAATAATCCGGCTATCTCCCATTCCGACGAAAGTCGGGATCGTTTGAGTTATGCAACCCCGACATTCCCTTTCCGCGAACAGTCTTTATAGTCCCGCGAAAATCAAGGCGGAGACGAAAGCCCTATGGCCGAAAAGACGTGCGACCTTGTGGTGATTGGATCGGGCCCCGGCGGCTATGTCGCGGCGATCCGGGCGGCGCAGCTGAAGATGAAGGTGATCATCGTCGAGCGCGACGCGCTGGGCGGCGTCTGCCTCAACTGGGGCTGTATCCCGACGAAAGCGCTGCTGCGGACCGCAGAGGTCTACACTAATATGAAGCATGCAGCTTCATTCGGGCTGAAGGCCGAAAATATCGGCTTTGACCTTGACGCTGTCGTCAAACGTTCGCGCGATGTCGCGGGAAAACTCTCGGGCGGCATCGGCTTTCTGATGAAGAAGAACAAGATCGAAGTCGTCAGCGGAACGGCGCGGCTTGAAAAAGGCTCGTCCGCGCCGCTCGTCCGCGTGAAGACGAAAGACGGCGAAGAAACGATCAGGGCCAAACACGTGATCCTTGCGACAGGCGCGCGGGCGCGAACGATCCCGGCGGCGGGGCTTGAGCCGGACGGCAAGTTCATCTGGACCGCGAAAGAGGCGATGACGCCTGACATCATGCCGAAAAACCTGCTCGTCATCGGATCGGGCGCGATCGGCATCGAGTTTGCGAGCTTTTACCGCGCGCTCGGCGCCGACGTCACGGTCGTTGAAATGCTTGACCGCATTCTTCCCGCCGAGGACGAGGAAATTTCCGCCTTCGCCTTCAAACAATTCAAAAAGGCAGGGATGAAAATCCTCACCGGCGCGACGGTCGCGGGCCTTGAAAAAGGCAAGGCGTCGGTGAAGGCGAGCGTCAAGACCAGTGACGGAAAGACCGAGATTATCGAAGCTGACCGCGTCGTCCTCGCGATCGGCATTACGGGAAACACGGAAAGTCTGGGGCTCGAAGCGATCGGTGCGAAAATCGATCGCGGTCATGTCGTCGTGAATGAGTGGCTTTCGACCGGCGTTGCGGGCCTCTACGCCATCGGCGATGTCGTCGGTCCGCCATGGCTTGCGCACAAGGCGAGCCATGAAGGCGTCATCTGCGTCGAGAAGATCGCAGGGTTGCCCCATGTTCATCCGCTCGACGTCACAAAAATTCCGGGCTGCACCTATTCGAACCCGCAAGTCGCGAGCGTTGGTCTGACCGAAGCCAAAGCCAAAGCCGCAGGCAAGAAAGTCAAAGTCGGCCGCTTCCCGTTCAACGGCAACGGCAAGGCGATTGCGCTTGGCGAGCCCGAAGGCATGGTGAAGACCGTATTCGACGAAACAACCGGCGAGCTATTGGGCGCCCACATGATCGGCGCCGAAGTCACCGAATTGATCCAGGGCTACGCGATTGCGCGAACCATGGAAGGCACCGAGGAAGATCTGATGCACACAATCTTCCCTCACCCGACGCTGTCAGAAATGATGCACGAGGCGGTGCTGGATGCGTATGGACGGGTCGTGCATGTGTAACCTCGCCGTCATTCCGGGGCTCGCCGAAGGCGAGAACCCGGAATCCATGTTTCAACAGTTCCGGCGGCAAGACGGACCTCGGGTTCCGATTTCATCGGCCCAGGCGTGACGGAGAGATATGCGCGGCGAGAATTCGTTCTCCGCAACGCGAAGGGTCACGCCGCAGCTCAGCCATTATGACGTACAATTTGTGGACTATCCGAAATCGCAGGCATACGCTCCGCGCTAGAGTGAGGTGCCGCTTATGATAACGCCAGCGCTTATCGCCGCCGCGACTCTCGCCCTCGCCTCACAAACAGACGCCGAGGCGGCTGACTTTGCCGGCCTTTACATTAACGGGTTCGAGACGAGCGATTTCATCTCCTGCAACGGGCCGACGAAGGGTGAAAGGCTCTGGCGCGCCGGATACGGCGCGCGTGAGGCGGAAGTGATCGCCCGCTGGCGCAAGGGTCGCGGGCCACAGGCGTTTCCTTTCCTCTGGATAGAATTTTCGGGACACCTTTCGCGGCGCGGAGAATGGGGCCATCTCGGCCTTTACCCGCATCAAGTCTCGGTCGTCTCGCTGAAAGCCGTCCGTGTGGCGACGGATGCGGATGTCGAGCGCTGCGCAATGAATCCGGAATCATGAGGCCGTCATCCCGGATGCAGCGCGACACGAAGTGACGCGCTGCTGGTCCGGGATCTGCAGAGGTTTTGACGCCGGAACCGCGCAATATCCCGGATCAGCAAAGCAGCGTTTCACGCTGCATTGCGTCCGGGATGACTCTCCGGGTTTATTATCCTCTCTGTCATTCCGGTGCTCGCCAAAGGCGAGAACCCGGAATCCATGTTTCACCATGCGGTCGGCAAGATGGACTCCGGGTTCCGCTTTCAGCGGCCCCGGAGTGACGGAGATTGTGGAAACTGCGCTGGGCCGGATGCGTTTGGGCGCGTGGTGCATGCGCAATAATGGGGGATCAACCTCCCTCCGCTCATCCCGGCTTTCGCCGGGATGAGCGGAGGAATGATTGGCGTTCGGCGCATTCGCGCGGGAGTCACGCGAAAATGCCGGCATTCCGGATGCGACGCATTAACCATACGCGCGCGGTCTCGTCTCTCTCCCGCAGCGCGGGTGAGGGTTTTCCTTAAAACGACGCGCCAGATCGAAAGAACCGGAAACGCCGTAAACCATACTTTTCAAAGAGCCGCGAGATGCGCAACACGCGCCCCTCGCAATTCGGATTGCTGAGATTGGAATTTTCATCGCGCTTTCAAGCATTCAAAACGATGTATTTTCGTTTCAGTTCTCCCGCAATTGGGGTGCGCGCCGCGCTTCGTTCTTGCCGGAGGCGCGCAAGCGTGTGAGTGTTTGACGTCGGCTCCGGCGTAGGGTTGCGGGGCGACAGGGGCGCGGGGCGTAAATGTCGGGCCGGGTTGTCGGCTGCTGTACGGGACAGGGGCGCGTCATTGCGCGCCTTGCTGCAATCGCCATTGCGTCTTTCTGCGGCGTCATCGCGGTCCTTCCGCAATCTTGCCATGCGGCGGAGTTCGAGCTGACCGGCGCACTTGGGCTCGACACCAACGGCGCCTTTCGCGGCGTCAAAAGCAGGAACATGAACCCGTCCGTACACGGCTTTCTTGAACTCGTCTACGGCGAGTTTCTCGCCGGCGTATTTTCAAATCCGGTGAGGATATCGGTCGAGACGACACCGCTTGTCCTTACCTACGCGGCGTGGAAGCCTTCTGCCGGCAATTACGATTTCGAGCTCGGCGCGCGGTATTACGCCTTTCCGGGATCGACCGACTTCACTTTCGATTTCGAGCCGGACGGAATAATCGACCACGCCGGCCACAAGGGGCTGTTCGAGGCCCAGGCCGGCGTCAGACGCGTGTTCAAGGGCGGGCGCGTTCATTTACGCGCCTTTTACACGCCTGATGATTTCGCTGAGACCGGCCCCTCCTGGTATCTCAACGGCGACGCGCGCGCGGCGATCGCCAAGGGGTTCGACCTTCGCGCCGCTGTTGGGGCGAGCTTTCCTTCCGATACGCGTTTTTCGCAAAAATATGTCGACTACCGGATCGGCATTTACAAATCTGCGTTCGGCCTCGACATGTTCATTCGCTATTCCGACACGGCGGGACTTAACGGGCCGGACAATTCCGTCTTCGTTTTCGGTTTTGAGCGCTCCTGGACGCTGGCTTCGTCGGAAGGAGCGAGGGCACGCCGATACGACAAGATCCGCAATGACTGGCTGATCGACAAATCGCTGCTCGGCCTTACGCGTTGATCTGACGCGTTGCGGCGCCGTCATTGTCATTAGCGGTTTGTTTACCTTCGTTAACAATCCGTAAAAATGTGATCTTAGTTAACGCGGTTTTCCGTTGACGGTTCGCCGCCCTGATGTTTCAATCATCCGTGTCGGTATCAAATGATCCGTAGGCCGACGAAACAAGGTAGAACGAGAAACATCGCTCGCGGCGGTTCCCCCTCCCCCGCAGCGCGCGCCCCTGAAGGTGACTTAAGAGAGACCGCATCCCGCTCCGCACGACGCTTCAATCGCGGAAAGGGCATAGGCTGTCAGTCGGATTTCGGGATGCTTTGAAGGGCGCGAACGTTGATCGTTCGCGCCCTTTTTTGTTCCGGCGCCTATTCGCCGCCGTAATATCCGCCGCTAAAGCGCAAATATTCCTGCGCCGCGCCGCTTTTTATCATCGCTTCGGACAAATCGCGCCCGTCGTTGAAATAGCAGCGCGCGACGATGCGCTTGTAAGGATCGGTATCGACATGCTCACAGGATAGCGCCTCGCCTGAAACAAGACCCGCGAGCGCTTCGGTCGCCTCATCATACCCATGTTCCGAGCGCTCTGGCGCATCGACGCCCCAAAGCCGAATGCGCGTTTCGACGCCTTCGAGATAGAACGTGTCGCCATCGACGACGCGCGATACGCGGCCGCGAAAATCCCCATCGACGCCGGCGCGGCCCATCCGGCCGTCATTTTGCGCGAGGATGATCTGCGGCAAAACCCGGTCGGGCTCAGCGTCGGGCGCGCCTGGTTCGTCTGCGATCTCTTCCGTTGCGTCGGGCGTTTCGACGGGAACGGGCGATGCCTTTTCACCGTCGATCGGTTGCGCGAGGGCGGCTACCGGCTTTTCAGGCGCTTCGCCTGCCGGATATTCAATGAACCACGCCGACCCGACCGCAACGCCGAACGCCATGCCGAAAAAGGCGATCTTCCATTCGCCGAAAGTCATGAGCGAGCGGCCCCGGCCCGCGAAAACGCGCCGGGCCGGCTTGAATTCGACAAATCCGCCGAGCCTGCCCATGGGTTAAGGCTCGCGCGCCGCGCCTAATATAGATTTCCCGCAATCGTTCGCATTGTCCCTATCCGGGGAAGAACTGGCGGGCTAAACGCGATTTCATGAGGATCATCCTGATCAGCGACCTGCCGCCGGTCCCGTGGAAGAACGGGGGCGGCGTCACGCGCGAGATGGCTCTTTGTACAGATGATAATGGCCTGATCTGGCGTCTTTCGTTTGCGGATGTCGCCGCCGCTGGGCCGTTCTCGATCTTTCCGGGCCTTGCGCGCGTCCTGACCGTTGTTGAGGGCGAAGGGCTCTTGCTTCGGCATCAGGGCGGCGTGATCGAAGCGCGGCGCGCAATTCCGGTGCGCTTTTCAGGAGACATTGCGATCGACTGCGACCTTGTCGAAGGCCCCGTGCGGGATTTCAATCTGATCTATGATCCGATGCGCGTGTCGATGGACGTCGTGCGGCTTGAATCAGGAGCCCATGAACTGACAGGCGCCGGTCTCCTCCCCATTTCCGGCGTATGCGCGGCGGCAGCCTTTGGCGCCGTCGAGCCGGGATCGTTTCTGCTCTTCGAAAGCCAAGCGCCGCAGCGCGTCACGGTTTCCGGCGCAGCGCTATTCGTGACGAAGGATTAGGCGCGCGAAAGAAGCGTTGCGACGGCTTTCCTGTAATTGGCGATGATTGCGTCGCGCGCCGCGTGGCGCCCGCCTATGACGACGTGGCGGCCCGCCGACCAGACGTCTTTGACGACGTCGTCGCTCGCCGCAAAACACAGACCATCGAGCAGCCGATCGTCCTTCAGCACGCAAAGCGCCGGCGCCGCCCCGTCAATCGCCACAAGATCGGCGAGCATGCCCTGTTCAATTACGCCCGCGTCGCGCCCCAGCGCCCTCGCGCCGCCCTTCGCCGCGCCGAGGTATAGCGTTTCGCCGACGCTTAAGCCGTCTGTCGTCAGCACATTGCGCGACAAATGGGCGAGGCGCTGAGAATATTCGAGCATGCGCAATTCTTCCGTCAGCGAGATGCGCACATTGCTGTCCGAGCCGACGCCGAAAGCGCCGTTCGCTTCGAAATATTGCGCGCCGCTGAACGCGCCATCGCCGAGATTGGCTTCCGTGATCGGGCAGAGCCCAGCAACGGCGCCGCTTTTTGCGAGCGCGCGCGTTTCCGCATCCGTCATGTGCGTCGCGTGCACGAGACACCAGCGCGCGTCGACCTCAGCATTCGCGAGCAGCCATTCGACGGGGCGCGCACCGAGCCAGGCTTTCACATCTTCAACTTCTTTCGGCTGTTCGGCGACGTGGATATGGATGGGGCCGTCCCTATGGGCCGAAAGGACGCGGGCAAGATCTTCGGGCGCCGTCGCACGCAGCGAATGCGGCGCGATGCCGACGCGCGCATCGATCCCGGCGTTCTTCGCCGCCGCTTTCGCTTCATCGACCAGCCGGTTGAAGCGATCGACATCATTGCCGAAGCGCTTTTGTTCAGGCGCAAGCGGCTTCTTCCCCGCGCCGCCATAGATATAGAGAACCGGCAGAAGCGTCAGTCCGATCCCGGTTGTCGCCGCAGCCGAGAAGATGCGCTGCGACAATTCGCTGAGCGCGGCGTAGGGCTCGCCGCCCTTTTGATGATGCAGATAATGGAATTCGCCGACGCTCGAATACCCGGCCTCCAGCATTTCCATGAAGACAAGCGCGGCGATCGCTTCGACTTCATCGGGCGCAATCTTGCCGGCGAAGCGGTACATCAATTCGCGCCACGTCCAGAATGAGTCGCGCCCGGCGCTTCGATATTCCGTCATGCCGGCCATCGCACGCTGGAAAGAATGGCTGTGCAGATTGCCGGGGGCGGGCAGCAGCGCATCGACGCAAATAGCGCCGGGCGTAGGCCTGGCGTTCGCTGCGACAGACGTGATGCGCCCGCCCTCTATCCGAACCGCAACGCTTTGCGCCCATCCGCCGGAAAGGCGC
This sequence comes from Parvularculaceae bacterium, assembly GCA_041740755.1. Lineage (GTDB taxonomy): Bacteria > Pseudomonadota > Alphaproteobacteria > Caulobacterales > Parvularculaceae > Amphiplicatus. Next base: position 12,823 of record JBGSLM010000236.1, on the reverse strand, counting down.
GCGCGAGCCGCAAATATCTCACTCATCGCGCTTTCCTTTCAGCGACGGCGCCGACGCTTCGATTCCCTGCAGAATGAGCTTGAGCGCCTGGCGCAGTTTCTCCGCGCGGGGCTCGTCGTACAGGAAGGGCGGGCTTTCGCCTTCGAGATATTGCGATTGCGCGAGTTCCATCTGGATTGCGTGAACGCCGAGTTCCGGTTTTCCGTAATGGCGTGTCGTCCAGCCGCCCTTGAAGCGTCCGTTCACGACATAAGTGAAGCCGGAATTTGCAGCCCCCTCGCGTGCAATCCTTTCAATTGCCGCCGCGCAGGTCTTGCCGCCATTGGTGCCGATATTGAGATCGGGCAGCACGCCGTCGAAGAGATGCGGAATGGATGAGCGGATTGAGTGACAATCGAAGAGAATGGCGACGCCGCATTGCGCTTTGACGCGCACGACCTCCGCCGCGAGCGCGGCGTGATAGGGCTTGTAGAACCTTGCAAGCCGCCGCGCAGTCTCCGCGGCATCCGGTTCAACCGACCAGATCGCCTTGCCGTCGAAATTGGTGAGCGGCACGAGGCCTGTCGTATTCTGCCCGGGATAGAGCGACGCGCCCGACGGATCGCGATTGGCGTCGATGACGTAGCGATGAAACGTCGCGCGAACGACGCTCGCGCCGCTTAGGAGCCCGTCATAGAGCCGGTCGACATGCCAGTCCGTATCGCGGAGCGTTCGTCCTTCGTCATTCAGCATGGCGCGGATGTCGCCTGGAACATGCGTTCCCGTATGCGGCATGCCGAAAATGACCGGCCCCTGCCCGCGCTTTACGTCAACCGGAGCAATTTGGTCCGCCATGCCATCCGCCAGAAGATTTTCGGGCGTTTTAGCCTAGCCCGCGCAAAATTGCACGGCGGGAGGACGGCCCTACGAGGCGCTAAACGTGCCAGTCCTTCTTGAGCCGCGGCGCGGTCACGAGGAAAAGCGTCGCAGCCAGCACATAAAAGCCGGTCCCCGACAGGATCGCATAGCGCAGCGATTCCTCGGCGAACCGCGCGGCCATCGCATCCGACAGGGCGCCGATCGCGAGATTGCCAAGGCCGATGCCGATCAGATTGTTGATGAACAAAAATACGGCCGAAGACGTCGCGCGCATATTCGGCGGCACAAGATGCTGAAACGCGGAAATGACAGGGCCGAGCCAGACAAGACTAAGCGCGGTTGGAACCATGAACAGGAAAAAGGTGAGCAAAAGCGATTTCGACAATATTCCGGCGGCGAAGAACGGGATCGTCGCGATAAACGCCGCAGCGGGCACCACGGCATAGGCCGACTTGCGCGCGGGGCCATAGCGGTCGGCGAGTACGCCGCCGAGCCATATTCCTGCGACGCCGCCGACGAGCAGGATCGACCCGTAGAAATAGGATGCGAACAACACGGGGCCGGCGCCGGGCGGGATCAGCGCATCGGGCATCCAGCTGAAGAAGCCTGGAAGCTCCTCGCCGAAACTGCGCACCAGAAATGACGGCAGCCAGAAGATGATGCCATAGCCCATCATCGACGAAGACGCGGCGCCGAACGATAGGCCCCAAAAGCTCGGCTTCGCCGCAAGCGTCCTTACAACCTCCATAATCTTTGCAGGCTTTGCATTCTGTACGGCGTCATACCCACCGCGAACCGGGTCTTTCAGCGTCAGCCGCAAGACCGGCGCAAGGGCGAGCCCGGCGACGCCGACAATCACGAACGCCGCGCGCCAGTCCAGATAACTCGTCAGAACGCCGCCAAGCAGAATGCCGCAGGCGGACCCAATCGGTATCCCGAAGGAATAGATCGACATCGCCCGCGCGCGCTTCTCAGACGGAAAATAGTCCGCGATCAGCGAATAGGCGGGCGCAACGCCTCCCGCCTCGCCGACGCCGACGCCAAGGCGCGCGAGAAATAGCTGCGTGAAATTCTGCGCGAAACCGCAGGCGGCTGTCATCGCGCTCCACAGGGCGAGCGCAACCGTCATGATCCAGACGCGGCTCTTGCGGTCGGCAAGCATTGCGATTGGAACGCCGAGAAATGTGTAGAACAGCGCAAAAGCGAGCCCGCCCATGAGGCTGAGTTCGGTATCGCTTAAAGCGAGATCGCGCTTGATCGGCACTGCGAGGATGCCGACAATCTGACGGTCGATGAAATTGAAAGTATAAACGACGACGAGAATAAAGAGCGCCCATGCCCTGTAGGCGGGCGTAGACTGTGCGGTAGTGAGTTCAGCGCCCTTCAATTTTCAGAACCGATTTCGGCGAAAAACGCCCTCACATCGGCAATTGTCTCATCCGGCGCCTCTTCCTGCGCTACATGGCCGACGCCGTCATAAATGACGAGCTTTGCGTTTGGAATTGTCGCCGCCATCCGCCGCCCCTGATCAACTGGTATCACCGCGTCGTCCGAGCCCCATAGAATAAGCGTCGGAGCCGTAATCGCGCGCAACATCGCATCTGGATCTGGAAGCGAGAATTCTTCGATTGACTGGACGAACGCCTCGCCGTTGCCCGGCTGGCGCATCATGTCGCCGACAAGCTTGACGCGTTCGGGCGTCACGTTTTTGTCGTCGCCGTAAACATTGCCGAGTGCATAGGCTATGCCGGCCTCCGGCGCGGTCCGAAGGAAGAGCGCCATCGGCGCCGGCGGCGACAGCGGCGTATCGCTGACGCCGTTAGCCGAATAGCCGCCGGGCGAGATCAATATCAGCGAGGCGACGCGTTCCGGCGCCGTCGCTGCAAAACGCCATGCCGCAAGACCGCCAAGGGAGTTGCCGCCGACAATTGCGCGTTCAATGCCGAGCGCGTCCATCACCTCGCCGACAAACGCCGCGCGCTCGTCCGGCGAATATCGTTGCTGCGGATCGGGGCCGGAAAGGCCGTGGCCGAGAAGGTCGAAACGAATGACGCGATGATCCGATTTCAGCGCCGCCGCCCATTCGTCCCAGGATTCAAGACTGTAAATGAACCCGTGCATCAAAATGATGGGCGGGGCGTCGGCTGGTCCTTCGATCCGCACCCGGACGTTTGCGCCCGCAATCTCCATCATCCGGTCGTCCGCAGTCATGTAGTCCGCGATCGCCGCGGCTTCGCGCTGCTGCAACGTCCAGAAATAATAGCCGCCTGCGCCAGCGACGGCGAGGAGGACCAAAACTGTCAATTTTTTCAGCACACAGCTTTCCGTTCTTCAACACCCAAAAGGACCGGCGCAGACGGACCAGATTACGCGGGCCGCCTGCGCCGGCAGGGAGGAACGTTTCGCGTTAGAAGGCAAGCTTGATGGTGCCGAATATCTGACGCGGATTGCCGTAAAATGCAGTTAGAACGCCGGTCGATCCGAGCGGGGAATTGCCGAACTGCGGCAGCGCAGTCACAAAGTCATAGCCGGCGACGATGTACCGCTTGTCCGTCAGGTTCGTTCCGTGAACGCCGATCGAAAGTCCGCCGCCGTCGGTCGTCCACGAAAGACCGGCGTTCAGCAGCGCATAGCCCGGCTGATCGATCGGCGTCCTGAAGTTGAACTGGTTTGTCGCGCTCTTATACGAGAACGCCGTGTAGAGATTAAGCCCGCCATCGCGGCTGAACAACGACATCGGACGGTCGTAGTTCAACTGACCGTAGGCTGTGACTTCCGGCGTATTCTGGAAGACCGCAACATTGGTGAGATCAGGCGGCGGCGTGCCGCGCCCGAGATACTCATCGAATGCGGCGCTGATGTATCCGAGGGCGAACTGGAAGTTCACCGCGTCGCCCGCCGTCATCCAATCCTCGGCGAAGCGCACGTTGCCTTCCCATTCGATGCCCCAGAGCGTCGCCGACGCTGCGTTGGTCGTGACGCCCGCGAACGTATCCGCAACGCCGTCGCCGTTCGTGTCGACGCCGAACGAGCCGGGGATCTGAACGTCTTTGTAATCGCTGTAGAAGACGGCGAAGTTTGAAGTCGCGACGCCGCCGCCGAGAATGCTCTTCAGGCCGAATTCATACGTCTCGATTTCTTCAGGCTGAAAGAGACAGAACGCACGCTGGTCGTCCGGATCAAGCGCGCCGGGGACGCCGTCGCCGTCGATGTTCGGCGCCGTCACTGCAACGCAGCGCGGATCGAACGATCCGCCCTTGAAGCCTTTGGCGTAGGACACATAAGTCGTGTGATCGTCGTTGATCTTGTAGCTGATCGACGCGCGCGGGCTGAAATCCTCGAAGTCGGCCGCAGCGGTCAGATCGGTCTGAACGGCGAACGGCGGACGCAGCATGCCGCCGAATGTCGGCGACAGTCCTCCGGTGAAGATCTGCCGGCGAAGGTAGATCGAGCGTTCATCCTGCGTGTACCGGCCGCCGACTGAAACCGCCAGACGATCGGTGACGTCGAACGTGAAATCGCCGAACACGGACCAGCTGCGCGTGTCGACATCCGCAGATGTGAAAACGTTGAGCGCGCCGCCGGAGAGCAGAACGTCGAAGGATGTCAGCGCGTTGGCGGAGAGATAATAGAACCCGAGCAAGCCGCTTATCCGGTCGCCGTCATAGATCGCCTGGAATTCTTCGCTGAACTGGTGGTTCTCATAGATGCCCGGCACATCAAGGTCGATTACGGGGAGCGAGTCGAAATCGATCGGCGTCGCTGTCTCGTCATCGCGATAGGAAACGATGTTCTTGAAGGTGAGCGTGTCGGTCGCTTCCAGTTCGACTACATTGGATATGCCGCGCGAGCGAACGTGCTGTTCGGGGGTGTTGAGCCCTGCGCGCGTGTCAAAGACGTTTTCGAGAACCGGGTAAACCGTATTCGGCGGAACCGGCAGCGTGTAGGGAAGCAGTCTGTGGCCTTGCTTTGGATCGGAATTGTCTTCCGTCCAGTCGCCGGTAAGACGCACGGACAAAACTTCGCTCGGCTCCCACTCGATGGTCGCGCGCGCTGCAAGAATATTCTTGTTGTAATTCTCTACGCCGGCAATGTTGAGGTTCTCGCCGAAACCGTCGCGCGTCAGATAGGCAAGGCCGCCGCCGAGCCTTACGTCGCCGATCCCTGAGTCGACCAGCAATGGCAGGGTGAACGATCCGACCGCGTCGAACTGGCCGTAATTTCCGCCTGTAAGCCGCAACATCGCAGAGGCGTCGTCAGTCAGCGCCTTTGTCACATATTTGACTGCGCCGCCGATCGTGTTGCGGCCATATAGCGTTCCTTGCGGTCCGCGCAGGACTTCGATGCGTTCGACGTCATAGATGTCGAGAAGCGCAGCCTGCGGACGATTGAGATAAACATCGTCGATATAGATGCCGACGCCAGCTTCAAAGCCTGCAACCGGGTCCTGCTGGCCGACGCCGCGAACAAACGCGCTAAGCGTATTGTTGGAGCCGCGCGTCGTCTCAAGCGTTACGTTCGGCGTGATGTCGCCGATATCGGTGAGATCGACAGCGCCCATCGATTCGAGCCTGTCGCCGCTAAACGCGCTGACCGCGACCGGCACGTCCTGCAGCGATTCATTTCGGCGGCGGGCGGACACGATGATTTCATCGGTCGTAGCGCTTGCTTCCCCTGATTGCGCGAAGGCGGGCGCGTTCCCGGCAGTGAGCGCGATAATCGATGCAAAGCCGAGCGCGGCGGCGCGCCTGGCGGACAATTTAATTGCGTTATTCATGAACAAGACCCTCCCGGTACAAGCGATTTTGAAACTCGCCATTCGGAGCAAGACTAAGCCTCGGCGCCAGGTCCGCCCATGACAGGAGCGATCGCTGCCAGTGGTCTTTTTCGCTCATTTTGCCTTGTTGGGCGGAACCTCAACGAAGGCTTTGGGAGTCACGCCGTTCCACGCCTTGAACGCCCGGTTGAACGCGCGAAAATCTGAAAACCCCAGCTCTTCCGCGACTTCCGCCACAGAATTGCGCTGGCGCAGGAGGCGCTTGGCCGCCTCATTGAGGATTTCGGTGCGCAAATCGCGAAAGCTGACGCCCTCCGATTCAAGGCGCCGGCGCAAGGTCGCAACGCTCACCCCGGAGAGGGCTGCGATCCGGGTCTGGTCGATCACCCCGCGCGACAGCGACTGGCGTACGAAATCGGCCATCTCGCCGCTGCGCCCGCCGGCATGCGGGGCCGCAGCCGCCGACACGATCTCCTCATAAACATGCGCAGCGTTCAGCCGGTCGGCGCGGGGCGGAGCAATCGGTGCGGTCGCTACTTCAAAATCATAGTCAAGCGAATAGACGGGCGCGCCGAAACGGATAGGCGCGCGCCAGAATTCGAGATGAATTGAATCCGGCGTCCGCGCCGCGCGCGTAACTGCAAGGCGCCGCAAACCAGCCTGCGCATGTGGACGCGATACGACCGCGATCATGCAGTGCAAGAAGATCTGCACGCATTCGAGCGAGAAATGAAGAAAGGCTGGATTGTCCTTCGTCGTGTACGGAAAACGCCGGTCATCGATGACGAAGGAAATGAGGTCGCCTTTCCGCCGCACCGAATTGAACTCGCCGCCGTGCAAAAGATTGAACGATTGCGCGAGAATTTTCATCGCCTCATGAAGCGACGACGCAGCGGAAAGACGCGCCATCACGAAATCGGTCGTCCCCGGCAGAAGCTGGCGCGAAGAAAGATGAAGCGTTTCGTCATCGAGCGCCGCGGAAATCTGGTTCTGCAGGCGGAAATAATCCCCAAGCGCTACATTTTCATCCGTATCGAGAATAAACTCGCGAAGGCCGAGCGATTTTAGGAGGCTTGCGACATCAACGCCGCCAGCCGCAGCCATGTCGAGCAAGGGCCGCACATGCGCTGCGCGCGCAAAAACCGGCGCCGGCGCGTCAACGCTCATGACCCCGCCCCGCAATCGCCTTCGGAAATGCGAAAAGTGGTGAGCCCGGATGGGATCGAACCATCGACCCTCTGATTAAAAGTCAGATGCTCTACCGCTGAGCTACGGGCCCACTTCCGCCACGACGTGCCGCCGGCCTGCGGAAAGGCCATTGGTTTCAAGCGCGCAACAAGGCGTCCTGACCGCCTTTTTTGTGAGCGGGGGACGCCTTGAAGAGCGCGGACCATAGTGGCGCCGCCCCCCATGGTCAACCGGGAAAAAGCGCCCGTTTTCCCGAGTCTTTCGGGTCTCGGCTGAATGGAAAAGGCCTGCCCGCCTGCATGCCGATTCATGGGCAGCGCGCCTCGTTCCGAAGGGCGTCGACCGCAGCTACGCCGGCAGCGCCGCCAATCTCGCCGTAAAGCTCGCCGCTTTCTTTCAGAGCCTCGCAGGAGCGCTCCGGCGCACCGGCGTCGATCGTCCATAGGCCGAAAAGGCGCAACATCGTCGCGCGCATGCTCCGCCAGGCGGGGTCGTTGCGCACAAGATCGGCGTAGCGCCAGACGAGGGCTTGGGCGGCGTCGAAGTCGCCATCCTTCGCCGCAATCTGCGATTGAATGAGAATTCGATAGGCTTCAATCGCTGCGTCGTCCGCGTTGAGCGCGCGCGACGCGTCGAGTTCAGATCGAGCTTTATCGAAATCGCCCCTCGCTGCTGCAAGTTCGGCGCTGTAGAGCCGCGCATGGGCTCCGCCACTTGGATCCGATCGTCCCGAAAGCGCCAGGCAATAAGGCGCAGCGGTGTCGACTTCACCAGTATAGAGCCCGGCGCGGCACGCAATATCGAGCTGTGGAGACGGAATAAACTCGCCCTTCTTCCGGCGAGCGTTGAGATTTTCGGAGGCGTATTTTAATGCGCCGCTCCAGTCGCCTCCGGAGAAAAGAATGCGGACCCCGCTGACTTCAGGTCCGGCGGCGAAAATCTTTTCATCAAGCGTCTCGTTGATGCGCGCCAGCGCGTCGGTCGCTTCTCGCGCTTCCGCAAGACGATCCTGACGCCAAGCGATTATCGCGCTCGCCCAAAGAACAGCCCCTTCAAGGATCGGATCACCCGTTCGATCGCTAAGCGCCTTCACGCGTTGCAGATTTTCGGCCGCCACATCGAGGTCCGCGGCCTCTGCGAGCGCGCTGACGGACAGATGGGCGTAGGCGAATCCGCGCATGCGGTCGGACGCCGAGGGTTTCGCGATGACTTCGCGGGCGAAAGCTGATGCGGTCGAATAGCCCCGCAGACGATAGATATCGAAGTAAAGACCCTGAAATTTGGGCAAAGAATCAGGCGCCAGATCAAACGCCTTTCGGCGCGCCGCTATGCCGCGTCCCTGATCGACAAGCAGAGCAATAGCGCCGACGCGCGTGTATGCTTCGGCGGCGGCGTCCCTGTCGCCAGTGCGTTCGAGATCGGCGGCGAGTTTTTCCAGTATGTCGAGCGCATGTTCTTGATCGCCTGCTGCGAAGGACGAGATCGCAGCGCGATCTTCCGCGCGACCTGAGACGCCGATCGCCTCAACCGCCTTTTTCGCCGCCGCCGCATCAGGATCATCCGGCGCTCGTCCGGCAAGGAGATCGGCGGTCGCCTCGGCGATCGACGGACTGCCCGAATTGCGCCCGGAGAGGATCGATACAAGGCCCACGGCGAGGCCGCCGACGAGCGCAACCCCGCAAACCGCCAGAAAAGCAAATGCGAGACGCCAAAGGAGCCGTCTTTGCGTGATGTTTGGCGTCGTGATTGGAGCGCTCACCTGATGGACCGATGGCGTCGATCCGTCCGTCAACGCCCCTTTCAACGCCGCGACGCACCTGTCGTCGTCCCCCTTCCATTCCGTAAAGTCCGTGCAATGAATATGGCGGAAGCCAAGCGGCGGCGGTTGGCCGTCAAAACTGATCGGGATGAGCTTGTCCGCATCGCGGCCGACGGCGGCCTCATCCAGGACCCATTTGGATCGAGCGGAATGAGGCGTCCATACGACGACGACGAAATCGGCTTCACGGAGCCGTCGTTCCGTTTCCTCCGTGAAGCTTGCTCCCGTGACGAGCCGGTCATCCCACCAGACTTCGACGCCCCAGGAATCGAGCAACGCCACCAGCTGCGCGACGCGCGCCTTGTCCTCCCGAGCATAACTGACGAAGATTTTCGTCATGCCACTTCCAAAACGAGCGCAAGCCGCAGCGCCGGGCGAACCTTCATAACACTTCCTCCCCGGTCGCCGCCCGGAACTCGGCGATGAAGCCGGCAAGGCGCCCGGCCGAAATTGCGGAGCGAAGGCCCGCCATCAGCTGTTGATAGTAATGGAGATTGTGCCAGCTGAGGAGCATCGCCGCGAGGTATTCTCCCGCCTTGAAAAGGTGATGGAGATAGGCCTTCGAGTAATCGCGGCTCGCCGGACAATCGCTAGATGGGTCAAGGGGTTCCGGGTCGTCGGCGAAGCGGGCGTTGGTGATGTTGATTGCGCCTTCCTGCGTCCATGCCTGACCGTGGCGGCCCGCCCGCGTCGGCAGAACGCAGTCGAACATATCTACCCCGCGCGCGACTGCGCCGACGATATCGCCCGGTTTGCCGACGCCCATAAGATAGCGTGGCCTTCCCCCGTCCATATGCGGCGTCGTGAAGTCGAGAACGCGGAACATTTCGGCGCGCCCTTCGCCGACCGCTAGGCCGCCGATTGAATAGCCAGGGAATCCAATCTCCATCAGGCGCTCAAGGCTTTCGCGGCGGAGGTCTTCGTAATTTGCGCCCTGCACAATGCCGAAGAGCGCCATGCCGGGTTTTGACTTTTCCTCGAACGCGCGCTTTGAGCGTTCCGCCCAGCGCAGGGATAGCCGCATCGACGCCGACGCCTTGTCGTGTTCGATCGGGATCGCTGGGCATTCGTCGAGCTGCATTTGAATGTCGGCCCCGAGAAGACACTGGATTTCGATCGAGCGCTCCGGCGTCAGCATGTGCTTCGAGCCGTCGATATGGGACGCGAACGAGACGCCTTCCTCCGTCAGCTTCCTCAGCGATGACAGCGACATCACCTGATAGCCGCCGCTATCGGTGAGTATCGGGCGCGGCCAGTTCATGAATTTGTGCAGCCCGCCCTGCGCTGCGACAAGCTCTGCGCCGGGGCGCAACATCAGATGATAGGTGTTGCCAAGAATGATATCTGCGCCGGTCGCGCGAACATCCTCCGGAAACATCGCCTTTACGGTTCCTGCCGTGCCGACCGGCATGAAGGCGGGCGTCCGGATATCGCCGCGCGGCGTCGTAATGACGCCGGTGCGGGCGGCGCCGTCGGTCGCGTTTAGGGTGAAAGCGAATTGCGTCATTTCCGTTCGCCCGTGAGGTCAAGGAGCGCCATGATCGTGTTCCAGTTGCGCGCGGTTGTCGTCGTTTTCAGCGTACGGTCGATTTTGCCGGCGATCCTGGACCCTGAAAGACCATCCGGCGAGTGAAGATAGAGCGTTTTCGCCATGATCGCGAAGTCCTCGCGCGGCGATTTCATCGCGCCGAGCGTATTAACGTCGTCATCCGCCGGGACTTTATCGAGAAAAAGCAGATGTACGGATGTCGGCGCCTTTGCGCCTTCTTTCGCGAACGGGCATTGCGCGGCGGCTTTCTTCAACGCCGCCGCGGTCAGCACGAACACATGCGGCGTGAAGCCCGCGAACGTCCTGACGCCCGCCGCGATGTCGTTGGCACTCGCGTCGCCCTCGAACACTGCATTACCGCTCTGAATATAGGTCCGGACGTTTTCGCACCCGAGCTTTTCAAGGATCGAGGCAAACGTTTTCATCGGCAGCTTGTTGGCGCCGCCGACGTTAACGCCGCGAAGGAGCGCAACCTTCTGCGTCATGCGGGCGCCCGTTCCAGCAGACACGCATCGCCATAAGAATAAAACCGGTAACCGCGGTCAATCGCCCCAGCATAGGCGCGTTTCATTCGGGCGGTTCCGGCAAAGGCGCAAACAAGCATGAAGAGCGTCGAACGCGGCAGGTGGAAATTCGTCAACAGCGCATCGACTGCTTTGAACCTGTAACCGGGGGTGATGAAGATCGCAGTTTCGTCTGAAAATGGATGGATCGTCCCCGCCTCGTCCGCCGCGCTTTCGAGAAGGCGCAGACTGGTTGTGCCGACGGCGACCACGCGCCCGCCTTCGGCGCGCGCAGCATTGATGCGCGCCGCTTGTTCCTTCGTGATTTCGCCCCATTCGGCGTGCATGACATGATCGCGCGTGTCGTCGGCGGTTATGGGAAGGAACGTGCCGGCGCCGACATGGAGCGTGATTGTCTCCGTCGCTATGCCAGCCTCCGTAAGGCGCTCGAACAATCGCTGCGTAAAGTGAAGCCCTGCGGTCGGCGCAGCGACGGAGCCGGGCTCTTGCGCAAAAACGGTTTGATAAGAGCGCTCATCTTCGGGCGTCACCTTGCGCTTTCGCGCGATATAGGGCGGCAAAGGCGGAGCGCCGACCTCAGCGAGCAGACGATCAAATGCGGCGCCGCCCCAATTGAATCTCAAGATCGCCTCAGCGCCATATCGGCTTTCGACCTGTGCGCTGAAGGCGTCGGCGAAATGCAGGGTGTCGCCCTCCTTCACCCGCTTGCCCGGACGCACGAACGCCCGCCAGCGCGCGCCAAGATCCGGATCGCTGATCAGTTGCTTGATCAAGGTGACATCGACGCGAATGTCGCCCTCGCCCATCCTTGCAGCGCGGCGGCCTTCAAGTTGCGCCGGGATCACTTTGGTGTCGTTCAGTACGAGGATGTCGCCGCGCCTTAGCAGGCGCGGAAGGTCCGCGACTGTGAAGTCGCCGATCGCATCGCCGTCAACATGGAGAAGGCGCGCAGCGTCGCGCGGACTCGCTGGCTTTAACGCGATCCGGTTATCTGGAAGGTCGAATTCGAACTCATCGACGCGCATTGAAAGCGTCTCTAGCCGCAACAGCGCGGCAGGGCCAGCGATGGCAGGGCTAACCGTATAATTTCCGCTTGATTTTTCCCGTCCTCGATCCCACATTCGTTCCGCCAGCGGGGGTGTGTCCTGCGGCATCCCCCCAAACGGAAACAACCCGAAGCTATTGAACCGGCGAACGCAGCCGCTGCCGCTTGAGCATTCATGCTCGGCCGCCGCGCCGGCGCGCCATCAGAAAGGACATGAATGATCGAAACACGGCATGGACTTGATATTTTCGGCGATATCCACGGTCATGCGGCGACGCTCAATGGCGCGCTCGCGGCGCTTGGATATGCGAAGAAGGGCGAAGTCTGGCGTCATCCGCATGGGCGGCGCGCGCTGTTCCTCGGCGATCTCATTGATCGGGGCAAAGAAGGCCGGATGGTCGTCGCCACGGTCCGCGCCATGGTCGAGAATGGCGAAGCGCTCTGCCTCATGGGTAATCACGAACTCAACGCCGTGCATTTTGCAACACCGGATGGAACCGGCGGCTATTTGCGCCGCCGGGACACGATTAATATCCGCCAGCATGCTGCGTTTCTGGACGAGCACGGAATGTTCGACGAGGTCGATGGCGTGCGCGCCGATCCGACCGAAGAATACGCCGTCGATATCGAATGGTTCACCACGCTCCCACTCGCTGCCGAATTCGGGAACCTGCGCGCCGTCCACGCCGCCTGGATCGAGCAGCAGATCGAGGTCATCATGTCGCGCACGACGTCCTGGCGCCTTGATGGCGCCGCAGACTTCAAAGAAGCGGCCGACCGCGATCGCGCGCTCGGGTCGGCGGTCGCAGATATTCTGAAAGGTCCTGAAGTCGATCTCCCCGCTGGTTTGGAATATCGTGATAAGGACGGTCATCTACGCACAAGCGCGCGCCTTTGCTGGTGGTCTCCCTCGAGGTGTTTCGGCGATGATGTGAGCCCCTTGGCTCCCACGTTTATTCAGAGAGTCCTGCGGTTAAATACTTCATCGTTTCCGGTTTGGCGAGCGCGCCGTGCGCGGAGCCGTCAGATAGCTCAAGCGCTCGGCGCGCGGACGCCGGGGATT
>JBGSLM010000235.1:0-12862 GCA_041740755.1 Parvularculaceae bacterium | reverse complement strand
CGCTGGCGCAAGCGGGCGCGTTCCGGCTCGGCGGCGTCTTGGTCGGAACACACGCCTTCAGGCTATATGACCTCGAACTTGGCGTCCGCGTTTCATCGGACGCGACAGCCATCACCGGTGACGTCGACGTCGCCTCCTTCGAGCGCCTCTCGCTCGCGGTTGAAGACCACGCCGATCCTGAATTGCCGACCGTGCTGCACGATCTCGGGATGTCGCCGATCGGATCGTTGGATCCGAAAAAGCCGACGCGATGGCGAATGTCGGACAGTGACTTTGTCGTCGATTTTCTTGCGCCTTCATTTGACGATCAGGAAGGACCGCAAAAGCTTGAGGCGCTCGGCGTATGGGCGCAAGGACTGCATTTCCTCAATTTCTTGATCCGCGATCCAATCCCAGCAGTTGCGATTTATCGCGAAGGCTTCCTTGTCAAAATACCGCGGCCGGAACGTTACGCGATTCACAAACTGATTGTGGCGGCTCGCCGCAGGGGACCAGGCCAAGCGAAATCGCAAAAAGACGTCGAACAAGCCGAAGCTCTGATCGCCACATTGTCTGACGCCAGACCATCAGAGCTGAAATCGGTTTATGACGAAGCTCAAGGCGAAGGAAAAGCCTGGCGCGAGGCGATTGAGCAGTCGCTGAGCCGCGCGCCGGCGATCCGGAAGGCGCTCGAAGCGCTCGACTAATCCGGCAAAATCCATTTCTGCCGGTAAATCGTTGAGCGCATTCTCCATCGGATTTGAGCGACTGCGGGACGCTAAATTCTACGCCGTCTCCGTCGAATGCATAGCCTTAAACCGCTTGGGCTGGCGGGGCGCCTACATAGCCCCAATTACCGTTCTTGGCCGCCGCGGCGAAACGCCCGCAATCCAGCGTGGATCGGCTGATCCAACATAAGGCCCGCACCGATGAGCTTTATGCCGAGGATCAATCTCGCACCAAACGGGGAAAAATCCGGCGACCGGCAGCCAGATTTTCGTGTCACCTCAGCGGATTTTATCGAGATCTGCATGGGCTGCCATCGCAAGAGAAAGCCAGCGAAAAGTCATTCAACACATTGACGCTTGCGTTGCTGGAATTGGGATAGAAACGCCTCTTTCCGAACGTTGCGCTGATCGGAGGAAATAGCGAAAGCGCATTCCTCATTTTGTGGAATCCGCTCGATTGGTCGCAAAAGCGGAGCGGGAGCATGCTCGCGCGTCAAACTTACCAATGTTTAATGTAGTGAAATCGACCAATTTTCGCTGATTACAAAAAACCCCAAATAACCGCAAATATCTACAAGAAACCACATCCAGCCACAGATAACCACATCTGGCCACAGGCGTTTTATTCGCCCACAGAATAAAATATGCCACGGCACGAGTCGAAAATGCGCGGGCGCGATTCCGACTCTGGACAAATCAAGATTTTTTCTGAACGCTCATGAAAGCATCCGTAATGGGATGAATTCGCAAGCATGATATTCTGATCGAGATTCTTCCGAAGAATTTGCTCGACGAAACCCATTTACTCCGGATGCCGCGCGCAGGAATGCAACGAATGTTCTGTCGCGCCGATGTCGTGTGTCGTTATGGAGTTCAACATTATGAGTGAAGAGAAGAAAGAACCAAGCCCCTTTCTGACCGTGCCAGAAGCGGCGGATTTCCTGAGGCTGCGCCGGCGAACGTTGGATAATTTGCGTTGGTCCGGCGGCGGGCCGCGCTATCAAAAACATGGTGGCCGCGTCGTCTATGCGCGCCGCGAATTGCAAGCCTGGTCAACGGCAAGAACCAGGGAATCGACGAGCGTCAACGCGCCGAAACCGGCGGAATAGTGGTCGATCGCCGAGGCGAATTGCTCGCGGTTCCCATTCGATTCGAGCGCGGGCGCGTCAATGACCGCCTGCGCTTTGGATCGCCGGATCGCAGTGAATTCTTAGATCGATCGCGCGGCGCGGCTTATTTCGGCGCCGGCAAAATCTTCGGCTATGTGCGATGGCGCGCCAATCAATATGGCACGCAGCACTGGTCGCTTATTGTCGCCCAAGTCCTGTCGCCGGATGCGGAAAAGGCCGCCGATCGCTATGAAACGCTCGCAAATTTTCATGGGTCTTCGAGGATCGAGAAGGCGCTAAAAATGATCGATGAACTCGAAAAAGACGGGTTTGATCCGGCGGAAATCTCGCCGTCCTGGTGGATTGTGACCGGCAATAGATTGAACGTTCGAATGCAGGCGCGCGCCTATTCCCATGCCCAGCATAAGGCTTTTTTGAAGCGAAAAGCACTGGAAATCAGATAAATTTTCGCGTTTAGGATCTCGGAATTTCTCGTCGGATTCGCGCGAAAAATCCCGGCTCAATAGTGAGAAATTCGATCGCCATTCTCGACTTTTCAGCGCGCCGATAGCGCGCTGGACGGCCCGGTCGATGAGCGCCGCCCTTACTGAATAGATCAGCAGACAAAGCAATTGCGTGAAAGCGAGTGAGAAGGAGGGAGGAAGGGCCGTGAGGGCAAGATAGAAGAAACAGCGCATGAGCGCCGATTTCTTTGTCTGCACAGCGGGTTAGCGAGCGCTTTGCACGGGATTACCCGTGCAGCGCTTTCGCTGAACCGGTTGATTTTGCGGCTCTTCTTTATGTTCAATGGGTGAAAGTGATTTCGATTTCGAGCCGAAGCTTGGTCGCATCCGGTCGGGCGGAGGCAAGTCTACACCGCGATTTTTCACGCAAGCGAAACTCGCGGCGTTGAAGGCCTCGCCCGGCTATCGCGTCGGATCAAAATCGGGCTTCAAGGGCTCGCGCTCCGCGCGCGGCTTCGGCGCAGCTGCCATCATGAAATTGAGAGGCGGCGCCAGCGCCGGATATGGCCGCCGCGTCGTCGTGAAATTCTCGATCAAGAAAATGGGCCCGAAGGGCGCCGCCGCGATCGGCGCGGCCGGCGCCCATATGCGATACATTCAGCGCGACGGCGTCGACCGCGAAGGCGCGCCCGGCGCGCTCTATGATCGCGAGCGAGACACAACGGACGGGAAGGACTTCCTCGACCGGTCCGGGCATGACCGCCACCAGTTCCGCATCATCGTCTCACCCGAAGACGGCCTGGAACTCGCTGAGGATACCGGCGACCTTAAGAATTTCACGCGCGATTTCATGGGAGAGATTGAGCGCGACCTCGGCACGCGGCTCGACTGGGTCGCCGTCGATCATTTCAACACCGCTTTTCCGCACACGCATATCGTGCTGCGCGGGCGCGAAGAGAGCGGCAAAGATCTCGTGATTGCGCCCGACTACATCGCGGAAGGAATGCGGGCGCGCGCCAGCGAAGTGGCGTCGCTTCATCTCGGCCCGCGCCGGGACATCGACATCGCCGCCGCACGACGCATGGAAGTGGGGCGCGATCGCTTCACCAGTATCGACCGTGATCTCATCGCCCAGCAGGTGGACGGCGCCGTCAAATTCGCGGCGACGCGAACGAGCCGCGATCGCTTCAATCGATCGATCCGGCTGCAGCGCCTTTCACGGCTTGACGAGATGGGCCTCGCCTCCCGGGACCGTCGCGGCGTCTGGCGGCTCGATGACCGCCTGGAGGAAACGCTCCGCGCCATGGGCCGCAAGGGCGACATCATTCGCTCCATGCAGGCCGCGCTTGGTGAGCGCGGCGACTGGCGGCGCTTCCGCATGCTTGACCCGGACGTCGAACGGCAATCGCCGCTGATCGGGCGCATCGCGGCGAAGCTATACGACGACAGCCATGAGCGCGTTCGCGCCTTCGTCGTTGACGGGATCGACGGCCATCAATGGCATGTGGAATTGGGGCGCGGTCACGCGGATCTCAATCTCCGTGAGGGCACCATCATCAGCGTCTCCCCGACGAATGTCAGCGCGCGCCAGATCGACCAGACGATCGTCGAGATTTCGGAGCAGCATTTAGGCGAATATTCCCCGGATGATCATCGACTGCGCGAGCCGCAATTGAACCGCGCCTATCAGCAGCGCATCATCCGCCGGCTTGAGGCGCTGCGCCGCGCGAATATTGTGGATCGTGACGCCGCCGGCGATTTCAGCATTCCGGAGGACTTTAAGGCGCGGGCAGAAGCTTACGATCGCCGCCAATATGCGGGCATCGAAATCGAGGTGAAATCTTACCTCCCATTGGAGCAGCTGGTGGAGCGCCGCGCCGACACCTGGCTCGATCGCGAATTGCGGCGCGATACAACCTCGAAATTGAGCGCCGACCAGGGCTTTGGTCGCGAGCTGCAAGACGCCTCTCGTCGACGCTTCATGTGGCTGGAAGAGAATAGCTATATCGAGCGTATTGGCGACGACATAAAAGTCCGGGACGGCGCCTGGAACGATCTCCGCCAGGCGGAGACGAGCGATGCGGTAAACCGGCTCTCAAAGCAGCTCGGCCGCAATTATGAGCCGTTGGTCTCCGGCCTGCGGCAGGTCGAAGGCCGCTTGAAGGGCCATATCGATCTCGCCAGCGGACGCTTCGCCGTCATTGAGCAGCACAGCCTTGAATTCACGCTGGTTCCCTGGCGAGATGTACTGGAGCGTCAGCGCGGGAGACAAATCTCAGGGATAATTCGCGGCGCAAGCATCGACTGGAGCTTTGGTCGGCAGCGGGGGCTGGGGCTGTAACCGATCCGGGCAGATTCGCCGGAATTTCGGAGGACGGCGAAATGAATCACTGCTGCTTTTGGGGTTTGAATGACCGCTATGGGGGCACAAGGAGACATGCGGTGTTAGTTCTAATTTGGGCCTAGCCGAACGCATTGGGCGTTCATCTCTTGCGATAGCGGGTTGTTTTTCGCGGACCGCGACAGGCAGCTTCACCGTTGAGATCGATCCCGACCACGGCAACCCTCAGCTGGCCGTTGCTACGTCCTTCAAGATTCTTCGCTTTCGACGCGAGATAGGCGACCGCCTCCCGAAAGCTCAGTCGTTGAGCGCTGCGCGGTCGTTTCCATTTCCCCTTTTTGCCGCGATATATGAGAAGCAGGCAGCCCGCCTTGCAGTCCTCGTGACGCAAGTATTGCCCTACGAGTTGGACGCGCAATGCGCCCTCTAAGTCCTTAATGGTCCAGTTGTCAGCGATCTTCACCTCGGCGACGGCGCGCACCCCGACGCCGAGCGCCGAGAACCGAATGTCCGTCCTCTTCGAATCGGCCACTTCTTCTTCGCGCGAAAGGACATAGGCGCCGTTGGCCCGATCATAGAGGCGCATCGCGAGCGTGCGCTGCATGTCGGTCTCTTGCGAAATGTCGCGCAGAGTCCGCCGATCTGAAAAGTCGTGGTGCTCTAAATCGTGATCTAGGTCTTCCAGGCGATCCAGCATCACTAGGAAGAGGCTGTCGCGATTGGCAGGCGGAACCTCGTTCCGACGATCCAATTCAGCGACGGATCGCGCCGCTGTCGGCTTTGGTTCAGCGTCGGCCGCAGCGCGGCTCCGCGCAAGGAGCCGAAGGCGATCCGCCATATGCGCAAATCCCGGATCGCTGCTCAGCGCGATTAGCTCACGCCGCGCCGCAGGCCCCGGCATTTCGATCAAAGTATTGAGCAGCCAACTCCGCGCGCGTTCGGCGCGGTCGCGATCGTCCGGCGTGTAAACGCCTTTGTGCTCCCGATCATTGGAAGGCCGCACATGCTTATAGACGCCGCGGATTAGCGCGCTGAGTGCTCGGGCGCGCGCGCCTGGATCGGAGATCGCGAGCATTTGTCCGCCATGCTCGCCGAAGACAGTCGCAAAGAGCTTCTCGGCGCGAGAGCCGACTTTGTCGGGCTCGGCGGCGGCCAGCAGAATTGCAAGAATCTTCGCACCATGCTCCGCATCAAATAGGAACACGCCCCTCAGCCACTGGGCGGAAAGCGGCCCGTCCGGATTCTCCTGGTACTCCGCCGCACAACGCTTCGCTATTTGCGACCGATGTTTGCCTGCCGTGGCGGCGTCCAGAATTGAAAGGACGTTCGCAAGGTGCTGCGACAAGCGCTCGCTGTTTTCAGCCGTCACGCTTTTGTTGAACTTGGTCAGAGCCTGGCGCAAGCGCGGCGCCATCAGCCGCTTCAGATCGTCGCCGGCATATTGAACGTGATGCAGCACGTCCAGGTGAGCATGGTCCCCGGCGACCGCTAGTTCCGCAGAGAGTTCTTCTCCAAATACACTCTCAACGATAGTGGAGTGCGCCCGGATCAGCTGGGCCGTGAAGGCGGGAAGGCCGTTGATTTCGATCGTCGCCAAAGCCGCAGCCGTGCGCGCGTCGTCTGCAGTAAGGTGCTCGGCCCAATTTGGTTTTGTCGCATCCGCCGCCGCGCCGCAAAGGCCAAATACCCAGCGATAGAGAACGCTGTTGCGCCCGTCCGGCTCGCGCCTTGACCAGAGGATTGGGCGGCTTGCCCGCCAGTATTCGCTAAAGGCGCGCTCGGCCTCGTCCGCAAACTGCGAACTGAACGCGTCGACGACTTTCCCTCTATGCCAAAGGCAGCTACGGGGCGCGCCTTCGGACGCGCCTTGCAGCCATGCATAGAGATTCGAAATTGTGCTTTCGCGACGCTCGGGCGCGAATGCGGCGGACGAATTCGCAACAGCCTCGTCGCGCCACTTTTTCCATCCTTCAACACGCTCAGCCTCCCGAGCCGCGGCCACACATCGCCGCCGCGGCTCGTGACGGTGGTAGCGCTCCAACTTTTCGTTTGGTTCCGGCAAGGCGCTATACTTTTCCAGCAGCGCATGGAGCGCGGCAGAAGCCCCGATAGAGGCTCGCAATTCAGCAAGGCCTTCCGGATCAGCGTCGCGTTGTCTCCACAGACCGATCAGTGCGCAAAGCGCGACAGGGCGGCGAGCCATCATCGTCTCGTTGCGGAGCTCGGCGACAAGCCACGGTTCATCAGCCTGAGACAAGGCGATCTGGCCATCGATCTGAGCATGATTCAGCCGCGATATATCATCTGTGTGCGTTGTGATGGAATCGGCAATCTCAAGTTCAGCCCAAAACAATGCGCTTCGGGAAACAGCCATTTCGGTGATGACGGCTTTCAGGCGCTTGAATTCCTCTTCGTGACGACCGAATCTTGCGGCAATTACGCATGCCCGAACAAGCTGTGCGTCCGCTGCGCGCGGCAGCGCCTCAAGCCGCCGCGTGCACAGGATGGCGAGAGCTGGCGCCAAGAATCCGTATCGGCTGGAAAGTGGGTGTGTCCGTTCGCTGTTGCGCCCGTCGAAGATGAGATCGGTCAACATGCCGGTGAGCGCACCTGCTTCCGGACTGTCCGGGTTGACGTTCTCCGCAATTTGGCGCGCCGACCAGCGGAAGCCGCCCATTAAGTTGTCGGGCTCGGGACATCGCTCGATAAAGGCGCGCAGTTCCGCCACAGTGACGAACTGGGGAAAAAGCTTGGCGGCGAGTCCCCGCACGACTCTTTCGGGCCATCGTTCGGGCCGACTCACCATCTCTCGAGCGAGCGCCAGAACGTCCTGCCGTTTCTTGCAAGCAATAAGGGCTTCGGCGGCCAGTATCCGATGATATGGAGGCGCGGCCGCATCGAAAGCGACGGATTTCGCAAGGTCGACGCAAACGGGAATCGGTCCGTAAGCGATCAGCTCCAAAAGAAGTTCGCGAATTTCAGCGTTCTTCGCTGTCTCCAAAAGTTTCTTGATCGTTGGTCCCAACTCTGGCCGCGCAAGCCTGCGAAGTTCTTCGCCAGGCGCCTGAATGCCTCGCCATCCTCCGGCGCCGTAAACATCGACCAGTGCGCCCAGCAGATCGCGGCGCCATTCCAACGGAAGCGATTCCGGATCGCCGGAGGAAAGCAGAGCCTCAGGCTCTCGACGCAAGATTTCGCGAAACACGTCCTGGTCCGAAACGGCGAGCCAGGCGGCGATCGGCTTCATCGATGGAATGACGACTTCAACGCCGTATTGCTCAGCGAATATCAGCCCGCGGAGCCCCTTGCTCGTCATCCCTCGGGATTTCAGCGTCTGCAGCCGACGCGCCGCCAGAAACTCTTGGACCGGACGGGGTAGCCGCAATCTGCCGTAGGTCGCGGGCTCGAATAGCGCCCGCCGAAGAAGATCGTTTCGCTTTGCCGGAGTCCATTCAGGGAGCACTTCCGCAGGGTCGAGAATGTTGTTTTGGTCCAGTGCCCGCAGCTGATGGTCGGGCGAGAGGATTGTCTGCTTGTGCGTGAGCGTGATCGCCAACGCTATTCGTTCAGCGCCCTCTCGGGCTTCGATTTCTGAGAGCACCGCCATTTCAGCGCGGCGCGGATCAACCTCCATCAATTTGAGCTTCAGATTGTTTTCGTGCTGCTCCCGCCGCGTCCCGAGCCGCTTTGAGTTTTCCCAAGTCGCGAGGAGGTTGTTCAGGTCAAGCGGTCGCGCTGCGAAGTTCCACGCATTCTGCCGTTCGACTTCCCCAATGAACGCGCGCGGATCGCTGGCACCGGCACACTCGACAAAGCTCGCGATCTGCTTCCTGTTCAGCGGAAGCAGGTGGACGATTTTGCAACCGTCGGATTCGTTGGTTTCAGCCTCAGCGTCATTCTTGGGGAATGGCGGGCGGCGATGCTCAGCGGACAACACTCGCAGGAACGCCTCATCCGCGCTTTGAGTACGAGGCCGTCCGACGGGAGCCGCGGGCAACTGGCTTTCAAATGTCGCCAAGTCAAAGCCGGCGGCCCAATCGTGGGGGCGGCTGGAAACGACAATCCGCGCCCGGTGGAGTTTCCCTTCTATGGAATGAGCGAACGATATGAGCGCTGAGTCGAACCTTTGCTGAGTGAGGGTTAGCTCATCCCGCGAGTCTAGGAAAAACGATGCATCCCGATCTTCAGACTCCCGCCACCGGTTGAAGGCCGTTAGTTCCTCCGGACCGAGCGTTCCGCTTACGGAGCGGGACGCCAATGATTCGAGCGGCAGGAAGAAAGCGAACTCGCCCGCTTTCGCGAGTCGCGCCGTCAGCTCCTGCATTTCTCGCGTCTTTCCCGAACCGCCTTCGGCAAGGAGCACGACGCGACGAAATCGGAGAACCTCATCCCATTTCAGGTGCTTGCCTATGCCGGAATGCAGGACTGCTTCATCGCCCAAGCTCTCAAGTTCGTCACGCGACATCTCGCGGAAGGTACGATCAAGATCGATGAAACCTCTGAGGGAGCCAGTCATACCGATGAACCGCTGGAGCTGAAACGTAGGTCCGTGCGCCATCCTTGAACGGCACGTTAATAGTCGCGAAGAACGAGTTTCTAGTTTGATTCTGGCCAAAATGCCGAAAGGTGGTGTTGAGGCCCGCCGATCGTCATGCCAGAATTGGGGTTGCTTGGGAGCGCGCCCGGCCACTATTAGTTGGGAGTTCTTGGGCGCTCGGATGGCGCTCGGACTTGCTTCCGCTTTGGGGATTTTCGAGCCATTCGAGGCATAGCTTTTCGCAGACCGGATCGCGGCATGTTTGCGACTTTCGCTTTAGCAATCTGACCGTCCGGTGAGAGGCAAGCTAACGGATCGAGCCAAGGCTGAGCGCCCAAAGTATCCATTGAATTGCACATTTCCTATTTAACTTTAAATTCTTATCCTTTAATAGTGATGCGCCACTATTAAAGGATGAGCCATTGGCCGCGGGGAGCCTCAAAGGCCGGATTGGACGCTATGTCACCACCAGCGCGGTGGGCGAAAAGGTGCGCGCCTATGTGCCGAAGCCCCTGCCGCCGGCGCCGGCAATCGACCTGACGGGCCTTTCCGGTCTCATCAGCGAGGCGATGCTGGCGCTCGGCCGGCTCGACGGGGTCCGCGCAATCGCGCCCGATACGTCGCTCTTCCTCTATATGTATGTGCGCAAGGAGGCGCTGCTCTCGTCCCAGATCGAGGGCACGCAGTCATCGCTCTCCGATCTCCTGCTCTATGAAAACGACGAAGCGCCGGGTGCGCCGATCGATGATGTTGAGGAGGTCTCGACTTATGTCGCAGCGCTAAACCACGGACTTCAGCGGATGGCGGACGGCTTTCCGCTTTCGACGCGGCTTATTCGTGAGATGCACGGAATACTTCTATCGACCGGGCGCGGCAGCACGAAACAGCCCGGCGAGCTCCGCATGTCGCAAAACTGGATCGGCGGCACGCGGCCCGGCAACGCGCTGTTCGTTCCGCCGCCGCCGTTGGAAGTGCCGGACCTCATGAGCGATCTTGAACGCTTCCTGCATGAAACGGAAAGCGGCCTTCCAGCGATTGTCAAAGCCGGGCTCGCCCACGTTCAATTCGAAACCATCCACCCATTCCTCGACGGCAATGGCCGTCTTGGACGATTGCTGATCACGCTTTATCTGTGTGCTGAAGGCATCCTTCAGGAGCCGCTTCTCTATGTCAGCCTCTATCTGAAGGCCAACCGCGCGACCTATTATGCGTTGCTGCAGGAAGTGCGGACCGAAGGCCGCTGGGAAGTCTGGCTCGAGTTTTTCTTGATCGGCGTGCGGGATGTGGCGCGCCAGGCCCACGACGCCGCGCGCGAGATTTCGCGCCTGTTCGCGGAAGATCTTGAAAAGACGAAAACGCTTGGCCGGGCGTCGTCGACCGCAAGCGCCGTTCTGGCGCTCATGCAACAGCGCCCCATCCTGACAATCGCCAAGACGGCAGAGCTTTCCAAAACGACCTTTCCAACAGCGGCCAACGCACTCGCCAAACTGGAATCGCTTCAGCTGATCAAGGAAATCAGCGGCAAACAGCGGGGGCGCATCTACGCTTATCAGAAATATCTCGACATCCTGAACGAAGGCGCCGAGCCGCTGCCGCGATAGGCGCGCGTTCATCGCCGCTCATTCAAGTTCACGGCTTTTACCGATTCCCGGACTATCAAGCTTGCACGCTGGAGAAGTAGGCTTCTCGTCGGAGGCGAGACGAAAGCCATGCAGAAACCGCGCGTCAATGTTCACATTACAGAGGAAGTCTGGGAGCGCCTCAATAAGGTCACCGACCGACCCGATGTCTCGAAAGCTTCGATCGTCGACGCGGCGCTCGCGGCGTTTCTCTCGCCCGAAGCGGACGACAAGCGCGACGCCGCCATCATCCGCCGACTCGACAAGATCGATCGTCGGCTGGAGAAGCTGGAGGAGCAAAACGTCGTCATCTCGGAAGCGATCGGTATCTTGGCTCACTACACCTGCTACTACGCGCCTCGCATCCCGGAAGCTGAAGTTGACGCGTCGAAAGCATTTGCCAACAAGCGGTATGAGCATTTTCTCCGTTCATTGGGGGAACGGATTCACAAAGGACCTTGGCTTGGCGACAAGGCAAATCTGGCTCTTGCCGCAGTTGGCTTGCCAGTTCTCAACAGCCCTGGAAAACCCAAAAGATCTTTCTCATCGAACTAAGCCCTCAGCCGGTATGGAATTTTTCGCCGGCCGGTTTGACTTCGTAAAATGAATTCTGCAGTCGCGTTTCGTTGAGCGGCCTCACGCTAGGTGAACCACTCCATTGCCACGCGAGACACATTCCAGACCCACTACAGACACTTTCCTTTCGACTGCCGCTCGATTAATAGTCGTCGGCGGGGCTATTGCCGGAGGGGAAAATGAACAACATTCTATTCGTTGCGATTGCACTCGTTGCCACGTCCATCGTCGCATTGGGCATCTATTTCAAGTTCGGCCGAAAAGGCGGAATTTCCGAACAGCAAAAATCATGGCGCCGCAGCATCGCAATATCCGTGATTCGCCTTAAACGATTTGAATTTCTCGATGGCAAGGCGCTTGCGCTAAGAGTCGGGGCGGATACAAATTCGAAACTTGGGAAAAAATTCTTTAACCTGATTGGTAATCGTCAGATAAAGTTTGGCGACTTCGAGCCCGAAGACGCCGAAAAATTTGAATTGTCGATTTCGGAAATTGAAAAGGAAATCGACAAAATAGGCTTTTCGTCGGAGGACTTATACAAACTATCGATAGCGTTGTGGAATATTGGCATCGTCGGTTATGGGCTGCCAGTAAGGGACCTAATTCAAGATGAACGCCTGCTAACTCCTATTCTATATCGTCTTGCTAAAGGCGACGGCGATTTTCACCTTGACGAGAAGATGCGTGATGCCCTCGACGACATCAAGGGAACCTACTATGTTTTCACCAAATTTGCCGGCCAAAAGAACGTATACAAATCAATATTATTTGTCGGCGGCTATCAAATTCACGAAGAGATTCTGATTGAAAATGAAAAACCACTGCGCGACCAACGTGCGATAGCATTTGAAATTTCGAAGGAGCCGAGGTTTCAGAATCCAATTATCCGGGCAGGCATTTTCGTACCGTTTGCACCGCATTCCATGGCATTCATGTCAACCAAATCTCGACTTTGCGAACATATTAGGAATGGTAATTGGCAATCTCACGGCGCAATCGCAGAAGACGCATCATTTCACAAGTTACCCGGCTATGTCCTTGACGATAGTTTCAAGTTCATAACGATTGAGCGTAGGCCAAATCGGCTATTGAAAGGCGCGTTTCTAGACCGCGACACGATCGGAAAATTCATCGGGATCGAATTTCCTTCTCAGATAAATGACGAAATCGTCGCGTCTTTGGGCATAGTCAACGAATCCGAGATAGAAGAAATGCACGATTTGGAACGAATTGCGATAGATGAATTACGTTCGTCATTTGAAAAAGACCCAAATCTTGGTGGCGCATTGGCGACTCACTGACTAGCCGCTCTTCTTAATCGCGCCAATTGGCCAACGCGAAAGCGAATGAGATATCCTATTCAGAGTTTTTTCGTCGACTGTCATCACTGGTCAGACGCGGAATTCACCTTTTTGCGCCAACTCGAGGCGCACTTGATTTCGACCAGCACGCAAATATTCTATCCGGTAAATTCTAACGATTGATCGCTCTGCAATTCGCTCCACCCCG
>JBGSLM010000234.1:0-5404 GCA_041740755.1 Parvularculaceae bacterium | reverse complement strand
GCGGGGCTGCAGACGCGCGTCGCCTACTGGAAACAGCGCGGCGCGCCCGCCGCAATCGCCGATCAGGCGGCGCTGATGCCCGCGCTAGAATTCGCGTTCGACATCGTGAACCTGGCGCGCATGACGAAGTGGTCATCGGGCGCCGTCGGCGGTCTATTCTTTGCCGTCGGCCACCGCTTCCAGATCGAACCGGCGCGCGCCGCGGCGAAAGCCGCGATGCCGGAAGGGCATTTCGACCAGCTCGCCGTCAGGCGCCTCACCGACGAACTATCCTTGCGCCAAAGCGCGTTGACGAAATCGCTCGCCGCTTTCGCCAAAACGGAACCGAAAGGCCCCGCGAAGAACTGGCTAGACGGCCTCTTCAACGACTGGCGCGCAAAGAACGCCGTCGCCCTCGAACGCTATGAGAAATTCACCAGCGATCTCGACATCGGCGCAGGCATGAGCGTTGGAAAATTGTCGCTGCTCAGCACCAAACTTGCGGATTTGGTGGAGCGAACCGGCGGGAAGTAGTGAAGGGTTCAGTTCGCGGATAATCACTACCTATCTGCAGGGGGGGGTTCTAGTGCCGGTTTCCGAAGAACGCTTAGCCTACATCCGTGAACTGTCGAACGACGAGCGTGTTGATCGGACTGACACGACAGGTTTCACCGATGCCGATTGGGACCGGTTCAACGCCGAACTTAATGCTGAAACGCTGGCTTTCTGCAGAGACAACAGAGACCCAGAAGAGCTCCACGCATTCGTCAGCACGTGGAATTGGGATGCGGGGCACGGAGTTTTGGAAGAAATTCTCAATAACCCCGCGTGTGAAGCAGCAACGGCGCTTCAAATATACTGGTACGCAACGCCGGAACATTATCTCCAATTTGCAGATAGCGCCGCCATGGCAAACGCGGGCGGTATTCCGGACGATGTATTGGGCTTTCTGGCAAGACTCGAGGCCCGATACGTCAGAGGAGATTTCCCCGTCGGTTCGTTAGCCTTCGACCCAACCAATCCCGAAGGCGAAGGTTCCGGCTACAGCCTAGTCGGCATCTACGACGACAAGCGGGCGCAGTGGGTTCGCACAATTCCCGATATCATGTACAGACCAGTGAAAACTTCCTCCTAGTTTCCGCTTCGGCGAAATCAGGCGCCTACTCTTCTTTCCTCGGAAACGCCCAGCTGAGCGCTTCCAGCGCTTCGCGGTGATATATCGTCGAGTGTTCAAGGTCGGGGCGATCTGAAAACGTCCAGACGACGCCTTTGGGTTTTTCTTTCTTCAGCGCTGACACGATGCCAAGAACGCCGTCCCTCATCGCGCCTTTTTCGTTGGCGATCGCGAGATAAATTTGGCGCTCGCCCTTAGGGTGGTCGCCGAGGATCTTTTTTGCTTCCTTGCCGAGCGAGCCGTAATCCCACCACAGGCTTGGGCTGATCGCGATATAGACATCTGCGACCTCCGGGTGTTTCAAAAACGTCTCCGCAATGAAAAGCCCCGCGAGGCTTTCGCCGATCAGCGCGTCTTCGCCGTTTGTGCGGTAATTCGATTGAACGAGGGGCTTGACCTCATCGATCAAAAATTTGCGGAACGCAGCGTTCGCGCCGTTGGTCGGAAAATCGCGGACCTCGGCCGGATCGGTCGAGCGCCATGTCAGTTCCGCGCGGCGATCCTTCGTCTGTATGCCGACGACGATCATCTCCTCGAACATCCAGGAGATTGCGCCATACTGCGCGAGCCCCGCAATGTGATGGAAATCCTGATCGAGCGCGCCGTCGATCAGATAGAGGACCGGATAGCGCCTGTCCGTCTTGCCATAGGATGGCGGCAGCCAGATGTTGAGTTCGCGTTCATCGCCGAGCGCCGCTGACTGAACGCGGCGTTGTTCGCCGGTGACGATTGGCGTCGTCTCATTGGCGACGGGCGTTGGCGCCGGCTTTGGATTGTTCGAACAGGCGGCGAGCGCGAGGACAAACCCAAAGAGAATTTTTTTCATTTGCTAATGCCTGAAATGGCGCATGCCGGTGAAGACCATCGCAAGGCCCGCTTTGTCCGCCGCTGCGATCACTTCATCGTCGCGAATCGAGCCGCCGGGTTGAATGATCGCGGTTGCGCCCGCTTCAGCCGCCGCAAGCAATCCGTCGGCGAACGGGAAAAAGGCGTCCGACGCGACGACGGAACCTTTCGCCAGCGCTTCGCCGAGACCTGCGGCTTTCGCTGCGTCGGCGGATTTGTGGGCGGCGATGCGGCTTGAATCGACGCGGCTCATTTGACCGGCGCCGATGCCGACCGTCGCCTCGCCCTTCACATAGACAATCGCGTTCGATTTGACGTGCTTCGCCACGCGAAATGCGAAGACGAGATCGCGCATTTCCGAAGGCGTCGGCGCACGCTTCGTCACGACTTTCAAATCGCGCTCGCTGATGCGCCCGGCGTCGCGCGACTGAAGCAGGAAACCGCCTGCGAGCGGGCGCATGACGAGGCCGCTTTCCGCCGGATCGGGTATGCCGCCGGCGGCGAGGACGCGAAGGTTCTTTTTCGCCTTCACGATGTCGAGCGCATCATCATCAACTTCGGGCGCGATGATGACTTCGGAAAAGATGGCGGTGATTTTTTCCGCCGTCGCGCGGTCGAGCCGCCGGTTGAGCGCGATGATGCCGCCGAACGCCGATACGGGATCGCAGCGCAGAGCCAGATCATAAGCCTCGCTCATCGTCGCGGCGGAGGCGACGCCGCAGGGATTGGCGTGCTTGATGATCGCGACCGTCGGCTTTTCCGTTCCAAGCTCTGCTATCAGCTCATAGGCGGCGTCAGTGTCGTTCAGATTGTTGTAGGAGAGTTCCTTGCCCTGAAGCTGGCGCGCGGTCGCAACGCCGTATCGCCCCTTGCCGCTTTGATAGAACGCCGCTTCCTGATGCGGGTTCTCGCCGTAACGCAGCGGTTGCACGCGCGCGCCGGCGATCGCGAACCGCTTTGGGAAAGCGTCGCCAATCTCGCCCGCAAACCATGTCGAAATCGCCGCGTCATAAGCGGCGGTGCGCGCATAGGCGGCGGCGGCGAGCCGCTTTTTCGTCGCAAGCGTAAGGCCGCCTTTGGTTTCAATTTCCGCAGCGATCGCGTCATAATCTTCCGGATCGACGATGACGCCGACATCCGCGTGGTTCTTCGCCGCCGCGCGGATCATGCCGGGCCCGCCGATGTCGATGTTTTCAACGCAGGTGTCGTAATCGGCGCCGGACGCCGCCCTCTTTTCGAACGGATAGAGATTGACGACGAGGAGGTCGATCGGATGGATGTCATGCGCCTTCATCGACGCGGCGTGTTCGGCATTGCCGCGCTGCGCAAGGAGGCCGCCATGCACCTTCGGGTGGAGCGTCTTGACGCGCCCGTCCATCATTTCCGGAAAGCCCGTCAGCTCCGATACGTCCCGAACGGAAAACCCGGCATCGCGGAGCGCCGCCGCCGTGCCGCCGGTCGAGACAAGGTCGACGCCAAGAGCGGACAGGCGTTTTGCGAAGGCGTTTAGCCCCGTTTTGTCCGAAACGGACAAAAGGGCGCGCCGAACCGGCGTTACTGCAGTCATCCTCAAGGCTCCGGAGAAATCTCGCGCGGAGACTTAGCCAAGCGCGGCGGCCGCCGCAACAGGGTCAGTGAGCCGCCTTGTGCGCGTCCTGGCTTTCGTTGAGGGCCGGTGAAAATTCCGGCACCAGGGCGTGAACCGCCTCGTCGAGCGATTTCTGGTCCGCCGCCTGCGCCGCCCTTACGACATCGGTGAGGCGCGGGTTCAAAAGCGGCAGGTCGATCATCGCCGGCGAGCCGAGCAGGACGCCGTCAGCGCCTGTCCGGATCAGTTTATCCGTATCGAGAAAGATTTCCTCAAAGAGCTTTTCTCCGGGGCGAAGGCCCGTGAACCGGATCTCGATATCCTTGCCCGGAATAAGGCCCGAGGCTTCGATCATTCGCCGCGCAAGATCGAGAATGAGCACCGGTTCGCCCATATCGAGAACGAACACCCGTCCGTCATGGCTTACGATCGATTTCTCGCCGCTCTCCAGGCTTGCCGCCTGCAACACCAGCTGCACCGCTTCCTTGGTGGTCATGAAATAGCGCTTGATGTCTGGATGCGTGACCGTCACCGGCCCGCCATTTGCGATCTGGCGCGTAAAGAGCGGCGCGACCGAACCAGTCGACCCAAACACGTTGCCGAACCGCACGGTCGTAAAACGCGTCTCGCTCTGGGCGACGTCGAGCGCTTGCGCATAGAGTTCCGCGACACGCTTGGTTGCGCCCATGAAGCTTGACGGATTGACCGCCTTGTCCGTCGAGATAAAGACGACGGTTTCCGCCTTGACGCGCACGGCGGCGTCAAAGACGAGCTTTGCGCCCATGACATTGACGAGCGCCGCCGCGCAACGGTTCTGCTCGACGATTGGGACGTGCTTAAAGGCGGCGGCGTGCAGCACGATTTCAGGCTTGATGATATCGAAAACGCGCGACAGGTGTTCGTAGCGGCAGACGTCGGTCAGCGTCGAGAACAGGATCGGTCCGTGCCCCGCTTCGCGGAGCTCCATGTCGATCTCGTAAAGATTGAACTCGGAATTATCGAGGAGCGCGAGCTTTGCCGGCGCAAACCCTGCGGTCTGGCGCGCAAGCTCCGAGCCGATCGTGCCGCCGGCGCCGGTGATGAGCACGCGCTTTCCGTGGATAAGCTTGCTCGCCGCGCGCAGGTCGATGCGCCGCTGAGGGCGATCAAGCAGCGATGAAATGTCAAAATCTTTCAGCGCCCTCGCCGGACGGCCGAATTTGGACGAGCGTTTCACCAACGACAGCAATTGATCGAACACGGGCGCGCTCCGTTCTGAACGTTACAAACACCGGGCGACGCCGCCCTCCCCCCAAGACATTGAAGTATTCGCCCGCCGCTTAAGCGGTATCCATCCGGCGAATACTCCAGCGCACCACCATACCCTCGCCGTTCTCATCTTCCAAGACGCCCGGGATTATTACAATTTGTTCAGTTGTCTGCGGCAGCCCGCCCGCCCCGCAGTAAATGCTCCGCTCGATTGAAAACTCCCTGCAATTGCTGCGGAATCGCCATCCCTCCCGATTCGGCAATGCAAGGATTACCGACCGGTTGTCCCGCGCGATGGACGCTTTGACCCCCGGATGAAGATGGAAGCGCAGGCGCCAGCCCTGAGCGATCGCGGGCGTTGCGCCGACAAGGCGATCTTCCCCGCGCAGATCGTCGCCGCGCACGGCGAGATAAAACCGGCGGACGTGGGTCATCGCCGCCGGCTCGCCGCCGAACACCCGCTCAATTTCGAGCAGATGCCCGCGCGGATCTTCCGCCCGGCGATGGGTGATGACCGCGTTGCGAAACAGGGCGGCGCCCGCCTCTCGCGGTTCAGTCGATAAGGTCGA
>JBGSLM010000233.1:0-7705 GCA_041740755.1 Parvularculaceae bacterium | reverse complement strand
CCGCGACCGGCGCCGGCGCACCTTCGGCCTCGCCGCCCTCCGCTTCGCCGTGATGAGCGGAGTCGGCGCCCTCACCCGCTTCTGCCGAACCCTCGCCTTCGCCGCCTGCGCATCCCGACAAGGCGAGCGCTCCTGTGAGGGCGATAGTGGACAATCCGGTCAGAAGTTTCAGACGGCGCGCCATGGTGTGAACCCCTTCGTTGATCTAATCAGATCATACAGCGGCAATTCTTGGGTGCAAACGCGACTTATTCGCAAGCACTAAGGTCCAAGCGTCGTCGCCATTCGGCGGCCGGCCTCTTCAGCTTTACGACCTCCGCAAGTCGCGAGAGCAAGGCGCGGCGGATTCCCTTTCGGCTTAGAGCGAAGCATACATATCGGCATGGCGCACGCCGCGCCAAATAGCGGAAAATGGAACTCCAAATGCTGTTGCAGATCGCAAACGTTATCGACGCTGTCCTGATCGAAGCAATCCTGGAAGCCGCAGCTGCTGACGAATTCTGGGCGGACGGTCGCAATACCGCCAAGGGACGGGCGAAATCTGTAAAGAGCAACCTGCAGGCGCTCTCGCCAGGCCCAGCGAAAGGCGTTCTTGACAAGTTGTCACGTGCGGTCCTCGACAACGAAACAATCCGCAGCGCCGCCCAGCCCGCCGCCGTCGCGCGCATCATGCTCAACCGATATGACGAGGGCATGGAATATGGCCCGCATGTCGATGCGCCCTATATCGACGGCATCAGGACCGACCTGTCGTTCACGCTTTTCCTGTCAAACCCCGGCGACTATTCCGGCGGCGACCTCGTCATCGATAGCGCGGGCGCAGAGGACCGGGTGAAGCTCCCTGCGGGGTCGCTTGTTCTTTATCCCTCGACGAGCCTTAATCGCGTCGAGCGGGTGACGCGAGGCGCAAGGATCGCGTGTGTCGGCTGGATCAAAAGCCGCATCAGATCGCAGGATGAACGCAACGTGCTGTTTGAACTTGACCGTCTCGGTGTCGATCTCGGCGCAATTGGCGCGCCAGGTGCAATCCGCGACCGACTGGCCAATGTACGGAACAATCTGTTGCGGCGCTGGGGCGACTAAATTGTCGAAATTCGCTGGGTCCAGCAACTGGCCGAGCCGCAGCCGAAAAAAAGTCGGGCGACGCGGGCATTCCTGCAAAGCCGGTTGTCGGTGCTTAATTGAGCGTCATTCGGCTTTTGCGATAGAGCCAGTCTGGCGGCCTTCCCATTCGAACGCACGCTTGCGCAGCGGGGCTGGACGGCAGCGCCCAGCGATCTGCGCGGCGCCCGAGCCGCCTCACCAATATTTTCTCCAATGGTCGCAAGCCGAAACGCGAATCAAGACCAAGGACGGCGCGCGCGTCTTCGGGCACGAGATCGACGGCCGCGCGAATGAGCGATCCTTGAGCGAGCCGCACCGCGCCGGGCAGCGCGGGCGCGCGATGCATAATGTCGAGAAACTCGAAGATGATCGGCGACGCCTCAAATCTCGGTCGCATCCTGTCGTAGAGCCCCCGCCACTCTTCGCAGGATTGCGGGGCGCCTGCGGCGCCGTACAAGCACGCCGCATGCGTGCCTTCGCTGAAGTAACGATCGCGATCAACGGCGGTCAAGGGCGATACATAGGTCGAGTAGGCTTCGAGAAATCCGAACGCCGCTGTCGCCTGCACCCAGTCGAGCAATTCCGGATCGCTCGCGCGATAGACCTCGCCTGATGGCGTCACGCCCTCGATCCGGTCGTGAAGCAGGCGTACGCGTGCAATCAATTTTTCCGAGACGCTGCGTGCGCCGTAAACAGTGACCATAGCGGCGAGCCCCGTGCGCCTAAGGCGCGCAACCGGATCAGACTTGAAGGTCGTATTCTCCCAGACGCCGGTCCTGATACGCGGTTCTGCCAGTTCCAGTATGACCGCCGCGACCCCTCCAACAAATAGAGCGACCGGGTTCTTGAAGATGCTCCATGACACTGAATCGGGGGAGACAAGCGCTGGTTCGCCCGCCGGAGACGCAAAATCGATCGCCGCCGCGCCATCGCCGGTTAAAAACGCCGACGCCGCAGTATCGAGCCGCGCGCGGATCGGCGCGGAAAGACGATGGCGTATGTCCTGAAAGCTCACCCTGGGACGCTCGAAAAGACCACGGCGCAATCCTAAGGCTCAATGTAGCCGAAGTGAGGCTCAATTGAGAGAATCCGCCTCCTTTGCTGCAATGCGGCAGGTAAACCCCTCACTGAAGGCCGAACTTTTGGCTGCGACTCAAATCCGCCAAAGACGCAGGAAAATGCTCAAGCCCTTGCAAATTCAATAAATCGCGGCACTGTGCCCCGCTTGTGCCGGGCGAATTTAGTGCGTCGCCGCCCGGCCTTTGGGCGCGCTGTGGGGTCAGGGGAAACGGCCCCTCAGCGTAGGTTGTTGGAAGTCGTCAGTTCACCGCGACACGCGGGAGGGAAAGTAATGGATAACAAGACCACGGGGCCGGCAGTCGAAACGCGCCCGGCCTTTGCGAGCGGGTTTATCCGCCGGAAGTCAATCGAGCAGATGCAAAAGGAATTCGAGAGCGGCGAGTTGAAGCGCACGCTCGGCGCATGGAACCTGATCCTGCTTGGAATCGGTTGCATCATCGGCACTGGCATTTTCGTGCTAACCGGCAGGGCCGCCGCCGAATATGCGGGCCCCGGCATCATGGTCTCTTTCATCATCACGGGAACGCTCTGCGCGTTCGTTGCGCTCTGCTACGCCGAACTTGCGTCCGTCCTTCCAGTCTCCGGTTCAGCCTATTCCTATTCCTACGCGTCGATGGGCGAATTTGTCGCCTGGGTGATGGGCCTGCTGCTTGTGCTTGAATACGGCCTTGCCGCTTCGACCGTCGCCGTCGGCTGGTCCGGGTATGTCGTCAGTTTCCTTCACGACATCGGCGTCAACATCCCGCCTGAATTAACCTCCTCGCCCGGGCAATTGGTCGGCGCGATGGTTGACGGCGCCTTCATCGCGAGGACTGCTTTCGTCGATGGCGCCGTGCCAGCTGGCGGAACCGAAGTGCTCGCGACTTTCAACCTTCCGGCGCTCATCGGTATCGTCGCCGTGACAACGCTTCTCGTTATCGGCATCAATGAATCAGCGGCCGTCAACAACGTAATTGTGTTCATCAAAGTCGGCGTCGTCATCGCATTCATTGCAATCGGCGCGGCATATGTGAATTTCGACAATTGGTCGCCGCTCATTCCGGCGCGCATTACGCTCGACGAAGCCGGCAATGTATTGCCCTCGACCGGGGAAACGCTCGGGTTCTTTGGTCAGCTCAAAGAAGCGTTCGTCGCGATCTTTACTGGCGACAACACCCATCGCTACGGCATCGGCGGCGTCATTCAGGGCGCCGCCGTGATCTTCTTCGCCTATATCGGGTTCGAGGCGGTTTCGACAGCCGGCGCGGAATCGAAAAATCCTGCGCGCGACATGCCGATCGGGATTATCGGTTCGCTCGTAATCTGCACAATTCTATACATCCTGACCGCCGGCGTGCTCGTCGGCATCGTGCCATACCATATGCTCGACAATCCGGCCCCGATTGCGCTCGCCGTCAATCAGATCGGCCTTCCGTGGTTTGCCGTGCTGATCAAGGTTGGCGCGATCGCCGGTCTATCGTCGGTCATGCTGGTCCTTTGCTACGGCCAGACACGCATCTTCTATTCGATGGCGCGCGACGGGCTCCTTCCGAACTTCTTCGGCACAGTCCATCCGAAATTCAAAACGCCGTGGATCAACACCCTGATTGTCGGCCTGCTCGCAGGAACAGGCGCAGCCTTTATGTCACTCGACGCGCTCGCCGAATTGACCAATGTCGGCACGCTCGCAGCGTTCATGATCGTCTGCGTGACAGTGCTGTACCTGCGCTTCGCGCATCCGACCTTGAAGCGGCCGTTCCGCGCGCCGCTTGGCCCGGTCACGCCGATCCTCGGGACGGTGATGTGCTTCATTCTGCTGATGTCGCTGATGACGAACCCGCATACGCGGAGCTTCTTCGTCAACTATCTAATTGGCGGCGTCGCGCTCTACTTCTTGTTTGGCTTCTGGAACTCGAAGCTCGGCAAATCGAACGGCAAGAAGAAAGCCTAATTTTTCAGATTGAGCCGGTGGGCGGCGATCAAAACGATCGCCGCCCAGGCGGCGCCAAAGCTCAATCCGCCGACGACATCGGTCGGATAATGAACGCCGAGATAGACACGGCTCGCCCCCACCAGGATCGCGAGCATTACTGCGGCGAAGAACACATAGTTCCGAACGACACGCTCTTTCGTCTCGCGCGCTATCAACGCCGCGATGGTCAGATAGATCGCCGCCGCGCTAGTTGAATGCCCGCTCGGAAAAGAATTGCCGCTTGCGTGAACGAGGTGCTCCACAAAATCGGGCCGCGGTCTGTCGAACAAATCCTTCAACGCGCCTGAAAGCAGCGTCTCGCCAAGCACGGCGATCAACAAAAGCGCCATCGTCCGATAGTGTCTCTTTGCGGCGAAATACCCGCAGACAATCAGCGCAAATAGCGTGAGCAAGGGCGTGCCCGCGAGCGCCGTTACTTCGCGCGCCGCCCGCGTCAGCCATTCGGGACCAATCGGCACGGCAGGATTTTCAGGACTGCGAAGCGCCAGAAGAATATCCCGATCGAATGTGAGCGGTTCGTCTGTGGTTGCAAGCCCCGCCATGACGGCGAAGAGCGCAAGGCCGCCGCTCGCCGCAGACAAGAGCAGCAGCGATTGAGGGGCTTTTGGCGTCGTATTCATGTCAAATCCTTATCCGCCTGCGATCATTCTCATGACTTGGCCGGAAAACCACCCGGCGAACGTGCCGACGATATAGCCAAGAACTGCGAGGAGGACCCCGACCGGCGCAAGGCTTGGATGAAACGCCGATGCGACGACCGGCGCGGAAGCTGCCCCTCCGATATTCGCCTGGCTGCCCACCGCGAGAAAGAAGACCGGTGCGCGGATCAACTTTGCGACGCCGATCAGGAGAAGGGCGTGGATCGTTATCCAGAGCGCGCCGATCAGGAAGAACGCCGGCGTTTTGAACAGCGCCGCTATGTTCATGTTTAGGCCGACAGTCGCGATCAGAAAATAGATCATGACCGAGCCGATCTTGGTTGCGCCCGCGCCCTGCAGTTTCCTCACCGGCGTAAAGCTGAGCGCGACGCCGATGATCGTGGCGACGACGACGATCCAGAAAAAGCTCGAATGAAGGCTGTATTGGGCGCCGCCGGGGAAATTCTCCTTGAAAAAGGGCGTAAGGATATCGGCGAGGAAGTGGGACACGCCCGTCGCGCCCAAGGCGAAGGCGAGGATCACCATCAAATCGCGAAGCGTTGGAATGCGTGTGTGCGCTGCTTCATAGGCCTCCGCGCTTTTTCGCACGCCGTCGACCAGCGAGGCGTCCGCCTTCAGCCATTTGTCCATCTTCGCCTGGTTGGCGGCG
The DNA here is from genome assembly GCA_041740755.1 of Parvularculaceae bacterium. GTDB lineage: Bacteria > Pseudomonadota > Alphaproteobacteria > Caulobacterales > Parvularculaceae > Amphiplicatus. The sequence goes on along the minus strand of JBGSLM010000233.1, from coordinate 2,241 downwards.
AAGGCGAGCAGGATAGCCATCCAGATATTGGCGACTATGACATCAACGGCGACCCAGATTGAAAACGTGTTCGGCCCCGTTTCGTAGATTTCACGCAGCGCCGTCTGGTTCGCCGACCCGCCGATCCAGCTTCCGGCCGTCGTCGCCATCCCGCGCCAGACTGCCTCCGGTCCGTCCCCCATGACGAGGTCGGGCGCGATCAGCTTTGCAAGCAACAGCGCAATCGGGCCGCCGATGACGACGCCCAGCGTTCCGGTGAAGAACATGATCAGCGCCTTGGGTCCAAGGCGCATTGTGGCCGGAAGATCTGCGACCGCTGTTAAAATGATAAGCGCCGCCGGAAGCAGATATCGCGATGCAACGAAATAGAGCTGGGATTTTTCCGGATTGACGACGCCAAAAGTAGTCAACAGCGACGGAAGGAAATAGCACAGCAAAATAGCCGGGAAGAACGAATAGAACCTCTTCCATCCGGGCGTCTTGCTTTCCGACGTCCAGAACACGAAGCCGAGAATCAAGGCGAGCATGCCGAGAATGACGGCGTCGTTTGTAATGAGCGGCGCTGATTCTGACATAGGGATCCCTTTGGGTGCTTGATTGAAACTCAGTCTCTGTGGTGACAATCGCCGCCAACATTTCGGCCTGTCGGTCAACCGCCGTCGAAACCGACCGCCCTACTCGTTCTTATAAACTACTCCGTCCTTCATCACGAAGGCGACGCTTTCAAGCGCCTTAACATCGGCAAGCGGATCGCCCGCAACTGCGATAATGTCTGCGGCGTATCCCGGTTTGATCTGCCCGACCGTCTTTTCCTTGCCGAGCGCCTCGGCGGCGAGCGTTGTCGCAGACCGGATCGCCTGCGCCGGCGTCATCCCGTATTTCACCATCCAGGAGAACTGCTTTCCATTGTCTCCGTGTGGGTAGACGCCGCTGTCCGTGCCGTAGATGATCTTTGCGCCCGCCTTGACTGCTTCGCGGAAACTCTCGCGCTGAATTTCAGCGATCTCGGCGTCCTTGCGAATTGATTCCTCCAGTGCGCCGTTCTTGCGGCCCTCTACCTGCGTGTATTCCGTGTTGTAGATATCCATGGAGAGATAAACGCCCCTCGATTTCGCCATGCTGATCGCTTCCTTGTCGAGGTAGCTTGCATGTTCGATCGTATCGACGCCTGCTTTGATCGCATTCTTGATGCCCGCTGTTCCATGCGCGTGGCTCGCCACTTTAAGCCCTCGCTGATGCGCTTCGGCGACGATTGCGGACATCTCCTCAACCGTATTTTGTTCGGCGCCCGGGACCGTTCCCTTTGAAAAGACGCCGCCGGTCGAACAGGTTTTAATGACATCGGCGCCGTACTTGATATTGTTGCGCACTTTGGCGCGCATCTCCCACGGGCCCGTCGCGACGCCGTCGCCGCGCATCTGGAAATCGTAGGGAAGCAGATTGATGTCAGAACAATGTCCGCCGATGATTCCGATGGAAGGACCGGACACATACATGCGCGGACCGATGACGAGACCCTCATTGATCGCGTCGCGTAGCGCGACATCCGCGAAATCGCCGGCGCCGACGTTTCGAACCGTCGTAAAGCCGGCCATCAGCGTCTTTTCAGCGTTGACGACGCCCCAGATCGCAGCCGCTTCCCGCGTCTCGCCGATACCGCTGTAGCCGCCCAGCTTTGCATCGCCAGTCATATGGGTGTGCATGTCGATAAGCCCGGGAAGAACCGTCTTGTCGCCAAGATCGATCATCATCGCCCCAGCGGGCGGCTTCATCGTGACGCGGGAGCCGACGCTGACGATCTTTCCCTCGTCGACGATAATGCCCGGATTTTCGATGACCTTTCCCGTCGCCGGATCGATCATTCGCGCGGCCGTTATAAAGGCCGGTTCCGCGAAGGCGGGTGTGGCAAGAAGCAGGAGGCTGCTGACGACGGTTGTTCTTTGCATTTTTTCCTCGGTGCAGATTGACTGGATCGTCTGACAGTTCGCGATAATCAGTCAATTACGATACGCAAACGCATGCAATTGACTTATGCTGCAACGCGTCATTCATCGGAACTTGGTTTGCAGCCCGCATTGCTTGACACTTCGCCATTAATCCCGTGTCTTGCCCCCGTATAACTGGGCCGCTTATCTGGGATTTTTCTACGAAGCGGTTGGGGAACTGGGATGGCGAGGAAACGGTTTTCGGACGAGGACATATTGAACCTGCTGCGGCTGATCGAAGTCGAGTTGTCATCGG
>JBGSLM010000232.1:0-19241 GCA_041740755.1 Parvularculaceae bacterium | reverse complement strand
CGACCGATGCGGCGCCCGCGGTGCGAATATCAAAGCAATTGGAATGGGAAACGTAAATGGCGTTCGACTTCCGTTTCGGCGTTGAGGAAGAATATTTCCTGGTGAGCCGGCGCTCTGGCGCGGCTTGCGGTGAGCCGCCGGCGGATTTCTGGAGAGACCTCAAGATTCGCGCGCCGCAGGCGTCGAAGGAGCTCTTGCAGTCCCAGGTCGAGATCAAGACGACGCCCTGCCGTCGCGCGGAGGATTGCCGGGACGAACTTGTTGAAAGTCGCGGCGTGATCGACGAAATCGCCCGCGACCACGGATTGGGTCTGCTTGCGGCGGGAACGCATCCTGATTTCGATTGGCGCGAAAGCCGTCACTCGGTCGGCGATCGTTACAGGAAACTCGTTCGCGACATGCGTATCCTGGCCTTGCGCAACATGTTTTGCGGGCTCCATGTCCACGTTGAAATCCCTGACGGCTGTTCGCGCATTTCGCTCATGAACCGTTGCAGCCCCTATATACCTTTGTTCCTTGCACTGAGCGTTTCTTCGCCTTTTTGGCGCGGTCAATGGACGGGAATGCGCGGATATCGCCTGACCGGTTATGATGAATTGCCGCGCACCGGCATGCCGCCAGTCCTTCGCGACGACGGCGAATATGAACAATTTTCCGCCGCGCTGGTGCGCGCGGGGGCGATTGAAGACGCTTCGTTCATCTGGTGGGCGCTGCGCCCGTCGATGCGTTTTCCGACGCTCGAGCTGCGCATTTGCGACAGCGTCACCGACGTTAGAGCGGCGACAGCGATCGCGTCATTCTTTCGATGCCTTGTGCGACGGCTCGCGAGGGATAACGCATTTGGGGCGTCGCCCTCGCCGATGTTGCGGGCGATCGCAGATGAAAACCGGTGGCAGATCCAATGCGACGGGCTTGACGCGGTCCTCATCGATATCGAGACGATGGAGCCAATCGCCGCTAAAACGGCGATACGGCGGCTCATGGGGGACCTTCAGCCGGATGCTGATGATCTTGGTGTTGCGGATGAATATGTCGTCATCGAGCGGATCCTTCAGGATGGCGCAAGCGCCGACCGGCAGATCAACATCTACCAGAGCGCGATCGAAGCCGGAGCCGATGAGCCAGAGGCGATCGCGCGCGTCATCGAATGGCTTGCGCGTGCGAGCATGGCTGGCTAGCGGCGCGCCGGCCCGGTGGACCTTTTTGCGGGTTTGGTCTAACGACTGTCGCCGCGAATTGGAGGTTTCATGGACAAGACTTACAAGGACGCGCGATCCGCCCTCGATGGCGTGTTGTTCGACGGCATGACCATCATGGCGGGTGGGTTCGGCCTGTGCGGGATTCCTGAAAACCTGATTCTGGCGATCCGCGATTCAGGGGTCAAGAACCTCACCGTCATCTCAAATAACGCCGGCGTCGACGGATTTGGCCTCGGCATGCTGCTGAACACGCGCCAGGTGAAGAAAATGATTTCGTCTTACGTCGGCGAGAACAAGGAATTCGAGCGGCAATATCTTTCCGGCGAACTGCAGCTTGAATTCAATCCGCAAGGAACGCTCGCCGAACGCTGCCGCGCCGGCGGCGCAGGCATTCCCGCTTTCTACACAAAGACCGGCGTCGGAACGCTGATATCCGAAGGCAAGGAGCACAAGGTCTTCAACGGCGAGACATATATTATGGAGACGGGTCTCGTCGCCGACCTCTCGATCGTCAAGGCGTGGAAGGGCGACGCGCAGGGAAATCTCGTCTACCGAAAGACTGCGCGCAATTTCAATCCGATGATGGCGACGGCCGGCAAGGTGACGGTCGCTGAGGTCGAAGAAATCGTCACGGTCGGCGCGCTCGATCCTGACAACATTCATACGCCCGGAATATTCGTGCAGAGAATTTTGCGCGGACAGCATGAAAAGCGCATCGAACAGCGCACCGTCCGTCAAAAGGAGACCGCGTAATGCCTTGGGATCGCAACCAGATGGCGGCGCGCGCCGCGAAAGAACTGAAAGACGGATTTTACGTCAATCTCGGCATCGGCATTCCAACGCTCGTCGCAAATTACATCCCGAAAGGCGTCGATGTGACTTTGCAGTCGGAGAACGGCATGCTCGGCATGGGGCCGTTTCCCGATGAAGACGAAGTCGACCCCGATCTTATCAACGCCGGAAAACAGACGATCACCGAACTTGACCGCACCTCGTATTTTTCGAGCGCCGATTCGTTCGGCATGATCCGCGGCGGCCATATCGACCTGTCGATTCTCGGCGCGATGGAAGTCTCCGAGACGGGCGATCTCGCCAACTGGATGATCCCCGGAAAAATGGTCAAAGGCATGGGCGGCGCCATGGATCTCGTCGCCGGCGTCAAGCGCGTCGTCGTCGTGATGGATCACGCGTCGAAAGCGGGCGAGTCGAAACTGCTCCACAAATGCTCGCTTCCCCTGACCGGGAAGCAGGTCGTCGACATGGTGATCACAAATCTAGGCGTTTTCACGGTCGAGCGCGGCAAGGGCATGACGCTGATCGAGCTTGCGGACGGCGTGACGCTCGATGAGGTGAAGGCGCAGACGGAAGCCAATTTCACGACCGCTTTGAAGTCCTGATGTCCGCTTTGGCGCTCGCAGATTTGCAGACGCCTGCGCTCCTCCTTTCTGAGGCGCGTCTCGATCACAACATCGTGCGCATGAAGGCGCGCATGGACAGCTTCGGCGTTCGCATGCGCCCGCACATCAAGACGGCGAAGTCGGTTGACGTTTACCGGCGCGCGCTTGACGGCGCTGTGGGCGTCACCGTCTCGACGCTCGCTGAGGCGGAGTACGCCTTCGATCATGGCTCTGCGAATATTCTATACGCCGTCGGGATGGCGCCGGGTAAAATCGAACGCGCGCTTTCCCTGCGGTCTAAAGGCGCTGATCTGACGCTTACGGTCGACTCAGCTGAAGCGGCGAAGGCGATTGCGGCGAGCGGCGAGAGCGCAGGCGATCGCATTCCAGTCGTTATCGAAATCGACAGCGACGATCATCGCGCCGGCGTAAAGCCGCTATCGGACGCAGCGCGTGAAATCGCCGTGTTTCTGAATAGCGCCGCGGGCGCGCGCTATCGAGGTCTCATGACCCATGCCGGCGGTTCCTATGATTGCCGCAGCATCGACGCGATACGCGCCGTTGCAGAGAATGAACGCCGCGCGGTTGTCGACACGGCGGCGATGCTCGCGCGTGGCGGCGTCAATTCCGAAATCGTCAGCATAGGATCGACGCCGACGGCGACATTCGGCGAGCGCTTCGACGGCGTCACCGAGGTTCGCGTCGGCGTCTTCATGTTCAACGACCTCGTTATGGCCGCGCTCGGCGTCTGCGCTATCGACGACATTGCGATTTCGGTTCTGACAAGCGTCATCGGCGGCCGAACCGACAGGAACTGGATATTGACCGACGGCGGCTGGATGGCGATGTCGCGCGATCGCGGCACGGCGGCCTTTCCGGTCGATTGCGGGTATGGTCTCGTCTGCGATGAAGGCGGCGCGCCGATTGACGATTTGATTGTGCTCGCCTGCAATCAGGAGCACGGCATCGTCTCGCGCCGCGACGGCGGGGCGATCGATTTCACGAAATTTCCGGTGGGGCGTTTGCTTCGCATTCTGCCGAACCACGCCTGCGCGACGGCGGCGCAATTTAGCGCCTATGAGGCGCTTGATACGAACGGCCGCGTCGCGGCGCGTTATCCGCGCATGAACGGCTGGTAGGGCGCCCAATCGTTAACCGATTGCCCCTATCCGGGAAGCAGTTTACCGCGATTTCCCTCTGCTGATTTTTTTCGGGCTCCGATCCATGCAAGCCAATGCGACTGATGAGATTCACGACGGCGTAGAGGCGATGTGGATCGCCGCGATCCTTCTCGGGCTCGTTGAAGGTCTGACCGAGTTCATTCCGGTGTCATCGACCGGCCATCTTGTACTCGCCGCCGACTTTTTCAACGCGCCGACGCCGCCGGGCCGCGTATTTGAAATCGTCATTCAACTTGGCGCGATCCTGGCGGTTTGCGTCATTTACTGGCGCCGCCTCTGGTCGAAAGCGCTTGGGTTCTTCAGCGACAAGGAAGCGCGCTATTTTGTTTATTCAGTGCTTGCGGCGTTCGGACCGGCAGTCATTTTGGGTCTTGCAATTGGCGATTACGTCGACGCGCTTTTCTTCAAGCCAAGCGTCATCGCGCTCGCGCTAATCCTCGGCGGAATTGTCATCATTGCGGTCGAGCGGATGCATTTGCCCGTAAAGTTCGAAGAAGCTGAATCGATCAAGCCGCTGACGGCGTTAAAAATCGGCGCGGTCCAATGCCTCGCTTTTATTCCCGGCGTGTCGCGGTCAGGCGCATCGATCATCGGCGCGCGTCTCATGGGGGTGGGTCAGAAGGCGGCGGCGGAGTTTTCGTTTTTCGTCGCCATACCGACAATGATCGGCGCCACGGCCTATGATCTCTACAAGTCCCGCGACTCGCTATCGAGCGACGGCGCGACGATGATCGCCATCGGATTCATCGTTTCGTTTTTGTCGGCGATGGCGATCATCAAGCCGTTTCTCGGGTTTGTATCGCGGCGGGGCCTCGTGCCGTTCGCCTGGTACCGAATTGGCCTGGGGCTGCTTATTTTCGCGTTGTTGGCGATGGGGCTTGGACCCTCCGCCGCCTGATCATTCGTGATGAACAGGTCGCCCTTTGGTTTCCGGCAGGAAGAGGACGCCGATCACAAACGTGGCGCCTGCGACAATGACCGGATACCAGAGCCCCGAGAATATATCTCCGGTGGCGGCGACAATTGCGAACGCCGTCGTCGGAAGGAATCCTCCGAACCAGCCATTGCCGATGTGATAGGGAAGCGACATCGACGTGTAGCGGATGCGCGCTGGGAATAATTCAACGAGCGTCGCGGCGAGCGGTCCATACGACATCGTCTGGATCGCCACGAAGAATGCGATGATCGCGACGATAAGCGGCTTGTTCATCGCAACAGGATCGGCTTTGTCCGGGTAACCGGCGGCGGCAAGCGCGCCTTTCATGCTTTCGGCGAATGCCGCAATGCTGGCGTTCTTGTCAATGGAATCGAGCAAATCTGGATTGGGCGCCGTGACTTCGATGTCGCCGACCTCAATCCTCGCGACGGATCCCGCGGGCAGTTTGGCGTTACGATAGGAAACGCCGGCGCGCGTCAGGAAGGATTTTGCGATATCGCAGGAATTGGCGTCGTACTTCTTTTTACCGATCGGATCGAATTGCAGCGTGCAATCTGCGGGGTCGGCGTAGACAATGACAGGCGCTGATTTTTTCGCCGCTGAAAGCGCAGGGTTCGCCGCCGCCGACAGCGCATGAAACAGCGGCATGCACAGCAACGCCGAAAGGGCGAGGCCCGCCATCAGCACCGGCTTTCTGCCGACGCGATCGCTGAGCCAGCCGAAAAAGACATAAAAGGGACCGCCAATGAGAAGCGCCCAGGCGACGAGCGTATTTGCGGTCAGGCCGTCGACTTTCAAAACGCGGTCCAGAAAGAAGAGTATGTAGAAGGTGCTGACGTAAAACGAGACGGCCTGACCGGCGACAAGGCCGAAGAGGGCGATCAGCACCAGCTTCAGATTTTTCCACTGCCCGAACGCCTCGTTGAACGGCGCTTTCGATGTGGCGCTTTCTTCCTTCATTTTCTGAAAGATCGGACTCTCGTTCAGCTTCAGTCTGATCCACAGGGAAATTCCGAGCAGAAAGATCGAGACGAGGAACGGGATGCGCCAGCCCCAGTCGGCGAACGCTTCCGGCGCGATGAATGATCGCGCTATCATGATGACGACAAGCGACAGCAATAATCCGCCGACGGCGGTTGTCTGGATCCAGCTCGTCTGAAACCCGCGCTTTTCGGCAGGCGAATGTTCAGCGACATAGATCGCCGCGCCGCCATATTCGCCGCCGATTGCGAGCCCTTGCATCAATCGCAGGAAAACAAGAATGATCGGCGCAGCGATTCCTATCTGCTGATAGCTCGGTAGAAGACCGACGCAGAAAGTTGAAACGCCCATCAACGCCATGGTGACGAGAAACGTGTTCTTGCGTCCGACAACGTCGCCGATGCGGCCGAAAATCAGCGCGCCGAGCGGGCGCACGATAAACCCTGCCGCAAACGCCGCGAGCGCGAAAATAAAACCGGTCGTTTCGTTGACGCCGGAGAAGAAATGCCGCGCGATTTCACTGGCGAGCGCGCCGTAAAGAAAAAAATCATACCACTCGAACATCGTGCCGAGCGAGGATGCGCCGATGACAAGCCGCTCCTTGGATCGGGCCTCAGCTGCGTTTACGGCGATGGCGTCGGTCATCGTCAGGTCCTTACAGTCTGATTTTTTGGGAAACGCGACTAACGGTCGAGTAGTGAGGATGCGTGCACGCGCGCCTCTTCGATGTAATGTTGTGCGCCGGCGAACGCCATCTTGTTCTCGCCTTCACGAAGGTCGCGGAATTTTTTCGCCGGCATCCCCGCCCACATTTCGCCAGCCGGGACAATTTTCTTTGGCGACAGGAATGCGCCCGCCGCCAGCATGGCGCCCGTTTTGACGACCGAGCCGTCGAGCATCGTCGCGCCCATGCCGACAAATCCTTCATCCTCTACGGTCGCGCCGTGAAGCATGCATTTGTGACCGATGAGGGCATAGGCGCCGATAATCGTCGGGACGCCGCCGACCGCCGGCGCATCTGCGTGTATCACCGAGCCGTCCTGGATGTTCGCTCCCTTGCCGACCACGATTTTGTTTGAGTCGCCGCGAAGGACGCATCCGTACCAGACCGATGCGTCCTCATGGATTTCAACGTCGCCGCAGATGACGGCGCCAGGCGCAATGAAAGCGGTCGCGTGAATTTTAGGCTTTTTGTCGCCGATTGCGAAAATCATTGGTTTCATGGTCATGCAGCGACTGCGTCCGGTTGATTTTTCGGATGGGCGCGGATGAACGGCTCCATCAGATTGCAGCGTTCGTAGATTTCAAGAATGCGCGGTTGGCCAGACAAATCAATACCGAAGCGCATCGCGCCGAATACCTGCGGGATTAAAAAGGCGTCCGCCATCCCCGGCCTGTCGCCGACGCAGAATTGGCCTTTGTCGCCAGCAACCAGCTTTTCGATCGACGCCATGGCGCCGCCGGTCCAGCGCTGAAGCCAGTCGTTCATGGCGGCGGCGTCGAATTCGCGCTCGTTCTTTAGATAATTCTGAATGCGCAAATTCATGAAGGGCTGCGCTTCGCAGGCGATGATCGCCGCGATTGAACGCGCTTTCGCCCGGCCTTCCGCGTCCGCCGGCAAGAGCGGCCTTTCGGGATAGCGCTCTTCGAGATATTCGATGATTGCTGTCGACTGGGTGAGAATGCCGCCTTCTTCAGTCTCGAAAGCAGGCACGAGACCTTGCGGGTTGCGCGTCAGATGGACCGGCGAATGCTGTTCGCCCTTTAGCAGATTGACCGGCTCATAGTCATATTCGATAGCCTTGAGTTCGAGCGCGATTCGAACCCGGTACGTCGCGCTCGACCGCCAATATCCAAACAGTTTCATGTATGACGCTTTCGATAAAATTTGAGTCGAATTTATCGCTCATTCTTCGCTGATTGCCAAATCATCACAGCGATGCTGCGCCAGGACTGACAGAAGTGTGAGACGAAGATGCAGGCGGCGGCGATTATCGACGTAGCGGTTGTGGAAGACGGCGACGCCCTTTGGGTGCGCACCAATCTCAGGCACTCGAAAGACGGGCGCTTGCGGCTCGATATGGCGAATTGCCTTCGCGTGATCGAGCTTCATCCCGATTTCAAGGGCCGCTTTCGCTATAATGAGGTCCTCAATAAGGTGCTCGATCGGGGAACAGTGATGATCGAATGGCGGATGGGCGAGTTCGCCGCGATGCTTCAGGAGCGATTCCTGCCTGAATTGCCGTATGAAATCGCCGCCCGGGCTCTTGTGGTCGCCGCAAACCGGGCCGGCTTGAAATAGGCTGTAAGGCTTGCGCCGGAGCGGATCTGAATGGTAACATATGTTACTAATCGGCCAGATCAACCGGAGGGCCCAAATGGCAGACCTTTTCGAGAACCCGCTCGGCACCGACGGCTTTGAGTTTGTCGAATATACCGGGGCGGACCCTGATGCGCTTGCCGTATTGTTCGAACAGATGGGCTTTACGGCGGTCGGCCGACATCGCTCGAAGGATGTCATCCATTACGTTCAAGGTGAGATCAATTTTCTCCTGAACCGGGAGCAGGGCGGCCAACCGGCTGCATTTCGCAATCAGCATGGCGCGGGCGCCAACGCCATGGCGTTCAGGGTGAAAGACGCCGCACACGCCTATCGCGAAGCGATCCGGCGGGGCGCAAAGCCGATTAACGCGAAGTCCGGACCGATGGAGCTCAATATTCCCGGCATCGAAGGGATCGGCGGCCTCAATGTTTATCTCGTCGATCGTTATGGCGCGCGGACGATCTATGATGTCGATTTCGAGCCGATAAAAGGCGCCGATCCGAAAAAGAATTCGGCGGGCCTCACCTATATCGATCATCTGACGCACAATCTTCGCCGCGGAAATATGAATCAGTGGGCGGAGTATTACGAGAAGATTTTCAATTTCCGCGAGATTCGCTATTTTGACATTGAAGGAAAGCTCACCGGCCTTGTCTCAAAGGCGATGACTAGTCCTTGCGGAAAGATTCGCATTCCGCTGAATGAAAGTCAGGACGACAAATCGCAGATCGAAGAATTTATCGCGCGCTACAATGGTGAGGGAATCCAGCATATCGCGCTTGGAACGAACGACATCTATGCGACTGTTGAAGAGTTGCGCCGCCGCAAAATCCCGTTCCAGTCGACGCTTGACGCATATTATGACGGCGTCGAAGCGCGCGTCGGCAAGCATGGCGAGGATATGGAGCGACTGCGCAAGAGCCATATTCTGATCGACGGCGCGCCGACGCAGGGCCAAGGTCTCCTGCTGCAGATATTCACCCAGGACGCGATCGGCCCGATCTTTTTCGAGATCATCCAGCGCAAGGGCAATGAAGGCTTCGGCGAGGGCAATTTTCGCGCGCTGTTTGAATCGATTGAACTCGACCAGATACGCCGAGGGGTCTTGAAGGAATCCGCATGACCGGGGACGGGGCGACAAGAGGCGGCCTCGATCTTTCAGACTTCACTCCCTACCGGATCGTGGTTCTTGGGCGACTGATGAGCGAACAGCTCGGCGCCGCGTATTCGAGCGAAGATCTTACGATCCCAGAATGGCGCGTCCTCGCTGTAGTCAGTCAGGCCGACGCAGTCGCAGCGCGCGATGTCGTCGCCAGAACGCCGATGGACAAAATGGCGGTGAGCCGCGCTGTCGCATCGCTTCAATCAAAGGGACTGATCTTGCGCGGGCCGGCTGCGGACCGGCGCGTTTCAATGCTTCGCCTCTCACCGGAGGGGAGCGCCGTATATGAACGCGTATCGACGATAGCGCTTCAGTATGAAGAGGCGTTATGGCGCGCCATGTCCGTCAGCGAGCGCGAAGCTTTTTTTGACGGGCTTCAAAAACTCGAATTGGCGGTAGAATCGGCGGGCGTAACAGAAGACAAACCGCAGGCCGCCGAATGATCATCCGCATATTTGTCTTTTGCGCCGGCCTCTTGGCGCTGTCGGGGTGCGTTTCTTTTCCCGACGCGCCGCCGCCGATAATGAAAGCGTCAATTGCGGATGATGCGGTGATCAGTGTCGACGACGCGCGGCTCGGTCTGACAAAATGGGAAGCGGAAAAGCCGAAAGCCGCGCTTGTCGCCGTGCATGGGATGAATGACTATGCAGCTGCATTTGCGCTCGCTGGACCTTATTGGGCGGAGCGCGGGATCTCAGTCTATGCGTATGATCAGCGCGGCTTCGGCCGTTCGCCTCAATTTGGCCAATGGGCAGGCGGCGATGTGATGAAGCAGGATCTCCGCGCGGCAATCGATGCGGTTCGCTCCGCGCATCCTGATTTGCCCGTTTATGTTGTCGGGCATTCCATGGGCGCCGGGGTTATTCTCGCCGCGATGAAAGACGGACCGCTTGATGTCGATGGCGTCATACTAGCAGCGCCGGGCATCTGGGGCGGGGCGAGCATGTCGATATTCTATCGAACAACGCTCAGCCTTGCGGCGACGTTCGCGCCCGGAAAGACGCTGACAGGAGAGCGAGCCGGAAAGCAGGCGTCAGACAATATTGAATTTCTCCGGGCAATGTATGCCGATCCGCTCATCATCAAGGAAACGCGGATCGATTCGATCCTCGGCGCCGAACGCATCATGGGCGACGGATTTGACGCCTCGAACGAAGTCGGCGGCGATATTCTTTTCATTTTTGGGGAAAGAGACGAAATCATTCCCATCAAGGCGATGCGCAAGACAGCGCGGCGGTTATGCGGCGATGTCGTCACGATCGCTTATCCGGAAAGCTGGCACTTGATTTTTGCAGATCTTGCGCGCGAAGCGCCGCTCGATGATGTCGCAGACTGGATCAATGCGGATATTTTGGGTGAGACAAACTGGAGACCGCAAAACAAGAAGGGGATTCTTGAACATGCGGTCTCCGGCTGTGAGGGCTCTCGCGACTAGAGTGGCGTTCTAGCAGCCGGCCATTTGTTGCAGCGATGCACCCAGTGCTGGCTAATGAGGGGGAAGCAGGACCCGGGTCGGCTGGAGGGAGATTGCATCGCCGCAACGATACAACTTATACGCGTAACAGGTTAATAAAGGGTTTCCGTTATTTGGCGGCGCAGGAATTTCGCACCCAATCGCAGAATTCATCGGACGATCGGTTTTCGTCCACGGTGAGCGCCGTAATGGCGGGAACATCATATGGATGGAGGCGACGGATAATTGCGCCGGCGCGTCCGGCTGATGCGGCAGTCGTCTTGACGAACAACATGACTTCATTTGCGGTTTCGACTTTTCCTTCCCATCGATAGACGGATCGCATGCCCGGGACGATATTGACGCAGGCCGCCGCTCCCTCCGCGACAAGCGCGGTAGCAATTTCATCTGCGGCCTTTTCATCGGGCGCAGTCGAATAGAGTAAGGTCACGTTGTCCATGTTGCGTCTCCATCGATCCGCCCGTATCGGACCGTGCACATTATAGGACCTCTTTTGAATTGACCGCCATGAAGCATCTCGATCCCGGCGCAGCTTTGGTGTTGTTTTCCGGCGGACAGGATTCCTCGATTGCGCTCGCCTGGGCGCTACGCCGCTATAAACGAGTTGAGACCGTTGCGTTCGATTATGGACAGCGTCACCAGGTAGAACTTGGTGCGCGCGCCGCCGTCAGGCGGGAGATCAAGCGGGAGTTTCCTTCGCTTGCAAATAGCCTGGGCGAAGACTCGATCGTTGATCTAAGCGGCCTTGGCGCGATCAGTGAGACGGCGCTGACGCGCGAAGCCGAAATCGTTGTCGGTGAAAATGGGTTGCCGACGACATTTGTGCCGGGGCGCAATCTCATCTTTCTGGCAATGGCGGCAGCGCTGGCGTACAGGCGCGGGCTTGGCGTTCTTGTCGCCGGCATGTGTGAAACGGATTTCTCGGGCTATCCGGATTGCCGCCGCGAAGCGCTGGATGCGCAGATGAAAGCGATCGAGCTTGGGATGGAGACAAAGTTCCTGCTTGAAACGCCCCTCATGCATCTATCGAAAGCGCAAAGCTGGCTTCTGGCGGAGGAAATTGGCGGGGAAAAGTTGATCAATCTTCTCGTTGAACATACGCACAGCTGCTATCTCGGCGACAGGTCGCGGCGGTTTGACTGGGGCTATGGATGCGGCGTTTGCCCTGCCTGCGATTTGCGGGCCAAGGGCTGGTTCGCTTATGCCGAGGCGAAATCTCGCGGGGAACTCAGCTAGTGCGCGCCTACGCGGTCAAGGAATGTTTTTTCACGCTGCAGGGCGAGGGCGCGCAGACAGGGCGCGCCGCCGTGTTCCTTCGATTCGCAGGATGCAATCTTTGGAGCGGGCTTGAGCGCGACCGCGCGAGCGCCGTGTGCAAATTCTGCGATACGGATTTTGTCGGCGTCGATGGGCCGGGCGGCGGTAAATTCGACGACGCGGATTCCCTTGCGCAGCATGCGCTCTCAAAATGGACAGGAAGCTCAACTGGCAGGCCAATGGTCGTTTGCACCGGCGGCGAGCCGTTGTTGCAACTCGATCTGCCGCTGATCGACGCATTGCACAAAGCGAACTTTGAAATTGCAGTCGAGACGAATGGGACGATCAAAGCGCCTGCCGGCATCGACTGGATCTGCGTCAGCCCGAAATCGTCGGCGGCGCTGGCGCAGACATCGGGCGATGAGCTGAAGCTCGTTTATCCTCAGGCGGACGCGCCGCCCGAGCGATTCTCAGGGCTCGCGTTCCGGAATTTTTTTCTTCAGCCGATGGATGGACCAGAGCGCGAACGCAATACGAGACTTGCGATCAATTACTGCCTCGCGCATCCGCAGTGGCGCCTTAGCCTTCAAACGCACAAAATGCTGGGAATTCCCTAAGCGTCGTCGGCCTGATCCTGCAGCTTCGCTATCAGGAATTGCGCGTCGCGGCAGTAAGCGTTTGCGCCGCGATCCGCTTTCAGGAGCGCCGCGTCAAGTTCTTCGAGCGAGATGGCGATTTCCTCGAAAGTCGAGAAGGCGTCGCGGGGAGGATTGATGTTGAGACCCTTGGGGGATGAATCGAGGCGGCATGGAGAAACCGAATAATGCGCTTTGCCCCCGAGCTTGACGTCAATCTGTCGATGCGACTTGCCGACAAGCGTTGAAGCGCGATCATCGACCGACTCGATTGTCGAATTTATGGAAAGGCGCAACTCATCGAAGCTTTCCGCGAGCAGCGCTCTTGCGCCGGCTTCCTCGGTGTCATTCGCCGATAGCGCGACTTCATAAGCCTGTTCGATAATGTCCCGAACACGGTCGATCGTGTAGAGCGCCGATTCGATTGCGCCGAGCGCTTCGCGAATATTCTCGCCGCCGGTTGGCGCCTGACGTTTTTCAGCCGGTTGCGCTTCCGATGTGCGGCGCAGGGCGCGGCTAAGGCCGGCGGCGACGTCCATCGCCGGCAATTCCGGCTCGTCGGCATGCTGACCGGAAAGACCGAACAGCCCTGCCAGCGGACTCCGCTTAGGCTTTTTTTCGGCGTCGCCGGACGCCCCTTTCAACGCAAACGCCACAACCAACTCCCTCACGCGCAGACTGTGAATCCATGACCGAGGTGAGGTTAAGAGCGGTTAATTGAGGGGCCGTTAAGCGGGAGACGCAATTTGCCGGTCGGCATTAGGACCTCGGCCGCAGGCGCCCCCCGCGCCCCTCAACCAGCCAGGCTCCGGCGAGCGATATTCCAAGGAACATAAGCCAGATCCAGGGCGCCGCAGCGGGACGATCGCTGACCGAATCGGTCCGGTAAGCGTTGCGCTCGATCAGTCCCGCCCAATTTGCCCCGGCTCGTTCGCGGGTTCTGGCGTTGATCCGGCGAATTTCGGGGAAGTCCGTCCGGCCGTCCTTCATCTGCGGGAAGACGCCGCCGCCGGTCAAATCCGCCAGGGGGCGCAGTTTTGCGCTGGTTGATACGACATTTTCAAATTCAGGCGGGGCGGCGAGCCCGACCGCGCCGATTGCAAAGAGGTCGTCTGAAACCGCCCGGTAAAGACCGCGCGGCGCGTCTTGAAGGCGCGCTTCAAAGACGCCTGGCCGGCTTGCGGAAAGCGCCACATCGCGCTGGTCGCCATTTGGAAGGGTTAACGTCGCCGACGGCGCTGCGGGTGAAATGGTGCGGCGCTCGACCACGAGGGCGCCCTCGATTTCCGAAAGGAGAAGCTGTTCCTCTTCGAGATCCGGCTCCTTCATTAACCAATGGGCGATCCGTCGCAAAAGCTCCGCATGCGGACCGCCGCCGTCAAACCCGCGCGCCCAGAGCCAGACGTGATCGGACTGGATGAGGCCGACGCGGCCTTCGCCGACGCGGTCGAGTATCAGCAACGGATTTTCTCCAGCGCCGGTCATCAGCGTTTCGCCGGATCGCTTTGCTGCCGGCATGATGCGCAGCCACCGGCCCCAATATTCCTCCTCCGGCAGCCCTGAAGTGACGGGATGCTTCCTCCCGGTTTCGCTAATCTTTGGCCTGTACGCTTCGTCGATCTCTTCCCCCGACGGCGTCGCCGGAAGGATGAACGAAAAATTCCGCCGACCGGCGAGACTCAATACCCCGCTGAACTCCGGACCGGACGATACAAGTACTGCGCCGCCGCCTTCCACATAACGCGCCAGATTATCGAAATGGTATGAGTTCAAAACGCCGCGGTAGGTATAGCGATCGAAAATGACGAGATCGAATTCGGTGAGCTTTTCGATAAACAGCTCATCTTGCGGAAACTCGATCAAGGCGAGTTCGCGCTCCAGCGCGTTGTCGCTTTGCGCTTTCTCAATCGGCCTCAAAATGGTGAAATGAACAAGGTCGATCGCAGGGTCCGATTTCAGGAGATTTCGCCAGACCCGTTCGCCGGCGTGAGGTTCGCCGGATATCAACAGGACGCGAAGGCGGTCCCGGATCGCCGAAACAGGAAGAACAACGATATTGTTCTTCGCGGTCAATTCTCCCTCGGCCGTCTCCGCTTCGAGTTCTATGACCGTCCGTCCAGGATGCGGCAAAGGCGCTACGAATGAGACCTCAGCGCCGACCGGCACGGGCTGCCGCAAAACTTCTTCGCCGTCGACGCGAAGCGCGACAATCGCTTCGCCGCGGCCGTCAATCGCCGCTTCGTCCGCGCCGAGATCGTCTATGCGGAAGCTGATTTCGGCGCCTTCGTTGACGATGCCGTATCGCGGCGATTTGGTGAGCGTCACCTTGCGATCGATTTCGCCTTTCCGGCCGGTCGTCAGAATGTGGATCGGCGCCGAGGCGATCGTCAGCCGTTCGGTCGAGATCCGGTCTGTCGCCTGGCCGTCGGTAATGACAAAGACGCCGCCAAGCCGGGCGCCGGGATTGTCGCCGATCGCTGCGGCTACCGCTTCGCCTAGGCGGGATTCTTCGGCGCCGCCAACGACCGAGCGGATTATCTCGACGCCGCCGAGCGAATTGAGCCTGCTTTCTATCGCCGCCGCCGCCGCATCGGCGGTCCCTTTGCGATCGTCGAGATGATTGCTCGCGCTTTCGTCGACGATGATGACCGCAATGTCGTCAAGGGGCGTGCGTTCTGCAATTCGCAACATGGGATTGAACAACAGCCCGGCGAATGCGGCGAGGGCGGCGAGGCGAAACGGCGCGCTTGCGGGATAACGAATGATTGACAGTATCGCCGCCAGAAACGCGAGCGTTGCAACGCCGATAACAAGCGCTAGCGGGAATGCCGGTTCAAACGTTATCTCACTCATTCGCGGCCGAGCCTTTCAAGCAGGATCGGCGTGTGCACCTGATCGGATTTATAATTTCCGGTGAGCGCCACCATCACCATATTGACGCCGGCGCGATAGGAGCATTCGCGCGGATTGCGCGGTATCGCTCCCTCGATGTCTGTGCACGGACGAGCGCTGTTTCTGACGGGCAATATCGGTTCGCCGACTTCATTGCTCGCCCAGGCGCCAGCCCAGTCGCGACCGCCGATGACGACGGGGGTCACAGAGTCGTTTGGCCCATCGCCAGCCTGCACCCAAACGGGCCGTGTCGCCATTCGGCCCGGCAGATCCGACAACAGGTAAAATGAGCGATACAAAACATGCTCGCCGGCGACGGGCGTCAGCGGCGGCAGGTCAATGCCGCCGAGTATCGCTCTGAGCGCTGCTCCTTCCGGCGTTTGCGCGCCGGCGACAGCGCGCTCATCGTCGCGGGTGTCGAATACGATCATGCCGCCGAACCGCATGAATGTCTCGATATTGGCGAGAGCGCGCTCCGACGGCGCCCCGGCGCCCGGCGTCACCGGCCAATAAAGAAACGGATAAACCGAAAGATCATCCGCTTCCGGATCAACAGCGGCGGGCGCCGCCGGTTCGGCGGATGTGCGGCGCGTCAGTTCGGCGCTGAGACCGCGCAAGCCCGCTTCGGAAATGCGATCGGTCGCCGGATCTCCGGTTCGAACATAAGCGAGCCGCAATGTCAGCGCCGCTTCATTTGCTTCAGGCGAAATTGGCCGGTTCAGGGGATCTGCGATCGCCTTTCCGGTTGCAGAATGCAAAACGATCGCAATCAGCACGGCGAAAAATGGAAGTCTTCCGGCGATGCGTAACGCGACGAGCCCATCTGCGATGAGCAACGCCAAAGCGATCAGGAAGAGAGGCGGCCCCATTCTGACGGGCGGGTCCGAGATATAGGGTTGAATATAAGCTCCTTCGAACGCCGCGCGCTTGAAGTCGTCATCCTTCGCGACGGCGTTGAGAGCGATCGGCGCCTCCGGCGCGCCATAAAGTCCGGGCGGTCTTCCCGGCGCCGGTCCGCTTTCAATTTCGCTCAGAGTCGCCGGCGCGAGATCTTTAGCCGGCTGCTTCAGCGCGCCGAACCCGTCGATGACGCGATACGGCGCCGCACGCCGATCCTCTCCGCCGCCGGTAATCTCAGGTCCAAGCGCCGACATGAAGACGAGCTTGCGCAGCATTTCGACGAATGTTTCGGAAAGCGGGATGTCCGACCATTCGGGCGTCGCCGTGATATGGAAAAGCGCAATTGCGCCGGCGCCTTTTGTCTCACCGGTTACAAGGGGCGTTCCATCCGTAAGGCTGGCCCAGGACCGCTCGCTGGTGTCTCCTCCGGGCTCCGCCAATATTTGTCTGCGTACGTAAACGTCGGGCGGCGGCGTCAGACCTGAAAATGGACCATCCGCAGCGAAGGAGCCGAGTAATTGCGGCGTGTCCCAGGTCAGCGTGCCGCCGAACGCCCGGCCGCCGCCGCGCAGACGAACCGGCAATAGCGGCGGCGTCGTATCTTCAGCGGCCTCGGCAAGCGTCGGTCCGGCAAAACGAATGACGACGCCGCCTTGTACGATCCAGGCGGTAAGCGCTTCGACGTCGCTCGGCCGCAATACGCCGACATCGTCCAGCACGATCACGGAAGCGCTTGAGGTGAGAATATTCTCAAGGCTATCGGTCACGAACAATGCATAAGGATCGAGCGCTTTTCGTACGTAATGCCGGCCGGAAAGCAATGGATCGAGGCTCGCGTCGCCGCTCGCGATAAAGCCGATCAGTGCGCGCCGCTCGCGCGCGTCAACAAGCTGGACGGCGCCGGCTGATGACACGTCTTCAAGCCGGGCTTGCGCCATTTCATTTTGCAGGGCGAGCGGCAGATCGACTGCAGCTTCGATACTGTCTTCTCCTGCAGAAAATTCAGACGTCGTTCGACCAAGTTCGCGGCCGTCACGCGCAAGCGCCACAATGTCGCCTCGCCACGGCGCTTCACTGGCGCGCTTTATCCGGTAGGTGAGTTTTGTATCGCTTCGCTCGGGCGGATAAAGAGCAAGCAGCGGCGCGTTCTTATCAATTTGAACTGTGACCTCGCCGAGATTTTTCAATGCGGCTAAGAGCTCATGGCTGCCGGCGTGATCAACTCCGTCGGAAAGCCAAAGAACCTCGGCATCTTGAAATATGGGACCTAGCGCTGCGGCGCGCTTTGCGGTTCTTCCATAGTCGGGCGAAAACGGCTCAGGCTGAAGCGTCGCTGCGGCGTCGCGCAATTCATCGCCCGTGATCGGTTGGGGCGCCGCATTTTCGTCGCCCGCCGTCGTAATCACAAAGACCTGCTGTCCGGAGCTTGCGGCCCGCTCTGCGGCGCTATTCATGGCGTCCCGGCGCAGTCGCCATGCGGGCCCTGCGGGCCAGGTGTTATCCACAACGATGACCAGAGGACCTGAACTTGTCGGCGGCGGCGCGTTGATGATCGGTCCTGAAAGACCGACGATGGCAAGACCTGCTATCGCCAGTCGGAGCAGGAGTATCCACCAGGGCGTTCGATGCGGCGTCTCGGCGGTCTTCGTAAGACGGAGCAAAAGTTCGAACGCGGGAAATTTGACCTGCTGCGGCGAGGGCGGCGTTGCGCGCAAGAGGAACCAGATCGCCGGCAATGCGGCGAGGGCGAAGAGGATCGCAGGCGATGCAAATGACAAGTCGCCCATCGGCGGCTTATTCCCTTCCTGGCCGCATGCGCATCAAGACCGGCTCCGTTGATCGGCGACAGCCGCAAACAAGGCGAGCAGGGCGTTGTTTGCAGGTGCGTCTGTCCGGTGCGCAATGAACGTCCAATTGAACCGGTTGCACAGCTGCACGAGCGTCGCCCGGTGCGCCGCGAATTCGCGGATATAATCCTCACGCAGCGCGCCGGCGTCGCCGAAGGTCACCCGGTCGCGGCTTTCCGGGTTCGAGAATTCGGTGCGGCCCTTGAAGGGAAACGACTCCTCGCCAGGATCGTTGATTTGCAGGAAAACTCCCTTCGCGCCGAGCGCCGCCGCCCGCGCCGCCGACGCGCCGATCGCATCAATGTCAGTGAAGAAGTCGCTAAAGAAGACGACACGGGCGTGCGCGCCCAGCGGAAATGGAGGCGGCGAGGAAGCGCGTTCATCGAAACCCGTAATGTCGAGGGCTTCATAATATCGCGCGGCGGCGTTGCGGCCGTGAAAGATTTGCGGATTTGACGATATGACGCCAATGCGCTCTCCGCCGCGCGCAAGGAGCGAGGCGAGCGCCAGCGCAAGGATATCAGCGCGGCGGCGCTTTGTCGGCAGATTTCGGGACGACGCGTATTCAAGCGAGCGCGACGGGTCGCGCCAGATCCATACGGCGGCTGCGGCGTCCCACTCGTTTTGTCTGACATACAGGCGATCGGAAACGCGCGCGGATTGCCGCCAGTCGATAGCGGACACGGGATCGCCGAAAGCATAGGCGCGATGTTGCCAGAACGTCTCGCCCGGTCCCGCCCGGCGGCGGCCATGAAGCCCGGCGGCGACTGTCTGCGCAATGCGCTCAGCTTCGATCATCAGCGGAGGAAACGCGGCGGCGATTTCCTCGGCTTGATGACGAGTTTCCAGGCCATTTGCAGCGCTGCGAGTCTTAAGCACGGTCAAATCGCTTTCGCGACGATTTCATCGATAAAACCGTCTATTTCGACGCCTTGCGCGCGCGCGGAAAAATTTAGCGCCATCCGGTGCCGCAATACAGGTTTCGCGAGGTGGCGGATATCTTCAAGAGAAGGCGCCCGCCTGCCGTCGATGAGCGCACGCGCGCGCGCTGCAAGC
>JBGSLM010000231.1:0-5621 GCA_041740755.1 Parvularculaceae bacterium | reverse complement strand
TCGGCTGCGGCGGCGGCGCCGAGACAGTCGCATCCCGACGCGTCGCCTCCGTTTTCGGCGACATACGCCCTGCAGGAATCGGCGGTTTCATTGGCGCTCGCCGGGACGGTGAGCATGGCGAAGGCGACGGCGGCGGTAAGATATTTCAACATTACTATCGGCTCCGGTCGAACGAGAGGGATCAGCGCGTGCAGGCGTCCATCGCCGCTTTGGCGTCAGCCGAGGCGGCTGCATAGCGAGCGGCCGGGTCTTCAATGGTCCCAAGGTCGCGGAACTCAGCTTCAAGCGCCGGATTTGCAACGATCCGGTCCTCAAGGCAGCTGCAGCCGGACGTGTCACGGCCCTCAGCTTCAAGGCGCGCAACGCACGCGTCGGTCATTTCACCGCCGAAGGCGACTGCCGAAAGCGCAGCTGCGGCTGCGCCAATTGCGATAATGAATTTCATCTAAGCCCCTTTGAGGTTATTTCGCTCCCAGCGGCGCAATTTGTGGCCCGGCATGGTTAACGCCGTCAAGCGCCGTGCGCGGCTGCGGCGATAGCTGACCGCGATTTAAGGGCGCTCGGACGCATTGATCTTCATCCCAGCCCGGGCGAAGGAAGTCCGATGAAGACCGAGATGCATGCAACCACGATTTTGAGCGTCCGCCGGGGCGGGATCGCCGTCATCGGCGGCGACGGACAGGTCAGCCTCGGCCAGACAATCGTCAAAGGCGACGCCCGCAAGGTCCGGCGCCTCGCGGGCGGCAAGGTCATCGCTGGCTTTGCCGGCGCGACCGCCGACGCCTTCACGCTGCTCGAAAGGCTGGAAGGAAAGCTTGAGCAGCATCCGGGCAATCTGACACGCGCTGCGGTCGAGCTCGCCAAGGACTGGCGCACCGACCGCTTCCTGCGCCGCCTAGAGGCGATGATGATCGTCGCAGATGAGAACGTCACTTTAACGCTGACGGGCGCAGGCGACGTGATAGAGCCTGCGCTGGGGATCGCGGCGATCGGTTCCGGCGGCGATTTCGCAAGGGCTGCCGCACGGGCGCTGTTTGAAGAAACGCAGCTTGACGCCGAAGCGATCGTTCGCCGCGCAATGATGATCGCCGCATCGATCTGCGTTTACACGAACGACCAGTTGACGCTGGAGAGGGTCGGTTCGTGAGGAACCCGGCGGCGCCCGCATCTGCCGCCGTATACTGATTAACCTTAATTCCCGTTACCTATACGATCGGATTAACGGAATAGTTTTCATCTTTTTAAACGGCCCGTAAACATCACTCGTCAATAAATCATCGTGCATTCTTACACGCACGAAAGGTTCGCGTGCGACGCGAAACCTGATCGGGCTGAGGCAAGGACGATGACGATGAAATCCGCATTCAATATGAAAACGGCGCGGCATATCTGAACGACGTATAAGGCGGCGCTGCGATTATCATGGCGCTGATGACGCCGGTGATCATCGGCGGTCTCGCATTCGGCGCCGAACTTGGCGGATGGGAGCTGACGAAACGCCAGGTTCAGAACGCAGCGGACACGGCGGCGTTCGCTGCGGCGACGCAGGTCCGTTCAGGCGAAGATATCGACACGATCGCCGCCGCCGCCAAAGTAGTCGCCGAAGCGAGCGGCTATAAGGGCGGCGATGACGGGATCCTCGTTGAAAGCCCGCCGTCATCGGCGCCGAACGCTGTCGACGGTACAAATCCGAACGGCAACGCCGCTTACGTTTATGTGACGCTGACGAAGACCGCACCCCGTAACTTCACCAAATTTTTTGCGGGCAACAGCGACGTCACGTTTCAATCCGCAGCGCTCGCCAACATCGAAAATGAGCGGCCTGCCTGCGTGCTTGCGCTGCATCCAAACGCGTCCGGCGCAATCTCCACCGGCGGTTCAACGAATGTCGAATTGGAGGGCTGCGATATCGCCGCCAATTCAATCTCGTCTTCAGCGATCACTGCGACCGGCAACGGGTCGAACGTAGAAGCGGACTGCATCTCGGCCGTAGGAAACGTTTCAGTCAACAACACCTATAGTCTCGATTGTCCGGCGCCGATCGCCAATGGTCCGGTCAGTGCGGATCATTATGCGAACGTTCCGATGCCGACCGCTGGAGGTTGCAATTACACGGGGAACGCCAACAATTTCACGCAAATCGGCAACCCGTCGACACCCGCCGGAAGCGGCGCGGTTCGATGCTATTCGGCCGCAGCAAACTCCTGAAACTTCAACCGCAGCATTACGCTGACTTCCAACACCGCCTATGTGCTGGAAAATACCAGCGCGTCTGCGGCGAGCCTTTCGCTGACCGGCGGCCGAACGATTGCAGGGACCAACGTCACGCTGATATTCAAGTGAAAATGGGACATCAAGCTCAACGGCAATTCGACGATCAATATCTCCGCGCAAACGACCGGCTCTTACAAAGGCATCGCCATGTTCGGCAGCCGGACGAGCGAAGTGAACATGGACCTTTCCGGGAATAGCGGCTCCAAGATCGTCGGGGCCGTCTATTCTCCCAACAAGGATTCCGACATCAAATATACGGGCAGCAGCGTCGCCTATTCGTCCGGTCAGTGCACACAGGTTATCGGCGGTACAGTAACGTTCTGGGGAAATTCGGACTTCAGCACCGACTGCGCCAATTCAGGAACCACTGAAATCCGGGCCGCGCAAACGATTAGGATCGTAGGGTGAGAAACATGTTCAAAATCGTATTGACGTCGCTTCGTTCATACGCGACAAGAAGGGTTCTTCCGCCGTCGAATTCGCAGTCGGGGCGCCTGTGCTGCTGATCGGCCTCATTATCGTCACCGATGTGGGCCTTGCAGTCAGCGACCGCATGAAGCTTGACCAATCTGTCCGCGCGGGCGCCGAGTTCGCCATGAACAGCGTCGAGGATGAAGTTACGCTCGAAGACATGGTGAAATCGGCCGCGACAGGCGCATACGGCAGTCAATTGAATGATATCGATTCCAATGACGTTCCGACGGTTGATGTGGCGAAATCATGCGAGTGCCCTGACGCCGTCGGCACATCTGTTGATTGCGACCAGCTTTGCACCGGCGAGATCGTTCCGTCGATTTATTACGATTTTGCCGCGAGCAAGAGCTATCAGGGGATTTTCATTCCGGATTTCACGATGCAAACTGAGATGAAAGTGCAGGTGCGCTGACATGCGCTGACCCTTCACGCTCTGGAAGTTTGCGCGCGAGAAATCCGGCGCGCAGGCGGTTGAGTTCGCCATCATCGCCCCCGTTCTGTTCGCCTTCATGTTCGGCGTATTCGAGATCGGGCGGCTGATGTACGAACAAAATCGCGTCGCCTCTGCGGCGGCGGCCGGCGCGCGCGCCGTCAGTCTTTATGGCGCAGCCGACACCACGCATATCGAGGCGGCGATCAATTCGAAGCTTCCTTACACAGCGACGATCACGCTTACGGATACGACGCTTGGGTCGCAGCCGTTCAAGAAAATCGATATCACCTAGGATTTCGATTTCCTGATCAAATTCAACCACGCCTGGAGCGGCGTCACGATCACTGCAACGCGTTACGCGCCCGCGATGAGCTGAACGGGCTTTGTCCGGTGGTTAGGAAGGCGGCCTTTGGGCCGCCTTTTTTGTCGCCCTTTTCATCGCGTTCCCAAGCGCCTAAATGCCGGTCGCACCCAGAGACTGAAGGCGCCTTATGTCAGATTATTCTCCACGCGAAATCGTATCCGAGCTTGACCGCTATATTGTCGGTCAGAACGCCGCAAAGCGCGCGGTTGCGATCGCGCTCAGGAACCGCTGGCGCCGCCGCCAGGTCGAGGGCTCGATGCGCGAGGAAATCACGCCGAAGAACATTCTGATGATCGGCCCGACAGGCGTTGGAAAGACCGAGATATCGCGGCGCCTTGCGCGCCTTGCGGGCGCGCCGTTCCTCAAGGTCGAGGCGACAAAGTTCACCGAAGTCGGATATGTCGGTCGCGACGTCGATTCAATCGTGCGCGATCTTGTCGAAGTTTCGATGGCGCTCGTCCGCGAACGTCGGCGGGAGGACGTGAAGGCGCGTGCGCATCAGGCGGCGGAGGGCCGCGTGCTCGACGCACTGGTCGGCGATGGGGCGAGCGCTGCGACGCGCGCCAGTTTCCTTGAAAAGCTGCGGCGAGGCGATCTTGACGATCGAGAGATCGAACTCGACCTTCGGGATACGGGCGGCGCGCCCAACTTTGAAATCCCCGGCATGCCAGGCGCGCAGATGGGCATGATCAATCTCTCCGACATGCTCGGCAAGGCGTTCGGCGGCCCTGCCAGGAAAAAGAAGCTGCCCGTGAAAGACGCCTATGAGCCTTTGATCGCGGAGGAATCCGACAAACTGCTCGACGACGAGGCGATGACGCGCGAGGCGATCGACCTTGCGCAAAACGACGGCATCGTCTTCCTCGACGAGATCGACAAAATCGCGCGCGGCGGACATGACGGCGCGCGCGGCGCCGATGTCAGCCGCGAGGGCGTTCAGCGCGATCTGCTGCCGCTGATAGAAGGCGCGACCGTCGCAACCAAATACGGCCCGGTCAAAACCGACCATATCCTGTTTATCGCATCGGGCGCGTTTCACCTCTCCAAGCCGTCGGACCTTCTGCCGGAGCTTCAGGGGCGGCTTCCGATACGGGTCGAACTCGACGCCCTCACCCGCGATGATCTAAAGCGCATCCTGACCGACACTGAGGCGAGCCTCGTCAGGCAATATTCCGTGCTGCTTGCGACGGAAGGGGTCACCCTCACATTCGCGGAGGACGGGATCGACGCGCTCGCGGACGCCGCGGCGGCGGTAAACGCCTCGGTCGAGAACATCGGGGCCAGGCGGCTGGCGACCATCCTCGAGACCGTCCTTGAGGACCTGTCGTTCACCGCCGCCGATCGGTCTGGCGAGACCGTGATGATAAACGCGGACTATGTCGAGGCCCGGATCGGCGAAATCGCCCGGAATTCCGACCTTTCGCGGTATATTCTCTAGCCAACCGGCGTTGCCGGAGGGCCACAGAAGCGGCCCCGGCCGGTCTTTCCGTTTCGTTAATGGCGGGTTAAGCTCATCCTTCCTTGGGGAAGCAGTGGGGCCATGACCATGGCGGACGGCGCATCCAGTCATTCCATCCGGCGTTCCGCGCACGGATCGCACGGCGGCCATGAGCCGGCGGCGGGCCATGGCGGCCATGACCACGGCCACGGGTTCGGACACCAGCCCCACAAGGAGCGCCCGCGCGTCGCTTTCACGGGCGAGGAATTCGGCTTTGGCTATCAGGCGGCTGAAGAGTTTCGCGATAGAGCGCGCCTTCGTCCGGTTTATGACGCCGGCCTCGCCGTCGCCAAGGCGCGCACCGAGCAGGAATTCCGGCTTTACGCCGATCGCTTCGAGGGCGGCGAGAACAAGAAGTTCGATTTCAACGCGCCAACCTGGCAGCCGCTTCGGACCAAAGAACAATCGCTGATGGCGGTTAAACAGCATACGGCCGATTTCGCCGTAGTGCCGTTTTATCATCCCTATTTCGGGTACGACTTCGAAACGCTGCGCGCGCTCGGCTCGCTGATTTTCCTGCTCGGCGTCGAGCAGATCGAAGCGACCGACAAATTCTGCCTCGCGGTTCATGAATCGCA
>JBGSLM010000230.1:0-7263 GCA_041740755.1 Parvularculaceae bacterium | reverse complement strand
GCTTTGTTCATGCGTCTTCGCTTTCGGCGCGCCAGCCGGAAACAAGCCCATATGCGCGCTCGAAATTCGACAGCGAAGAGGCGGTCGCCGGCGCATCGGCGGGGAACGAATTTCTGGCGCTCCGTCTTCCGGCGATTTACGGCCCTGGCGATCTTGTGACCCTTCCCTATTTCAAGCTGTTGAAATCTGGTTTTGCCTTTGAGCCGGCGACCGACCGGCCTGCGCGCGCTTCGTTGCTTTACGTCGAGGACGCGGCGAGCGCCTTCATCGCGGCGGCGACGCGCGGCGGATCGGGGCGCGTCTATGAGGTCGAGGACGACACGGCAGAAGGGCGTCAGTGGAGCGAGATCGGCAAAACACTGTCGGGCGTCTTCGGCAATAGCGTCATGGCGCTCAGAATTCCAAAGCCCGCGGTCGCGCTGCTGCACGAGGGCGTCCGGGCCGCAGAGAGCATTTTTGGCAAGACCCCGTCGATCCGTCAGGGGCAGGTGAACGAGCTTTTCCATCCCGATTGGGTCGCGCGCGATAATCTCTTTGGCCCTGCGACCGGCTGGCGAGCCAAGACCCCGCTCAAGGAAGGGTTTGCAAAAACCGTGCGCTGGTATCAAGAACAGGGCCTGCTATAGGCCCCTCCTGGCCCTCAAGGATCGGGCCGCGACAATCGGAGCGAAGACATGACAGGTCTCACCCAATCGGGAATTCAGGAAGACGACGATCTCGTCTTTCGCCGCATCTGCGGCCTTCTCGAACCGCTGAACCAGAAGGGCGTCAAGCTTACGCGCGATGTCGATCTTGTCGCCGATCTCGAAGTCGATAGCGTGTCAGTGCTCGATATCGTGATGGACATCGAGGACTATTATGACATCTCGATCCCGGTGAACACGATCTCCGAAACCAAGACGATCGGCCAGCTGGTCGACGCAATCCACTCGATCAAGGGCGGGCAGGGCTGACGCAATGAGTCTCTTCGACAAGTTCGAGAAGAACGCTGTTCTTTACAACGGTCTCTCCGCGATGGGTAAAAACCCGTTCACGGTGGTGATGGAAGAAGTGCTTGGACCGACAAGGGCGCGGATAAAAGGCAGGGAGACCGTTCTCGCCGGCACGCACAATTACCTCGGCCAGACCTTTGAACCAAAGGCGATCGCCGCCGCCAAGGAAGCGCTCGACAAGGAAGGCACGGGCACGACCGGTTCGCGCTTCGCCAACGGGACGTTCGCCGGCCACAAGCGGCTTGAGGCCGAGATCGCCGACTTTCTCGGCATGAAGCACTGCGTTGTCTTCTCGACCGGTTACGTCGCAAATCTCGGCGCGATCGCAGGGCTCGTCGATCCGTCCGAAGATGTCGTTCTGGTCGATGCGGATTGCCATGCCTGCATCTATGACGGCTGCGCGCTTGCGGGCGCCGAGACAATCCGCTTCCGCCACAACGACCCGGAAAGCCTCGACAAGCGGCTTGCGCGCCTTGATCCAAAATTCAAGGGCAAGCTCGTCTGCATCGAGGGCATGTATTCGATGTATGGCGACACGGCGCCGGTCGCCGAATTCGTCGAGGTCGCGCACAAGCACGGCGCGTTTCTCCTGGTCGATGAAGCGCATTCTTTCGGCGTTTACGGCGAAAACGGCCGGGGCGTCGCCGAAGCCGAAGGCGTGATGGACAAGATCGACTTCTATTCCGGCACCTTCTCGAAGGCGCTGGCGGCGATCGGCGGCTTTGTCGCCTCAAATCATCCGGAGGCGGAATATCTCCGCTTTTCCTCGCGGCCCTACAAGTTCACGGCGTCGCCCTCGCCGGCGACAATCGCTTCAGCGTCCGCGGCGCTGAAAAACATCAAGGAAACGCCGGCGTTGCGTCAAAAGCTGTGGTCGAACGCCAATCGTCTCCACGCCGCGCTGACGCAGTTCGGATTGAAGCTTGCGTCGGGACCGGCGCCGGTCATTTCAGTCCTTTTGCCGACAAGGGAAGCCGCCTTCGAGGCGTGGAATTTCCTTCTTGACCAAGGCGTTTACGTTAACATGGCGATCCCCCCCGGAACGCCCGGCAAGGAATCGCTGTTGCGCCTTGCGGTCTCCTCCGCGCATACGAATGACGACATCGACCGATTGGTTGCGGCCTATGGCGCGATGGCCGACGCGTTTCCGATCGCGAAAGTGACCGCAGGAGCGTCATAATTCCGCATTCTGTGACCGGTAGACACAGTCCGGCCTGAATTGGGACGCGAATTTGGCAGAGCCTTCGCTAGGAATGGGACTTGGTATGGGTCACGGGACAGGAAACGCAATGTTGGGTAAAGCTCTGATCGCAGCCGGCCTGATCGGCTCTGCGCCGGCCATGGCTGCGGACGACGCGCCTTTCGCCCATATCAGTTGCAAGGGCGATCCGAACGAAATCCGCGTGACGATCGAGAACGTGAAGCAGAGCGCCGGCCTGATGACGGTCGAGCTTTTTCGAAACGACCCGAACGGTTTTCTCAACAAAAACGGCCGCGAATTTCGCGTTCGCTATGCGGCGCACGCCCCGTTGACGCAGATTTGCCTGAAAGCGCCCTCGCCCGGCCAATGGGCGGTCGTCGCCTATCACGACGTCAACGCCAACCGAAAATTCGACAAGAACACATTCGGTTTTCCCGCCGAACCCTTTGGCGTCTCCGGCAATCCGAAGATTCGCCTCGCCCCGCCGCCGATCGCCGAGGCGCTGTTCGATGTCGCCGAAACCGGCGCAAGCGTCGCGATCAAGCTCAGAGACTGACGCGCCTTCACTCCCGATATCTCCAAGACGTGACGGAAGGGGCGGCGTTCGCCTATAACCCGTCGCCTACTGAGGATTTACGGGAAACGCAAATGGCCGACGGCCCCAGCACATCAGCGATAACTATCGAAGCCGTCGAAGGCCCTGCGGGCCGCAAGGCGTTCATCGCCGCTGGGAAAGTCGCCTATGACGGCGACCCGAATTATGTCGCGCCGCTCGAATATGAAGTCGGCGCGCGCCTCGATCCCAAAGAGAACCCCGCGCTCGCTGGCGCTGAAGTCCAGCTTTTCATTGCAAAGAAAAATGGCGAGGTCGCGGGGCGTATCTCAGCTTTCATCAACCCCCTCCATCTTGAACGCTACAATGATGCGACGGGGCATTTCGGCTTTCTTGATGCAATCGACGACCGGGAAGTTTTCGCAGCGCTCCTCAAGACCGCCGAGGACTGGATGCGCGCGCGGGGCATGAAGAAGATCGCGGGGCCGTTCTCATTCTCGGTGAACGAGGAATGCGGGTTGCTGATCTCAGGCTTCGACACCCCGCCCTATGTGATGATGCCGCATGGGCGCGACTGGTATCAGCGCCATGTCGAGGCCCTCGGCTATGCGAAGGCGATGGACATGTTCGCGCTGCGCTATATTCCGCGCCGGCAGTTCATCCCGGAACGGCGGATGAAATTCATCGAACGCGCGCTCGCCTCGCCGAAGGTTTCCGTGCGATTGCTCGACATGAAGAATTTCGATCGCGAGATCGCAACGCTTGTCGATATCTACAAAGACGCGTGGAGCGACAATTGGGGCTTCGTCCCGATGACCGAGGCGCAGATCGCGCATATGGCGAAGGAACTTCGCCCGATCATCGAAAAATACAACATCATCTTTTGCGAATATGACGGCGAGCCCGTCGCCTTCGGCCTCGTCCTGCCGAACGTCATGGAGGCGATCCGCGATTTCGACGGCAAGCTTTTGCCGTTCAATTGGGCGAAGTTGCTATGGCGGCTCAAGGTGAAGAAGCTGAGCCAGGCGCGCATGCCGCTGATGGGCGTCAGGAAAAAACTCCACGGCAAGCCGATCGGCGCCGCCTTCGCCTACAAGATCATCGAGATGGTGAATTCAGCGAACATGGACAACGGCGTCACGTCGTCAGAGCTTTCGTGGATCCTCGAAAACAACACAGACATGTTGACGATGCTCTTCGACCTCGGCGCGGAGATTTACAAGACGTACCGGATTTATGAACGGGTGTTGTGAGTGCGTCATCTCAGACTACTCGCATTCATTCGGATCCCATTGAAGGAGAATGTTAGGGCGGTATTCGTAGCCTTTTGGCCGCTTTGGATAGACGCCATGTGATTGAAAATAGCGTTGCTCGACGTCGCGGACATGGAAAGATATTTCAATCGGATAATCTTCCATCCGCACAAATGAGACAGCGCCCGCACCACCAGGACCATTGCCGGAATAAACCGAGCAGCGATCTGATTCTCCCTTATCAACCCGAAACCCTTCTTCAATAAGCTCAATCGCCTCAGCGATCTGTGAGCGAATTTCCGACTTTGACTCAATTGACTGTCTCAGGCGCAAGAAAGAAACTGCGCCAACCCAACGACCCATCGATGTACTCGCTACGATTTGCTCTCGAATCTTGGAAGACTTGTCCCGCAAAAACGCGTTGAAGACTGGCAGGGGCGGTCCTTCGCAACCAAATTCATAATTGAATGCCGCATGTATTCGCATAAGCGACAGACGGCTGCCGCAAAGTGAAAAATAGCAATCGAGAAATCGTTCATCGGCGGCGATTAACCGGTTGACCCAATGAAATGCCACATTGCACGTCGTGACGCTGGCATGCTCATCGACAAGTCTCGGGATGCCCGTAATTACCGATTCAACTCCGCATTTGCCGTCAAGCCAATCGTGAACTAAGCTCACCAGTCTTGCTCTTGGATCGTTAACAGCGTCGGCCACCGCCCCGAGCGCCGCCAGTTCCCGTTCGCGACCTCTCGTGTACATTCAAACCTCGCGCCTCAACGTCAACCTCGTTCAAGGGTGCGTAGCCTACCTCAAAAACGGCTCGTCAAAGCTGCGCAATTTCCGCGAATGCAGTGTTTCCGCGTCGGCTTCGGCGCGCAAAAGCTCGATGGCGCGAAGTCCGATTGCAAGATGCTCCGATACGCGCGCCTGATAGAAGGCGTCGGCCATCATTGCATACCCCGCAGCGCCGCTAGCGCCTGGACGCATGCGCCGCGAAGTTCAGCAATCTTTTCCCCGACGACGCTGGCGATAATCGCGCCATCGAGGTCATCGTATTTGTGGCGAATGAAATTGCCGACGCCGCGCACGCCCGGCCAGTCAATTGCCGGCGCCAGACGTTCCGCCGCGGTCTGATCGATTCTATGAATGCGGATCGCCGCTTCGCTGACAATGAGAAGCTGACGCTCGATCGCGCTGCGAGTCTGCGTGTCCGTGCGAAGCGCCGCAGCTGGCCCGCCAGCCTCACGAACCCAGGCTTCAATCAGGTCGATAGCGCGGATCACGTCTTCAAACGCCGCAATCAGACGCTCAGAAGACATGCGCTGCGTCACGTTCAATGGATTGACGAAGCGTAGGTCTTTTCACCGGCGCGAGCACAATATCGACGCGAAACCCTGCAAACGCCTCCTCGAGGATTGACTGAAGCGCGCCAAGATCGAATAGGCTCAAGCTGGCGCCGGGCGCCGGAGTCAGCAAGATGTCGATATCGCTGGCATTCTTCGCTTCATCGCGCGCAACCGATCCGAAGAGAGCAGCATGCGCGACGCCCCGCGACGCCAGCTGCGGCTGGACGCCCTTCAATATCTTCGTCGCCGAAATCCTGTCCATGTCCCGACTCTATCGCGCTTTGAACGTTAACGCAAAAACGGCTCGTCAAAACTCCTCAATTTCCGCGAATGAAGCGTTCCCGCGTCCGCTTCCGCTCGCAATAATTCAATCGCCCGCAACCCAATCGCGAGATGCTCCGAAACGCGCGCCTGATAGAAGGCGTCGGCCATGCCGGGGAGTTTTATTTCGCCGTGCAGCGGCCGATCGGAGACGCAAAGAAGCGTGCCGTAAGGAACGCGGTAGCGAAATCCGTTGGCGGCAATCGTCGCCGATTCCATATCAATCGCTATGGCGCGCGACTGGTTTAGGCGCACCGCGATTTTTTCAAAATCAAGCTCCCAGTTTCTGTCGCCGGTCGTCACCACGGTGCCGGTCCGCAAATGCTCTTTGAGCTGACCTTTCGGGATGCCGCCGACCTGCTCGACAGCGGCGGTCATCGCAAGTTGCACCTCTGCGATCGTCGGCAACGGAATTGACGGCGGGAGCGCGTCGTCGAGCACATTGTCTTCGCGCAGATACGCGTGGGCCAGCACATAGTCGCCAAGGCGCTGCGTGCGGCGTAAGCCCCCGCAATGGCCGATCATCAGCCACACATGCGGGCGAAGAACGGCGAGGTGATCGGTGATCGTCTTGGCGTTCGAAGGCCCGACGCCGATATTGACGAGCGTCACGCCCGCATGTTTGCCCTTCACATAATGATAGGCGGGCATTTGCGGCTGTTTGGCGAGCGGCGGCTTTGTCGGCTCTGCGCCTTTGCGCGTGATGCGGTCGCCAGGTTCGATCAGCGCTTCAATTTCGCCGATTTCGACAAGCGCGCGCCCGCGCTCGATGAATTCGTCGACATAGCGCTGATAGTTCGTGAACAGAATGAAGTTTTGATAATGCTCGGGCTTTGTCGCCGTATAATGCTGGATGCGGTGAAGAGAATAATCGGTGCGCTCCGCCGTAAAGAGCGAGAGCGGTAGCGCGCCCCCGCGCGCGAGAATCATTCCGCCATCGACAATGACGTCGTTCGTCGTCACGAGGTTCGGCATGTGGAAGAAATGCTGCAATTCCTCGCGCTGTATCGGCGTCAGGGACGCAGTCGCCTGTTCAAGCGCGAAAGTCAGCGGGATCGGCGTGCGTGATCGCCCGACGTATAATTTCGCCTCGAAGCTCTCCGATATGCGGCTCAGCTGATCGCGAAGATAATTGGCGTAAAGCGCGGGCTTAGTTATCGAGGCGCCGTGAAGGCTGGTCGATGCGATCTGGCCGAGCGCGAGCGACCCCGTCTGGATCGATCTTTCAGCCGGCACTTCGGCGCAAAGATACGGATAGGTCGGGGCGGCGAAAGGGCCTGGCTTCAGCCTGCCCGCGACATAGTCCTGAAAACGCTTTTCAACGGCGCCGATGGCCTCGTCATACAGTTCGATCAGGCGGGCGATCGCCTCGTCTGGGCTCTTGCAGAATTTGAGATCGTCGGCTGGCGTGCCCGGTGGCGGCTTTTGGGTCATGGCTCTTCCCTGTCGTTTTTATTGGGCAGGGACAATAGCTGCATTCTCGGGCTTCGCCAGCGGGGTCGGCCCGGCAAGGTCACCCTTGCGCCCTGCCAAGCTTGGCCGCCGCCTTATGGGCGAGGAGGACCGCCGCATCGCGGACGGCGTTAGCGCCGGG
>JBGSLM010000229.1:0-8219 GCA_041740755.1 Parvularculaceae bacterium | reverse complement strand
CCTTCTCGACAGAAAACTGGCGCCGGCCGGCGAGCGAAGTTCGCGATCTGATGCAGCTTTTGCGGCAATTCATCGGCGACGAACTGCCGACCCTAAAGCGAGAAGGCGTCAGGGTTTCGATCATCGGCGACAAGAAAAATCTCGACGCTGAAATCAAGCTCCTCGTCAATCACGCCGAGCGTGACACAGCCGCAAATTCGGCATTCTTCCTTCAGATAGCCTTCAATTACGGCGGCCGCGACGAGATCGTCCGCGCGGCAAGGCAACTCGCGGAAGACGCCGCAGCCGGCAGGATAAAGCCCGTTGCGATAGATGAGGCCCTTTTCACCAAATCGCTTGATACGGCGGCGATACCAGATCCGGATCTCGTCATCCGGACTAGCGGCGAAAAACGGATCAGCAATTTCCTGCTTTGGCAGGCGGCCTATGCGGAATGGGTGTTCCTCGACGTGTTGTGGCCGGATTTCGACGCGTCGCACTTCGCCGCCGCGATCGCCGATTTCAATGCGCGCGAACGCCGGTTCGGCGGCGTCGGCGCCGCGCCCTGAACTATCACAAATGACACGCGATATTAC
The DNA here is from genome assembly GCA_041740755.1 of Parvularculaceae bacterium. Classification (GTDB taxonomy): domain Bacteria; phylum Pseudomonadota; class Alphaproteobacteria; order Caulobacterales; family Parvularculaceae; genus Amphiplicatus. The sequence continues at coordinate 7,644 of JBGSLM010000229.1, read as the reverse complement.
TTCCGCGTCGGCCCCGCGCAGCAAGGACACGCTTGCCTTGCGGATTGCTTCGGCTGCGGTGCTAGGGCCGGCGGCGATCGCCGCTTCCTGGGCCGGCGGACCCGTCTTCGCCGGACTTGTCGCTTTCCTCTGTGTGCTGATGGCGTTTGAATGGGCGCGGATGATCGAGCGCGCCGAGCTGACGCCGGTATTTTTCGCGCTCGGTCTTGGCGGCGCGCTTGCGCTCATCCTCGCCGCGGCCGAGCAATATCAACACGCCTTTGTGGTTTGCGCGATAAGCGGCGCCGCAGCGGCTGCATGCGCGCTCAAAGGGTCGCGCAAATCGGCGTGGGCGGCGTTCGGCGCCGTCTATTTCATGGCGCCGTCCGTTGCGCTCGTCTGGCTGCGTGAAAATGCGGATGACGGACGCGGGTTCCTTCTTCTTCTATTTGCGATTGTCTGGGGCGCGGACACTGGCGGTTACGTCGCTGGCCGGCTCGTTGGGGGGCCGAAGCTCTCGCCGAAAATCTCGCCGGCGAAAACCTGGGCGGGGGCCGTTGGCGGACTCGTCGCCGGCGGGCTTGCCGCCGGCTTGAGCGCGCCGCTGCTTTTCGGCGCCGCCGCCAATGTCGGGCATGTCGCTATGGGCGCAAGCCTCGGTCTTGCCTCAATCCTCGGCGACATGGCGGAATCTGCATTCAAAAGGAACTTCGGAATCAAGGACATGAGCGGCTTCATTCCCGGGCACGGCGGCGTGCTGGACAGGCTTGACGGGATGATATTTGCAACAGTGGCGGTGACGGCGGTCCTCTATGGCCATATTCTCGTGTCCGGGCGTTAGGGGCAGGGGTCAAAAGCATGAGCGGCATTCGCCGGCGCGTAACTGTATTGGGTTCGACAGGATCGGTCGGCGTCAACACGCTTGACCTCATCGACTTTGCGGGGTCGCGGGGCGAGGCCGCTGTCGAGATCGAAGCGTTGACCGCCCATTCCAACGTCGCGCTCCTCGCAGAACAGGCGAGAAAATTTCGCCCGCGTTTCGTCGCGATTGGCGACGCTTCAAAAAAAGAAGACCTGAAAGCCGCACTTGGCGGTCTCGACATTGAAATTGGCGCAGGCGCTGAAGCGGTCGAAGAGGCCGGCTCACGCGATGCTGATTGGGTGATGGCGGCGATTGTCGGCGCTGCCGGACTGAAGCCGACGCTTAACGCCGCAAAGCGCGGCGCAGCCATCGCGCTCGCCAACAAGGAATGCCTTGTTTGCGCGGGCGATGTCGTAATGGAAGCGATCCGCAATTCAGGCGGCGTGCTCCTGCCGGTCGATTCAGAGCACAACGCAATCTTTCAGGTGTTCGATTTCGAACGTCCGCACCGCATTTCACGCCTCATCCTTACGGCATCCGGCGGCCCGTTCAGGACATGGTCGCGTACGGAAATGGCGGCGGCGACGCCCGCGCAGGCCGTCGCGCATCCGAACTGGAACATGGGCGCCAAGATTTCGGTCGACTCCGCGACGATGATGAACAAAGGCCTCGAACTTATCGAGGCGTCGCATATCTTCCCGGTTCATCACGACGCGATCGAAATCCTCGTCCACCCGCAATCGGTCATTCACTCAATGGTCGAATATGTCGACGGCTCAGTGCTTGCGCAGCTTGGGACCCCCGATATGCGCATTCCGATCGCCTCGACATTCGCCTGGCCCGACCGGACGCCGACGCCGTCGGCTCGCCTGGATTTCGCCGCAGTCAGACAACTGACTTTCGAGGCGCCGGATCTTGTGCGCTTTCCTTCGCTTCGTCTCGCAAGAGAGGCGGTTCAGCGCGGCGGCGTATATCCTGCGGCGCTAAATGCCGCCAATGAGGAGGCGGTCTCGTCGTTCCTTGCTGGCGGCTTGAAATTTCTGGACATTGCGGCCGTGACCGATCACGTTCTCAACGAATTTGGTCGGCGTAACGGACCCGCGAAGCTTTCCAGTCTTGAAGAAGCGATCGCGGCGGATGAAGAAGCCCGCCGCATGGCAGGACAGGCGATCGCCGCGAAGGCCGCCGCGTGAAAAGCGCTTGGCCGACGCGAAAGTACAGGATGAAGCGGGACCGATGACGTTGGCCGGAATTTCGACTGAAACCTTATTGACGCTTCCGATCACGCTCATCGCGTTCGTCATTCTGCTTTGCATCATCGTCTTCTTTCACGAGTACGGACACTTTTCAGTAGCGCGGATGCTTGGCGTCAAAGTCGACGTATTCTCGATCGGATTTGGAAAGACGCTGGCGCGCTGGCGTGACAAGCACGGAACCGAATGGCGCATCGCCATGCTTCCGCTTGGCGGTTATGTGAAATTTTTCGGCGACGCCAGCCCCGCTTCAAACGCAAGCGCGGAAGTTGAAGCGCAGCAGCATGCTGAACAGCACGCAACGACTCAGTTTCCAAAACCCGGTCAGGAACATGAAGTCGGACGCGGCATGAGCGCCGAAGATCGGGCGGTCTGTTACCATTTCAAGCCGGTCTGGGCGCGTGCGATGATCGTCGCCGCCGGACCTTTCGCAAATTTCATCCTCGCGATCGCTATTTTCGCAGGGCTCCTGATGTCGTTTGGAAATGTGGTGGGCGACCCGAAAGTCGGTTCGGTCGTTCCAGGATCTGCCGCCGAAGAAGCGGGCTTTCAGGCCGGCGACCTCGTCATCTCGGCGAACGGCGGCAAGATAGAAACATTTTCCGACCTGACCATGGTGGTTGTGCTCTCAACGGGAGACCCGATCGTTTTTGAGGTCGAACGGGGCGGCGAAACAATATCGCTGACCGCAACGCCAAGGCGTCAGCCCAAACCGGACGCATTTGGAAATACCGCAATGGTTGGGGTTCTTGGAATAAATGGCGACCAGACGGCGTTTCATTTTGTTCGCTATGGGCCGTTGGAAGCGCTAAAGAGCGCCGTTAGACAGGTCTGGCAAATCATTCATTCTACAGGGAAATTCCTTTCCCGCCTGATCCTTGGCAAAGAAGACGCCTCGCAGCTCGGCGGGCCGATCAAGATGGCTCAGTATGCCGGCCAGTCCGCCTTGTCAGGGTTCGGTGACGATGCGGCGCTTGATTCGCTCGATCTTGCGACGCGTCTCAAGGTCAGCCTTGCAAATTTCATCAATCTCGCCGGGCTCGTCTCCGTTTCGATCGGTTTCTTGAATCTATTGCCCATTCCGGTTCTGGACGGTGGGCATTTGATGTATTACGCCTACGAAGCCGCGGCCGGCAAACCCTTGGGGGCAAGGGCGCAGGCGATTGGCTTCAGAATGGGAATCGTCCTCTTGGCGTCGTTCATGTTGTTTGTAACCTGGAACGACATCTCAAGTTTTTTCGCGGTTAAGAGCTAGGTCGGCTGCATGCGTTTTTTACGGTCTGGGTTCGGCGCCGCAGGCGTCCTACTGTTAGCGGCGTTCGGACTGTCTGGTCCGGCGAACGCGCAATCGTCGGCTGAGCGCCCGGCGGCGCCGGTGGAGGGAACGCGCTTTGGCCTTGCCGAAGGCGAACTGCCGGTCATTCAGGCGATTCAGGTCGCAGGCAATCAGCGCATCGAGCCGGAGACAATCGCTTCGTATCTCGTCGTTCATCCTGGCGACAAAGCGGATCCCCAGCTCCTCGACGTTGGTCTGAAGACGCTCTTCAACACAGGGCTTTTCGCCGACGTCGCGCTCGAAATGCAGCCGGACAACACGCTGCTGATCACCGTCCAGGAAAATCCGATCGTCAATCGCGTCATTCTCGAAGGCAACAGCCGGGTGAAGAAAGACAAGATCGAGAAGGAAGTGCAACTTACCGCCCGTTCGGTATTCACGCGGTCGAAAGCGCAAGCCGACGTTCAGCGCATTATTGAGGTCTATCGTCGCGGCGGGCGGTTTGCCGCTTCTGTCACGCCGAAGGTGACGCCGCTCGAACAGAACCGCGTCGACGTAATTTATGAAATCGACGAGGGCCCAAAGACCGGCGTCGCGAAAATCAACTTCGTCGGCAACAAGAATTTCTCAAGCGGGGAGCTTCGCGGCGCGGTCCTTACAAAGGAAAGCCGCTGGTGGCGATTCTTCTCTTCGAGCAGCAATTACGATCCCGATCGCCTCGAATATGAGCGCGACCTTCTTCGCCAGTTCTATTCGAAGAACGGGTACGCGGATTTTCAGGTGCTTTCGGCGGTCGCTGAGCTGACGCCCGACCGCAAGAGCTTCTTCATCACATTCACAGTCGATGAAGGCGAAAAATACACGGTCGGCGAAGTCAAAGTGAAGACCAGTCTCGCCAAGCTAGACGAGAACGTGCTTGAGCGGTTTGTGCCGATCAAGCAGGGTGAAACCTTCAATGGCGAGCGCGTCGAAAAAGCGACGGAATCGATTACGTTCTCGACCGGCGCGAGCGGTTATGCGTTCGTCGATGTGCAGCCGCGTCTCGATCGCCACCCAGACACAAAGACAATCGACATCACGTTCGAGGTGAACGAAGGGCCGCGCGTCTATGTCGAGCGGATCAACGTGAAGGGGAACACCCGCACGCTCGACAAGATCATCCGCCGCGAAATCCGCGTCGCCGAGGGCGATCCCTACAACAAGGTTCTGATCGACCGCTCGAAATCGCGCCTTAAGGCGCTCGACTACTTCACTGAAGTTGAAATCACCGACAAGCCGGGCTCAGCGCCTGACCGCACCGAACTTGACGTCGCCGTCAAGGAAAAGGCGACGGGTTCATTCTCGGTCGGCATCGGCGTTTCATCGACGGAGAATTTCATCGTCGACTTCTCAGTAGAAGAACGAAACCTGATGGGGCGCGGTCAGACCTTGCGCTTCCGCGTTCAGACGAGCTCGAGAACGCGTCTTGTCGATATCCGCTTCACGCAGCCCTATTTCCTCGACCGCAACCTTGCCGCCGGGTTCTCGATCACGAACCAGCGTACGGATTTCCGCGAATCGGGATTCGTTCGCGACCGGTATGGGTTTGGCCTCAACGCCGGATTTCAGATATCTGAATACTGGCGCGGCAGCCTTCAGTACCAGCTCGCGCGCGACAAGGTCGAACTCGATCCCGACATCTTCACCAACCAGGTTGGCGGGCAGGTTCCAGACGGGACGGATTTGACGAGCCTATTCGTGGTTGGCGCTGTCCTGCCGACGCTCACGCCGCTCTATGTCCAGGCGAACGGAACTATCGGCACAACGCCGACCGCAACGCGCGCGACGGATACTGGCGGCAACCCGCTCAGCCAATATATCGCCTTCACCTGCGATCTGCTCATTCAGGCATTTTCGCCGAGCTGCCAGTCGCGCGGCAAATTCCTTACCTCGCTCATCGGCTATTCCGTCGGCTTTGACACGAGGGACGATCCGATCGATCCGACACGCGGTTCGCGCCTGAACTTCTCGCAGGCGTTTGCCGGTCTTGGCGGCGACGTCCAATATATTCGATCGGAAGTGAACACGGCTTATTACCAGCGCCTTTTTGGCGGCTTTATCGGTAAGGTTCAGCTGCGCGCCGGATACATCACCGGATTTGGCGGCGACGATATCCGCCTGCAGGATCGCTTCTACGAAGGCGCCGACAGCTTCCGCGGCTTTGAAGTTGCTGGCGTCGGCCCAAGATTCCTTCAGCCGGGGCAGACCGTCAGCTCCCAGCGGTACGGACAGGCGATCGGCGCGAAAATTTACGGGATCGGCACGGTCGAAATCAAACTGCCGCTGCCGCTGCCTAAGGAATACGGAATCCGCACGTCGCTGTTCAGCGACTTCGGCACCGTCGGCCTTGTCGATGAATCGAACAAAGTGTTGAATGACAACCTGGCGTTGTGGGTCGACACCGATGGCGATGGAATTTACGAGAAGCCTATCCAGGATGACCTGTCGCTCCGCGTTACCGCCGGGATATCGGTCAGCTGGGATTCGCCTTTCGGACCCGTTCGCTTTGATTTCGCCAAAGTTTTGCGCAAGGAAGATTACGATAGAACCGAAGGCTTCCGTTTCAGCGCTGGAACAAGCTTCTAAACCGAGTGAGGTGTAAGACTATGTCCAAGATGTATATGACGTTCGCCGGCATCGCCGTCCTGCTTGCGAGCGGCGTCGCAGCGGGCGCGCTGGTTTCCGGCGCCGAGGCGCAGCAGGCGTCGAAAGCGCCGGTTATTCTGGTCGTCGATCAAGGCGCGATCGTATCGCAATCCGATGCCGGCAAAACGATTCCGGGTCAGGCTACGACGATCAAGACGAATATCCAGAAGGAATTCGACGCCGAAGCCGATAAGCTCAAGAAAGATATCGAAAATTACCAGAAGGGCGCATCCTTGATGTCGGAAGAAGTGCGCCAGAAGACGGAACAGGATCTTGCCGTCCGTCAGCAGGTGCAACTGCCCCAGCAGGCGCAGATCATGGAGCAGGTTTTCAGTCAGGTCGTTCAGGTCGCGCAGGCGAAAATCCTTCAGGAATCCCAGCCGATCATGAAGTCGATCGTCGACAAGCGCGGCGCGACGCTTTTGCTCGACCGGTCGTCTGTCATGTACACAGCGCCAGAATCCGACATTACGCAGGAAGTGCTGGCTGAGCTGAACAAGAAAATGAAGACTGTCGAAGTTCAGAAAGTCACGCTCGCTGACGTCAAGAAAAAAGCAGCCGAAGGCGCCGCCAAGCAGACCGCCGCGCCTAAAGCCGGCGCGAAGGAAAAGCCGAAGAAGTAACGGTGGACCGCTGACAATAAAAAGCGGCCGGGCGCTTCGCGTTCCGGCCGCTTTGTTTTCCGGAGAGATTTGCAGATCCGATGCCTGACGCACGATTTTTCCTGACTGCAAAGCCGCTCGCTGTCAGCGAAGCCTTGCGTCATTCAGGCGGAGAACCGGTGGGAGCGCATGACGCTTCCGCATTGGTCACGCGCGCTGCAGGCATCGACGAAAGCGATCTCGAAGGAGCTGTTCTTTTTGTAGAAGACGAAGCTCGCGCCGAAATCCTCCGTGGGCGAAAATTCGCGCTGTGTTTTGCGCCATCCAAGCTGGTTTCGATCTTTGACGGGGCGGCGGGCGTCATTGCGTCCAAATTCCCGCGGGCTTCGTTCGCGGCGATTGCTTCATTGCTTCATGCTCCGCGCTCGCTCGCGGATCATGGCCCGGCTTCCGAAATCTCCGCCGGCGCTGATATCCATCCGACCGCGATCATCGGACAAGGCGTGAATATCGGTTCAGGCGTACAGATCGGACCTGGCGCCGTCATCGGGCCGGGCGTCGTTATCGGGCGCGGCTCCATAATCGCTGAAAATGCTGCGCTTTGGTGCTGCCTCACTGGAAGCGATGTCAGGATCGCCGCCGGCGCTGTCGTCGGGGGGGCAGGCTTTGGTTTCGCCATGAGCCCCGCCGGACTGCAGCGCATCCCGCAGCTCGGACGGGCGATTTTAGGCGATCGGGTCGAAGTCGGCGCAAACACGTGTATCGACCGCGGGGCGCTTGGCGACACGATCATTGGCGCAGGAACCAAAATCGACAACCTTGTCCAGATCGCCCACAATGTCGTTGTAGGGGATAATTGCGTGATGGCCTCTCAGGTCGGGATCGCCGGGAGCGTAAAAATCGGCGATCGCGTCCAGTTTGGCGGTCAGGCGGGGATTGCCGACCATTTGACAATCGGCGATGACGCACGCATCGCCGCCAGGGCCG
>JBGSLM010000228.1:0-26959 GCA_041740755.1 Parvularculaceae bacterium | reverse complement strand
TCAGCTGATCGAGCGAGCCGGGCGAGACCGCGACGCCGCGCACGTCTTCGATGTCGGCGCGCGTGCACGGCTGGTGGTAGGCGATGATCGCGAGCGTTTCCAGCGCGGCGCGCGTCAGCCTCTTCGGCTCGATCTTTTCCTTTTCGAGCACATGCGCCACATCAGGCGCCGTTACGAAGCGATATTTTCCGGCCGCCTTCGAAAGCACGACGCCGCGGTTTTCATATTGCAGCGTCAGCGTTTCGATCAGCAGCTTCACATCGGCGCCTGCCGGAAGGCGCGCCGAGATCGCTTCGTCGTCGAGCGGCTCGACCGCCGCAAACAGCAGCGCTTCGGCCATGCGAAGATGCTCAGCCATCTGCGCTGCGGACCACACGGCGTCAGCGGCGTCCTGTTCAAGCGCCGCCTCGGCGTCGGCCGCGATTTCTTCCGCTTCGGTTTCGTCCTCGTCGATCATCGATTCCAGTTCCTCGGCGAGCGCTTCCTGCGTTTCGCGAACATCAAGGGCGTCGAAATTGCGGGCGCGCCCATCATCCATTGCTTTCATTGCGGACCTCCCTCGCATCAGTCCGCTGACCCTGCGCGTCGCGCCGCTGGCGGACATAGATCGGTTCAAAATGGGCGAGCTGCCGAATTTCGATGGCGCCGCTCTTGGCGAATTCAAGCGCTGCGTTAAACGAGCTGGCGACAACCGAAGATGCTGGCGCATCGACGCCTTTGGCCGGCGAGACCTGCGTCAATTCGGTCCATTCGGCGATGGCGCCAAGCATCCGCTGAAGCCTTGCGCGCGCTTCCTCGATCGAAAAGACTTTCGGCGTCTCAATCTTGTAAGTGCGATCGACACCGGCGACGCGCTGGCGCGTATAGGCCTGGAGTAGTTCGAAGAGGTCCGCCTGCCAAAGCGGCGTCTTCAGAACGCGCACGCCCTCCGGCGTTCCGCGTGCGAAGAAATCAATCCCGAATTGCGGAAGGTTGAACAGCCGTTCCGTCGCTTTGCGCATCGCTTCAAGACGCTGCAGCTGAAACGCCAGGCGCGACGCCATTTCGTCTGCAGTCGGCTCGCCCGATCCGTCATCTGGCGCCGGGATCAGCAACTTCGATTTCAGGTAGGTCAGCCACGACGCCATCACGAGATAGTCGGCGGCGAGTTCGAGGCTTTTCTCCCGCGCGGCGGCGATGAATTCGAGATACTGGTCAACGAGCCGGATCATCGAGATCTTGCGGATATCGACCTTTTGGGTGCGGGCAAGCTCAAGAAGAACGTGGAGCGGACCCTCATAACCGTCGAGATTGACGATGAGCGCGTGGATCTCGCCCTCCGGCGCGCCGCGCACCGGCGCATCGAACAGCGCTTCTGCGCCAGCGTCGCCCGCAGTTCCGTTCGCTGTCGTCGCTCCTTCGGTCATCTACGCACCTAGACGGCGATTCTCTTGCTGCTTCGCCGCTCTTTTTCCACTGTTTCAGGCAACCAGGGCCGGTTTGATGAGGCCCGCCAGCCGCTCATAGTCCTCTGCCTTGTCACCCCGCAAGACCGACTTTGGAGCCATGCCGAGCGCCCGGTCGGCCCTTTCCAGCGCCTTGCCGCCGAGAACCGGCGCGGCGCCCGCCGCTTCGATCATCTCGGCGAGGGAGAAATTGCAGCAGCAGGCGATATCGACACCCGCCCTGATAGCGCCCTTGACCCGCTCGCCGACCGGCCCGCCAAGCGCCTTCATCTTCAGGTCGTCAGAAAGGAGAAGGCCGTCGAAGCCAATTTCACCGCGGATGACATCTGCGACAATTGTCCTCGACATGGTGCCGCAGAACTCCGCGTCATAGGCCTCATAGACAATATGGGCGGTCATGCCTATCGGCGCATCGTTCAACGCTTTGAACGGCGGAAAATCCATTTCTCGCAAATCGCGCTTCGAGGCGACGACGCGGGGAAGCCCGTAATGGCTGTCGACCGTCGCACGTCCGTGACCAGGCAAGTGCTTGATCACCGGCAGCGCGCCGCCTTCCATCAGTCCGTCGATCACGGCGCGGCCAAGCGCGATCACCTGATCGACATGCGTTGCTATCGCGCGATCGCCGATCACGACCTTATCGCTGTCGAGCTGCGGAACATCGAGCATCGGCACGCAGTCGATATTGACGCCGAGGTCGGAACACATCCGTCCGATCAGTCTGGCGTTGAGCCTCGCCGCCTCAATCGCTTTTTTCGGGTCGAGCTTCCACAGCCGGCCGAAGACGGCTGGGGCTGGATGCTCCGGAAAAACCGGAGGCTTCATGCGGGCGACGCGGCCGCCTTCCTGATCGATCAGAACGGGCGCGTCGCGCCCGACGCATTCGCGAAGCTCGGCGCAAAGCGCGGCGACATGCTCCGCCGATGGACAATGCCGCGCGAAAAGTATGAAGCCCCAGGGGTCAGCGTCGCGATAGAACGCCTTTTCATCCGCCGTTGGGCGCGCGCCTTCGCAATCGAGAATAAGCGCGCGCGCCATCGGTGATGCTACTTCGCCTTGATGAGGCAGTCCGTCCCGCGCTCCTTAAGGCCGGCGCAATAGGTCTTCGCCTCATCAGCAGACGCAAACGGCCCGACCCGAAGGCGATAATAGACGCCTTTATCGCCGAGATCGGCGCGTTCGATGTCATCCGACTTGCCCTCAAGATAGGATCCAAGCTTGCCCTGAAGCTTTGACCACTGCCCCGCAGCTTCCGCCTCTGACCGGAAAGCGCCGATCTGAATAAGATGCGAGCCTGTGAGGGCGCCGCTGGACCGGAAGGTGACGGTCGGTTTGGGCGTTTCGGTCGGCGTCGATGCGCTTGCGGAGGTTGGGGCTGTCGCAGTCTTTGGTTCCGGCTTGGCAACCGGCGCAGTCTCGGTCGGTGCGGGCGCCGACGAAAGCGCTTCATCCGCTTCGGCGAGTTCGGCGATCCGGTCGGCTACCGCATCGTCGGCAAGCCCAATCGTATTCCCGGCCTTTGCGGCGATCGCCCCGATCGGGTCATTCGTGTTCCGCGTGACCGGCTCTTCCGGGCCTTCCGCGATCACTTCGACTGGGTCGGAATCCTGACCGCCAAGACGATCATAGACGGCAAGGTCGCCGCCATCGGCCGCGTCAGCAATGTTGTTTTCAATCTTTAGAGGTTCTGGATCCGCCTGAACGTAAGGCGCGCCGCCCTGGGCCTGGCCGTTCCTGACGCCCTGTTGGTAAGCGATCCACACGACCGACGCGAGCGCGCCCAGCATGACAACGCCCATCAGAAGAACGACGAGGCCGGATAGGCCGCGTTCTTCCTCGCTGTCCTCTTCGTCGTCGAAATCTTCCAGCTCGTCGAGTTCATCATCAAATGAAACGGCGTCAGCTTTCATGATCTTCTCCTCCGCGGGTCCCGCGCCGCCGCGCGTTCCGCCTCAAGCCGCCCCTGATCTCGCCCTTGAATGCGCGAATCATGGCGGGTGCGCAAGCATATCATCTGGGGCGCGGCGGGTCGAACCGGATGCCCGCCAATCCCTTGTTCTGGGGAAAATTCAGGCGATTTTCAGGTCAGATCAGCGGCGCCCCGCTAAACAGTCTTTCATGTTCGCGCATGGCGTACCGATCGGTCATGCCGGCGATATAGTCGCAGACCGATCGCGGCTGGTCCGCTCCGCTCGCGCGCCATTGCGGCGGCAGGGTTTCAGGCTCCGCGATATAAAGGTCGAAAAGCGCCCGGACGACCCGCTTGGCCTGGCTCCTCGCGCAATTAACCTTGTAATGCCGGTAGACATTTTCGTGGAGAAACGCGCGAAGGCCGGTCAGCTGCGCTTTCATACCAGGTGAAAAATCGACGATCTGACGGCCCGCATGACGAATGGCGTCAGCGTCCTTTGGCTTCAGATCATCGAGACGCGCGCGCGTTTGCGCAACGACATCGCCGATCATTGCGCCGATGAGGTCGGACACGGCTTCCGCGATGACGATATCGCGCGGCGCATCGGGATAGGTTTTCTCAACCCGGCGAAACGCCTCGCCGGCCAGCGGCAGATCGCGCGCCGCCTCAAAAGAAAAGAGCCCGGCGCGAAGCCCGTCATCAACGTCGTGATTGTTATAGGCGATATCGTCAGCGATCGCCGCGACTTGCGCTTCGAGGGAGGCGTAGGTCCCGAGCCAAAGATCGTGAGCCTTTGCATATTCGACGATTGCGGCGGGCAACGGCTCGCTCTTGCGCGCATTGGGACCGGTCAGCGGGCCGTTGTGCTTAACGACGCCTTCGAGCGCTTCCCAGGTCAAATTGACGCCGCCGAAGCGCGCATGCCGCCGTTCAAGCTTCGTCAGCAGACGGAGCGTGTGGGCGTTGTGATCGAATCCGTCATAGGCGGCCATGCATTCTTTCAGCACGTCTTCGCCCGTATGGCCGAATGGCGGATGTCCGAGGTCATGGGCAAGCGCCACGCATTCGGCGAGATCTTCGTCGAGCTTCAAAATGCGTGCGATCGAGCGCGAGATTTGCGCGACTTCTAGCGAATGCGTCAGGCGCGTTCGATAATGATCGCCCTCGTTCGAAATGAACACCTGCGTCTTGTGCTTCAGACGCCGGAACGAGACCGCATGAACGACCCGGTCGCGGTCGCGCTGGAACGGCGTGCGCGTGGCGCTTTCGTCTTCAGGATGAAGCCGGCCGCGCGTCTCCTCCGCTTTTGCGGCGTAGGGCGCGAGCGGGGCCGGGAAGGAAAGCGGCTTCATTCCGGCCGCCCGACCAGTGAGGGTGTTGAATTATTGGGGGCGACGCCTTCCAACATTGATTAGTCCTTCAAACAAGACCGCTGGGACGCCATTCTAAAGCCTATCGCAGGGTGTAGGGCGGGTTTTTGTTTGCCAGCAGTTTCAGTAGCTTAGCTAAATATCGTGATTCCTCCGCCTGTCGCCCGATCGGACGTCGATATTTTGGGTGGACGAGCGAGCCGGCGCCTCTTTCCCTTGGTGACGCTGCTCCCTATCTTTCAACGCATGTCCGAAGTTCTTGAAGCCCCGTCCGTAACCATCTCTGACCGCGCCGCACGGCGGGTTGCAAAAATTCTGGAGAAGGAGCCCCAAGGCTCCATGCTCCGCGTCGCCGTCAATGGCGGAGGGTGTTCCGGTTTCCAGTATGAATTCGGGATCACGACCGAGAAAAACGCCGACGACCTCGTCATCGAAAAGAACGGCGTCAGCGTCCTCGTCGATGAAGTCTCGCTTCAATTTCTGAGCGGCTCGGAAATCGACTATTCCGAAGAACTGATCGGCGCCGCGTTCAAGATCAAAAATCCGAATGCGACGGCAAGCTGCGGCTGCGGAACTAGCTTTTCGGTTTAAGCGCCCTCACCCAAAACGCTTGCGCGCTTCGCCGCTTCTCTGGGAGGGGCAAACGAGCGCCCTCGCGCGATCTGGTGAGGGCCTTCAATCCAACTGCTCAACAACCCCGCTCCCCTGGTCGACCAACATTTCCGCCGTGAACCATAGATCGCGCCCCTTCCAGTCTGCGCGCAGGCGCTCGCGCCATTCGGGATTCATGTCCGATCTGACGAAATAGCGCTCGAAGAATTTGTCGCTCGTCATTTTCTGTTCGAAGTCAGGCCTCTTCACCTTCTCATCGGTGGCGAGATCGTATGACGACGGCTCGTGGAACATGAATGTCGCATCCGCCGCCGCAACGCGCTGATCGCCCGTCAGGTAGATCGGCACGCACATTGACAGGCAATAGCCGCCGGCGCCGACATAGGTGTCGACGGCGTGCGTCGATTTCAGCTTTTCAATTTCCTCGATGACCAAGCGGCCTTCCGTAATCGATCCGCCGGGCGAATTGAGGTCGATCACGAAACGGTCCGTACGGCCCCTCCAATCATCGAACGCCTCGGCGAACCGCGCAGCCATCGGCGCTTCGACGCCATGTCGCCATCGCAAGATAACGGCATCGCCGAACTGCGTGATTTGAAGTTGAGGCCCCTCCTCATAAACCTTGCGTCCGCTTTTCCAGGCGAAAAAAGCAAGGCCCGCAAATAGCGCGGCCGTGACGGCGAAACCGATATTGTTCCGGGCAATCATATGAGCGCGATCATTGACCGGTTCCGGCTTTTGCGAAAGATGGACGGATGACAGACAAATCGGCTTCCGTCCTCATCAAATCCCGCATTTCGACCAGAGCATTTCTGGACAAGCCTGTTTCCGAAAGCGCGATCCGCGAAATCCTCGAAATCGCGAAGTTCGCGCCTTCGGGGGGCAACCTTCAGCCGTGGAAGGTCCACGTCGTCAGCGGGCCGGCGCGCGAACGCCTGATCGCCGCGGTTAAGAAATCGCTTGCCGAAAATCCCTTTGCCAATGAGAGCGACCTCAAAGTCTACCCTGAAAATCTCTGGGAGCCGCACCGCACGCGACGCTTTACGGTCGGCGAGGATATGTACGCGCTTCTTGGCGTGCCGCGCGAGGACAAGATGGGCCGCATCGCGCATCTGCAAAAGAACTTCGAAGTCTTCGGCGCGCCGGTCGGCCTTTTCTTCACGCTCGACCGCCGCTTCGACAAGGGGCAATGGGCGCATCTTGGCATGCTGATGCAGTCGATCGCGCTGGTCGCAGAGGAGCGCGGCCTTGCGACCTGCATGCAGGAGGCGTGGACGACGCGCGCAAAGACGGTTTCCGGCGTCCTCGGCGTGCCGGAGACAGAACAGCTTTATTGCGGGATGGCGCTTGGATTTCCCGACAGATCGGCGCCGGTGAACCGGCTGCGGTCCGAGCGCGCGCCGCTGGCGGAGTTTGCGACGTTTCACAATTCCTGAAACCGTCCTCGCGATCAGCGCTTGCGCGCCGTGCGAAATGACGGGAAAAGGACCAAATGAAAATCGCGAGTTTCAACGTCAACTCAATCAATGCGCGCCTGCCGCGCATCCTTGAATGGTTCGACAAGGCTAAGCCCGACGTCTGTGTGTTGCAGGAAATAAAATGCGTTGACGAGAAATTTCCGGCGTCCGAATTCGAAGATCGCGGCTATAACGTCCATGTCCACGGACAAAAGACATATAACGGCGTTGCGCTACTCTCGAAGCATCCGTTCGACGAACCTCGAAAGGGACTGCCGGGAAGCGACGACGACGATCATGCGCGCTATATCGAAGCTTTCGTCACGCCCGCCCGCGAAAAGCCTGTGCGCGTCGTCGGCATCTATGCGCCGAACGGCAACCCGGCGCCGGGCCCTAAATTCGACTACAAGCTGAACTGGCTGAAGCGGCTGAAGAAACACGCCGCCGAGCTGCTTTCCTATGAAGAAGCGCTTGTGATCGCCGGCGACTATAATGTCATTCCGCAGGCGGAAGATGTGCACGATCAGAAGGCATGGGCAGCAGACGCTCTGTTCCTTCCCGAAAGCAGAGCTGCGCTGCGCGAAATCCTCAATCTCGGATTCACCGACGCGATTCGCCAGATTCACCCGGCGAAGACGCTGTACACTTTCTGGGATTATCAAGGCGGCGCGTGGGAGAAGGACAACGGCATCCGCATCGACCATCTGCTACTCTCGCCGCAAGCCGCCGACCGCCTGAAAGACGCAGGCGTTGATCGCGCCGAGCGCGGCCCCGGCAGAAGCGACGTGAATCCGTCGGATCATGTGCCGGTGTGGGTGGAACTGGCGTGACTATTTAATGCTCTGGACACCCGAACAGGATAACGCCCTTAACGCGGTCAACCGCTGGCTAAAGGCGGGCGACGCCCAGGTCTTTCGCCTCTTTGGCTATGCGGGCGCGGGCAAGACGACGCTCGCGCGTCATTTCGCGGAAAGCGCAGGCGAGGTTGCGTTCGCCGCCTTCACCGGCAAAGCCGCGCATGTGATGCGGCAAAAGGGTTGCGTGCGCGCAACGACAATCCATTCGCTCATTTACCGGCCCGCGCGCGACGACGAGACGGAGGAAGGCGAGCTTCTCTTCACCATCCGCCGCGATGCGCACGCATCGACCGCCGATCTTATCATCATCGACGAATGTTCGATGGTTGATGAAGAGCTTGGCCGCGACCTACTCTCATTCAGAAAGCCCGTGCTTGTCCTCGGAGATCCCGCGCAACTTCCGCCGGTCAAGGGCGGAGGATTTTTTACCGAAGCCGAACCCGATTTCATGCTGACGGAAATTCATCGTCAGGCCCAGGGAAACCCGATCATCCGCCTGTCGATGCAAATTCGCGAGGGGCGCCCGCAGACGGGATCGGACGATTTCGGCGGCGATCATTCCTGTCGCATCATACGCCGCGACGAAGTGACATCCGAAGACATACTCGGCGCCGATCAGGTGCTGGTCGGAACCAACAGGACGCGCAAGCGCTTCAACGATCGCATCCGGGAATTGCGAGGCCATTCCGATCCATACCCTGAGGCGATGGAAAAGCTCGTCTGTCTGCGGAACAACAAGACCAAGGGCCTCCTCAATGGCGGCATCTGGACCGTTGTCCTTAGAAAGGCGCCGCGCGGCGAGAAGGCGCGCATGCTTGTTGCGCCCGAAGACGGCGGCAAGAACGTCTCGATCTCGGTGCCCAAGGCGATGTTTACCGATGGCCCCGAAAGCGTTCCCTGGCCGGTGCGCAAGAATTCCGATGAATTCGATTATGGATACGCCCTCACCGTTCACAAATCGCAGGGGAGCCAGTGGGACAATATCGTCCTCTTCGACGAAAGTTTCGCCTTCCGCGAACACGGAGCCCGTTGGCTTTATACAGGGGTGACGCGCGCGGCGGAAAGATTGACGCTGGTGCGCTGAAGTCCCGGCGTCAGCTTTTCAAATGAGCGACAGAAAAAGCGCCGTCGATCCGGCCGTCTAGGCGCTTTAGAAGTATATCTATGAGATCAAATATCGCATCGAATTCCGCAATGATCGTCTCAACGCGCTTCGTCCCGTGCAGCGGCGCGAACATCGTCCCGATATTGAGGCGGTCGCCTGTTTCGATCGCGATCAGGATCTTTCCGTCATCGAACGCAGCGCGCAATTTCTTGCCGCCAAAGAGACGTTCCAGTTCCTGAAAGCGCTCAAGCACGATCGGATCGAGAAGATCGCGCGCTTCGACCTGATCGGTCGACCAGGCTTCAAAAGCCTTTTCGAAGGCCGGCGAGGCGAGACCTACGCGCGAATATTCTTTTCGAGGTCTCATCAGCGCATTCAGCGGACCCATATCGCGCAGCACGACGGTGGAGCCGAGAAAGCGCTTTGGGTAGTCGATCATAAACAGCTGTCCGTGAAAGACGGTGCGCGTCGACGAATTCTTTCCGGAAGATTTGTATTTGAGATGCGATTCGCAGAAAACGAATCCATTCCCCGCATAGACGCCCCTCACCTCATCTTCCCACTCTTCGCGATTGTGGTTCGGCAGGAGTTTCAGGCCTCGAAACCGCTCATAGTAATCAGGTCGCCCGAATATGCCGCTGTAGGCGAATCCAAGCCGCCCTGCGATGCGGTCGAGGAGGCCGTGCGTAATGTCGGCTCTTGTTCGATTGAGCAGCCATGTCGCAAGCGCGCCGCCGCCAACGACAATCATAATCGCCGCCTGTAGGTTCGCCGAACCGAAAGGGCCGTAAGCGAACATCGCCAGCGCAAGCGCTGCGGTTGCGGCTGACAAAATTAAGACATTGGTAACCGCTGCAGCGCGCGCGGTTTCCTTTTCGGCGAGATAGGGCGCGACCTCGTCGATGAAAAATGCGTCGAAACCGGCAAATTCCCCGCGTTCCGATGGAATGGTCAGTTTCACAGACATGGGGCGGTCCATCCTATCAGGAGCCGACCCAACACTCGTCCGCCTTGGTAAACCGGCGTTTAACGCTAGCGCGATAGGTTGGCCGGGCCTTGACTGGGTGATTGACGAGAATGCCTCCCTTCCCGACGCATATTTTCCAACGCCAGCTGGCCGCCGCGACGGCGTCTGACATGGTGATCGAGCGGCGCGCGCTTGAATTCAAGCGCCAGATTCCGCCGGTCAATATCGCTATTGCAGTCTCGACCGCCTTTGTCTTCCTTACCATTCACCCCGAGCCTATTCAGTACTTCGCTGCGGCCTACCTCGTTTATGTGTGTTTTGCAGCCTACCAGGCGTATGGATGGCGCACGACCAACCTTGCGAACATGAGCGTTGCGGAAAAGCATCGCCTGCTTGATCGCGCCGGAATTCTCGCCGGAGCCCAGTCAATCGTATGCGCGATCGTCGGCATCGCGCTTTTCGAACTGGCCGCCCCGCAACATCATATCATCCTGATCGCCTGGACAGCCATGTGCGGCATCGGCGGCGCGATGTCGCTTGCCGCAGACCGCAAGATCGCGCGGCTCGTCATTTTCCTTTGCACCGGTCCGTTCGCGCTCAGAATTATGGCGACCGGCGATCCGACGCTGATGCCCATGTCTGCGTTCCTGGTGCTTGCTGGGATCGTCAGCGCGCAGCTTTTATCGAGCCACGACAAGCTGATCCGGGAAGTCTGCGCGGAGCGCGAGGAAAATCTGGCGGCGGCCAAGCGGGCGAAGGAGACCCTGATCGGTTTCATGGAAATGGCGTCCGACTGGGCATGGGAGACCGATGCCGATCTTCGCCTCACCTATATGTCGCCGAAGGTCAGGGACCTTCTGGGCAGAGAATCCGACGATATTATCGGCAATCATATCAGCGACATCTTCACCGAAAAATTTTACGCGGGTCCTCCCTGGCAGCGCGCCGATCTGCGCGCGGCGCTGGCCGAAAGGCGGAACGTCCGCAATTACACCTACGAAGTCTACGACGCCCAGGGCGACATGAGAACAATCGCATCGTCGATGCGCCATAATTTCTCGGACAGCGGCGTATACCTCGGCGTGCGCGGATGGACGTCAGACATCACCGAGCGCGTAGAGCAGCGCCGCAAAATTGAAGAAAGCCGCGAACTTCTGAAGCAGGCGAACAAGCGCCTTGAAGCGGAGGTCGCTCACCGCACGCTTGAACTTCGCGAGCGCACCGAGCTGCTCGACGAAGTCATTGAATCGATGGCGGAGGGCATCGTCGTCTTCCGGGACGACTTCATCATTGAAACCGTCAACGCCAAGGCGGCCGTTTTGTCCGGCTTGCCTGCGTCCAATTGGGCGGTCGGGCGCAGCATCGCCGAGATCCTCGAAATCGGCATCCGTCACGGATTGTATGAATACGCGACGCGCGAAGCCTATTTCGCCGACATGACGCGCGATCTCAATGCTGCAGGATATTTCTCGGCGATCAGGACCCAAAAGGACGGCAAGATCATATCGGAGAAAATCCGCCGCCGTCCCTGCGGCGGCTATGTCGTCACCTATAGCGACATCACCGAGATGAAGCGGCGCGAACAAGCGCTTGAAGGTCTGAACGCCGAACTGACATCCGCAAAGGAGACGGCGGAAAGCGCAAACAAGGCAAAATCGTCATTCCTCGCCAATATGAGCCACGAGATCCGGACGCCGATGAACGGCGTCGTCGGCATGTCGTCGCTGCTTCTCGACACCGCGCTGACGTCGCGACAGCGTGAAATGGTTCAGGTGATCGTCAATAGCGGCGAGAACCTGCTGACCATCATTAACGACATTCTGGACTTCTCGAAACTCGAAGCCGGAAAGATGACGCTTTCGACCGAACCGTTCGATCTTCGCGCCACAGTCGAGGACGTTATCACCCTTCTGTCCTTGAGCGTTCAGCAAAAGGGCATAGAGCTGATGGTGCGATACCAGCCGACGCTCGGTTCGGATTTTATCGGCGACGCCGGTCGCATACGCCAGATCGTAACAAACCTTGTCGGCAACGCAGTCAAGTTCACCGATGCGGGTCACGTCCTCGTTTCTGTGCGCGGGCGCCGGCGCGGCGAGACCGCTGATATAGAAATCGTTGTCCAGGACACGGGCTGCGGCATCCCAGCCGAAAAGCTCGGTTCAATTTTTGACGCCTTCGAGCAGGTCGACAATTCATCGGCGCGTCGCCATGACGGAACCGGGCTCGGCCTCGCGATAACGCGCAAACTCATCGACGCCATGGGCGGCGAAATTTCGGCGACAAGCGAAGTCGGCGGCGGTTCTCAATTCATCGTACGCCTGAAGCTTGCGGTCGACGAGACCTCAGTCGCCGCGCCATCGCCCGAGGACCTTGCAGGCGTCAGGGCGCTTGTTGCAGACGACGTCGCCGTAAATCGCGACATTCTCTGCGAACAGCTTGGCGCATGGGGCATTAAGGCGACCGCGTGCAGCGACGCGCTTTCCGCCTACAAGATGGCGCAAAATGAGGCGGCCGAAGGCAGGCCGTTCGACATCGCAATCCTCGATCAGCAAATGCCGGATATTGACGGAATCGACCTCGCAAGGCGGTTGCGGCTGGATCCTCAAACAATAGCGACGCCGCTCATCCTGCTCACCTCCGCGGGACGAAAGGGCGAGCCGGAAGAAATCGCGGATGCGCTGTTTGACGCATACCTCGTCAAGCCGGCGCGATCGTCTATGCTTCTCGACGCAATCGTCTCATGCCTACAGGGGCGCGCCGTCGAGAAAATTCTGCTGACCGTCGAAACAATGCAAGCTGCGCCGAAATCTCAAGCCGTTGCGGAGATTGACCGCAGGCCTGCCCAAGTTCTTGTTGCAGAAGATAACGTCGTCAATCAGATGGTCATTACATCGATGCTGGAAAAGCTCGGCTGCGAGACAACCATCGCATCGAACGGCGTTGAGGCCGTCGACTTCTACGGCAAGATGAAATTCGCGATCGTGCTGATGGATATTTCCATGCCGGAAATGGACGGCGTCGAAGCGACCGCCCAAATCAGGGCGATACAAGAGCGCACAGGCGACAGAACGCCGATTATCGGTGTGACCGCCCATGCGCTCGCCGAAGACCGGCAGCGGTGCATCGATGCGGGCATGGATGACTATTTGCCAAAGCCGGTAAAACCGGATGCGTTGCGGCGCATGCTGGAGCGCTGGCCAGCCGCCAGTGGTTCAGCTGTTCGCAAAACCGGCTAGGTCCGTTGCGGCTGAAACGCTCGTATCCGCCATTTGCGTCTGCCTGCGCCACAACGAAGCGTAAAGTCCGTCCTTCGTGAGCAAGGCGTCGTGGCGCCCGCTCTCTACAATATGACCATTGTCGAGAACGAAGATGACATCGGCGCCCGCGATTGTCGAAAGCCTGTGCGCGACTGCGATCGTCGTGCGTCCGCGCGATGCTTCGGCGAGCGCCGTCTGGACTTCCTTTTCTGTTTCAGAATCAAGCGACGATGTCGCTTCGTCGAGCACAAGGATCGCCGGGTTAAGAAGGATCGCGCGCGCGACGCCTACCCGCTGCTTTTCTCCGCCAGATAGCTTGAGGCCCCGTTCGCCGACCTTTGTCTCAAGCCCCTTGGGAAGTCCCGCAATGAACGGTCCAAGCTGCGCGCGGCGCGCCGCTGCAAGAATTTCTTCGTCGGTCGCTTCGGGCCTCGCGTAAGAGAGATTGAAACGCAGAGTATCATTGAACAGGACAACTTCCTGCGGCACGAGGCCGAGCGACGCGCGGAGCGACGCCTGCGTCACCGTGCGGATGTCAACGCCGTCGATGAGTATTCGCCCGTTGGACGGATCGTAAAAGCGGAACAGCAGTTTCAGGATGGTCGATTTGCCTGCGCCCGATGGACCGACAATGCCGACAAACGAGCCGCCCGGAATCTCGAAATCAACCCTGTCGAGACCGCCTGCGCGTCCTTCATGGGTGAACGAGACATTCTCAAAGCGTATCGATCCCGTTCCTGCCGCGAGGGCCGGCGCTCCCGATATGTCTTCGATCTCCGGCTTCAGATCGAGGAGGTCGAACAGTTTTTCAATATCAACTGCCCCCTGCTTTATTTCACGCCAGGCAAAACCGAGAATATTGAGCGGTCTATATATGTTCGTCAGCATCAAGATGACGGCGGTGATGTCGCCGGGTTTCAAGGCGCCGTCGCGGACCGCAAATGACGCCAGCAGAGCGGCCCCCAAGAGCCCCGCAGTCATGATGAATTCCTGCACGGCGTTCAGCAGTGCGAGCGATTGGGCCTGCACGACGAAGCGGTCGTTATACGCCTGCATGGCGCGGTCATAGCGACCGGCTTCGCGCGTCTCGGCGGCGAACGCCTTGACCGTTTCGAAATTCGTCAGCGTATCCAACGTTATTGCACGAAGCTCGGTGTCGGCCTCGTTCAATGCGCGCCGTTGCTTGTTGCGCCATTCGGTGATGATGACCGTGAAAATCGTATAGGCGACGACCGTCGCAATTGCGGCTGCTGCAAGCGTCCACGAATAGAGCGCAGCCATGACAGCCGCCGCAAGAGCTAGCTCAATCGCTGTCGGGCCGATGTTGAATGCTAGGAACCGCAGCAGGAATTCCATTGCGCCGGCGCCGCGCTCGATAATTCGGTTAATCGCGCCCGCGCGCCGGGTCAGGTGAAATTGCAGCGATTGCAATTGCGCGTGCGCAAACGCCTCGACTGCAATGACCCGGTTCGCATCCTGTGTGACGCGCGTGAAAAAAGCGTCGCGGGCCTGCGGCAGGCCGTTAGACAGGAATCGTGCGAGCGCAAAAAGCACGAAAGAAAGAGCGAATGATCCCGCCGCGCCGGTTGCGCTCTCCCCTTCAACGACGCGGTTGATGCCCTCGCCCATGAAAACCGGCGCTGCAACCGCGAGCCCTTTCGCGAAGAGCGTCACTAACGCCGCAGCCGCCATGCGGGGGCGCCAGTGCGCGAGGTCCGGCCGCATGAGGACGGTCGTCATTCGGCCGAGGGTCTCCCCGAACTTCTTGGGCTTGGCGTCGATTTCGCTGAATTCCTTCATCGGTATGGTCCTAGCGGCCTGATGTCGCCGCGCAAGGGCGTCCCCAGAAGCGATCCCTTAACGAAATTCTCGTATAAGTTGTATTACAAGGACATCACACCCGTAATTTATTTGGAGTGCGCCCTTGGCGAAGAGTTCGGAAAGAATAACGAGGCGGATCGCGTCGATCGCCGCCTTGAGACCAGTCGCCGCAGGCCCGACCGGATCGATATCGGAAACAATTCGGTGCGACCCGCGTCAGGCTGTTTACCGCCAGGGAAGTCTGACAATCGGGGGCGGAAACAAGATAGACTGCACCATCGTCGACGCCAGTCCGAATGGCGCGCGCGTTGAGCTTGACGGCGCATCCGGCCTTCCTGATTTCGTTGTGTTGAGGGTCGTCATGACCGGCGAAATCCGCCGTGCGCGCGTCGCGTGGAAGCGCGAAAATTCAGCCGGCCTTTCATTCCTGCTGGAAAGAAGAACCGGATTTGGGAACGCTGGGACGCCTGGTCAATGACCGATGAATTGCCTGAAAATCGGACTTTGTTCGATTAGCCGCAGGGCGGCGCCTTGGAATCGCCGCATCGCGGCTTATCTTCTGCGGATCTGCGAATGGACCAAATAGGAGCCGCCGGTTGCGCCTCAACCGCCGCACATTTCTCACCCGCAGCCTCGCGCTCGCGACAGCTGGCGCAGCTGCGCCAGCGCTTGCTTTTGCCGCACCAGTCGTTCCGCCGAACCTAATTGCTCTGGCGAAATCGCTGCTCGACCAGAACGCATCGAGCGTCGCAAGAACAGACGTCGTCGCGCTGGCGGATTTCTCGGCGCCTTCATGGCGACCCCGCTTTCATATCGTCGACATGATAAGCGGAACCGTTTCATCGCATCTGACCGCACACGGACGAGGGTCAGATCCGGCGCACACCGGATGGCTCAGAAAGTTCTCGAACGACTTCGGTTCCAACGCCTCGTCTGACGGCGCCTATGTCACCGGCGTTCAATATGACGGCAAATATGGCCGCGCGATCAGGCTCGCAGGCCTAGATCCGCAAAACAGCAATGCAGAAGCGCGCGCCATCGTCATTCATCAGGCATGGTACGTCAGCGACGATATGATCGCAAAATATGGCAAGCTCGGGCGCAGCGAAGGTTGTTTCGCGTTGAACGAAATGGGCATCGCTGAAACGCTCGCCGCACTTGGTCCGGGCCGGCTGCTCTACGCCGGAAAACTTGACGCTGTCAGGATTTAACCCGAAGCATCGGCGCGACATTCGCCAAGCGCGTCACTGGCTGCAAGTTCGGCTTCCCTTGCCTTCCCCGTCAGAATGGTTGTGTCCAGTCTGTAGATGTCGTCATAGGCGACGACATCCCCCGCCGCATTCGTCATCGCGGTGAAATAGCCGATATAAACGGGGATCGGCGTTGCAAGATCGATTGCGACGGTCGATCCCGTCGCAGCAAGTTCATCGACAATTTCCCGGTTCCACCCATCGCCGAGGATGACCGTTGCAAATCCAAGCGCGTCATCCACGCGAATGCATCCATGGCTGAGCGCGCGCTTTTCCAGCTCGAAATTCTTTCGGAAGGGCGTATCGTGAATGAACACCGAATACGGGTTCGGCATCGCAAGCTTCATCCGGCCGAGCGCATTGCCGGGGCCGGGCTTTTGCCGAACTCCGCCATCATCAGCTTTGTAATAGCCTTGCCTCTCGGCTTCTTCCGGTTTGTTCTCGATCAGCGCGCCGACGCTTTCAGCGACGATGCTCTGCGGCACATACCAGGTCGGATTGAATGAAACGCCGGCGATCGATGCTGAAAACTGCTGCGTCGGCGTTTTTCTGGCGCCGACGATGACGCGATGGCGGGCGATTTCCTTCCCCTGCCGCACGACAATCGCCTCATAGGACGGCACATTGACGAGTACATAATCAGCGCCGAGATCGCGCGGCATCCAGCGCCATCGTTCCATATTTCTGGCGAACAGGCGTTCAAGATCACTGTCCTGCGCTTTGGAAAGCGCCGCACTTAACGCCTGATATTCCGAATGCTGCGGCGCCAAGGCGTCGAGCGATTCAGCGATGCGGCCGGTTTCAAGCGCACGCTCCATCGCCGCCGAAATGACTGCATCGTCCGCAACCGGGCCATGAATGCGCCAGCGCCGCCGTTCGCCTTCCGGCGTAACGCCAAATTCAAGATCGCGCGCCAATCGCGAGAACAATTCCGACGCGGCAAGCTCGACCGCCAGACGATCGCCGCGCTCCATCGACGCCGCGAGGCTTTGGGTATCATAGAAGGATGGATCAAGCCCATGCCGCGCCGCCTGATCGGCGAACTCGATGAGCGCCGACGCCTTGTCATCATCCCAGCGCGTTTCAGTTGCAAAGGACGCGGCGCACAGGAATTGCGCCGCCGTAACGATGCACGCCGCATGTGCGACGCTGCGAAGACAGCGTTGGACAAAGTGCAAGATCAAAGGTCTCCACGAATGAGTTTCATCACGCCGGAAAAATCGAGGTCATCCTTCCCGGCGGCTTCCATAAGCGCATAAAGGGCTTCCGCCTGCGCGCCGAGCGGCGTCGCCGCTTTCGCGGCGTGAGCTGCCTCCTGCGCAAGGCGCATATCCTTCAGCATCATCGCGGCCGCAAAGCCCGGTTTGAAATCGCGGTTCGACGGCGCGTTCGGAACAGGCCCCGGCGCCGGGCAGTAACTCGTCATCGACCATGACTGGCCGGACGCTGTCGAAGAGATGTTATAAAACGTCTGTGCGTCGAGGCCGAGCTTTTCGGCGAGATTGAACGCTTCGCAGGTCGCGATCATCGTGATCCCAAGCAGCATGTTGTTGGCGATCTTCGCCGCCTGTCCATTGCCGGAGGCGCCTGCATGAAAAATATTCTTGCCCATTTTTTCGAAAACAGGTTTGGCGCGAGCGAACGCGTCGGCATCGCCGCCGACCATGAAGGTGAGCGTTCCGGCCGTCGCGCCGCCGACGCCGCCTGAGACCGGCGCATCGAGCATGGGGAATCCTTTTTCAGCGGCCGCTTTCGAAACGGCGCGCGCGCTTTCAACGTCGATTGTCGATGAGTCGATGAAGAGCGCGCCCTTCTTCGCGTGCGCGATGACGCCGTCGCCGTTCATGTAGACCGCCCGAACATGTTTGCCGGCGGGCAGCATGGAGACGACGACTTCGGCGTCTTTAACGGCATCCGCCGCGCTCGCAGCTTTTGAACAACCGGCTTCAACGGCTTTCGCGACAGCCGCCGCCGAAAGGTCGAACGCTTTGACCGAATGGCCCGCCTTTGCGAGATTTGCAGCCATCGGCCCGCCCATATTGCCCAGCCCAAGGAATGCGATTGTTGTCATTTTCAGCCGCCTGAAGTTTCGTTAATCGGCATAGCCGGAAGCGCAAAATGAGTCGAGAACGCTGCGGTTGACCTGGATGGCGCATTTGATAAGCATCAAACGCCGGATCAACACGCCGCCGCCGTTCAGCCTAGAAAAGAGCGCCTTTTTGACTTCCGATCAAACAAACAGGCCGCTGAGAATCAGCTTTCTGATTTTAAGGCCGTCTATGTCCGGCGGCGCCCGCGTGATCGCCAAATACGCCCGGATGCTCAAAGAGCGCGGGCACGAGGTTTTCCTGACCGGGCTCGGCGCGCCGCCGCTGACGATGAAGCAGACTTTGAAGCAATGGCTGGGGCTGCGCCCCCGCTGGACCGACCCGCCCTCGCATTACGCGCTGGAGGGATTGGACATGCGGCTGATTGGAGGACGCGAGCGTCTCACGACGAGCGATCTTCCGGACGCGGATGTCGTTGTCGCGACGTACTGGCGGACTGCGGAATGGCTGGCTGACCTGCCGCCGGAGAAAGGCTCCAGAGCGTATTTCGTCCAGCACCACGAAGCTGAATTTCCGCATGCAGACCGATCACGCGCCGAAGCGACATATCGCAGCGACTGCCGGATCATTGCCGTATCAAGCTGGATAACAGACGTGCTTGCGGAAAGATACGGACGCAAAGATGCGGCGCTCGTTTTGAACGCTGTCGATGCGGCGCAGTTCGCGCCTCGCGAACCGCGGAGCAAGCAAAAGCGGCCGACAATCGGCTTCATGGGTTCCAGAAACGCAACGAAGCGCGTCGATATCGCGGTCGCCGCCAGCGAATTGCTGCGCGAGAAATTTCCTGACCTGCGCGTGCGCGTGCTCGCCGCCGACAAGCCGAACGGCGTCTATGTCATGCACGATTGGTTCGAACCCGCGTATAATCCGCCTCAGGATCAACTAAAGGACGTATACGCGGACTGCGACGTGTGGCTGTTTACGAGCGATATAGAAGGATACGGCTTGCCGCTCCTTGAGTCGCTTGCAAGCGGCACGCCGCTTGTCGCGCGCCCTGCGGGCGCAGCCCCTGATCTCGTCAACGGCGCCAACGGAGTGCTGGTTGACGGCAGCGATCCTTCAGCGATCGCCGATGCGGCGGCGCACATCCTCGCGCTTGCTCCAGACAATTGGAAAAAAATGTCTGAGGCCGCTCTTGTCTCCGCTAACGCTCACGACTGGATCCGGAGTTTTGAGGCGTTTGAAGCGGCGCTTCGCGCTGTCGCCGACAAGCGCTGGCCGCCGGTTATGCCGGCGGAACCGTCTCGTTAACGCTCGAACGCGCCTGCGCGTCGTCCCAATAGGCTTTCAGCTTCGGCCTTGATGCGAGCCAGTCGATATCCGGAAAGCGCAATTGCGCATAACCGATGAGACAAACGAGCGCGATTGCGCCGAGATCAAAATCATCCGGCATGTCTTCAAACCGGCTTTCGGCCCAGTCGAGCGCGGCGTGCGCCTTGTCGATCATGTCCGCGCGCCAATCCGGCCAGCGCAGCCTTTCAGGACGCACGCGCGATTCATACATCGCCGAGACGAGCGCTTCCGTCGCGCCTGAAAAAACCGCGTGACGATTGAAGCAGGCGATGCGCGCAGCCGCGCCCTTCGGCACGATTGAGCCCTTCGCCGCCTTGTTCAGAAATTCGACGATGACGCGGCTGTCGATGAAAACGTCGCCATTGTCCGTCTCTAACGCCGGAACTCGCCGCAGCGGATTGACGGCTGCGCCGAAATCTCTGTTCGGCTCCGTCGGTTTGACGACCGTCGGCGCGAATTCAATCTGGCTTTCGATCCCCAATTCAATCGCAGCGATGCGAACCGCCCGGACGAAGGGCGACGTCAGCGACCCATACAGCTTCATGGCAAAATCAATTCGTTTGTCAGCGGCCCGAAATATTTCGCGATGTCGGCGTCGTCGACGCCTTCGACGCTTGCAGGCGACCAGCGCGGCGTCTTGTCCTTGTCGATGATCAGCGCCCGGACGCCTTCATAAAAATCATGGCCGCGCATCACCCGGCTGACGACGCGAAATTCCATCTTCATGTTGTCGTCGAAATCGAGCGCGCGGCCTCGCTTCAATTGCTCGAAGGTCAACTTCAACGAAGTCGGCGACATCCGAAAGAGAATGCGCAGCATGTCGCCCGCGACATCGTGCCCGTCATTCTTCAGCGCCGTATAAAAATCGTCGAACGTCTCGCGACCGTCGAAGAGGCGCTTTAGCGCCGGGCGGATATGATTGACATGAGCTTCGCCCGGATCGCCGGAATACTCATCGAGCACTGCTTCAATCGCCGCGTGAGGATGTCCGCCGAGCGCAAGGTTCAACAATTCTCTTTCGAGCGTCGCCTGTTGATCGCTTGCGACATAATGCGTCGCAACGCCCGCTGCTACGCAATCGGCCGCCTTCGCGCGCGCGCCGGTCAGCCCGTAATAAAGCCCAAGACCGTCATGCAGACGCGGCAGAAAATGTCCGCCGCCGACATCGGTGAACATGCCGATGCCGGTTTCCGGCATTGCAAACAATGTCCTGTCGCCGGCGACGCGAAAATCTCCGTGTACGGACACCCCGACGCCGCCGCCCATGACGATGCCGTCGATGAACGCGACATAGGGCTTTGAAAAGTGATGGATCAGCGCGTTGAGGCGGTATTCTTCGCGAAAGAATCCGCAGGCGTGATCAACGTCGCGCCGCGCGTTGTCATAGAGCCAGCGAATGTCGCCGCCTGCGCAGAACGCTTTATCGCCCGCCCCTTTGACGAGCACGGCCCTGACTGCCGGCGAGCGCTCCCATTCGATGAGTTTGGCGCGCATCAAAGTCACCATGTTCCAGGTGAGCGCATTCAGCGCGTCCGGGCGGTTCAGCGTGATGACGCCGAAATCGTTGGTTTGGGAGAAGAGAATTTCGTCGGTCATCCTGCCGCCTCCTCTCCGTTCATCCCGGCGAAAGCCCGAATCGAGCAAGGCGTTGGATAAGTCTGAATCCCGGCTTTCGCCGGGATGAGCGGGTGAAGGGGAGTCACGCCTGATACTCCCGCATTAGATCGCGCGCGACGATGACGCGCATGATCTCGTTTGTTCCTTCCAGAATCTGGTTGACGCGAACGTCGCGCAACATGCGCTCCAGCGGATAGTCGCGCAGATAGCCGTAGCCGCCGTGCATCTGCAGCGCGTCATTGACGATATCGAAGCCCTTGTCGGTGACGAGGCGTTTGGCCATCGCGCAGAATTTCGTCGCGTCCGGCGTTTTGTGGTCGAGCTTCCACGCGGCCTGATAAAGAAAGATGCGCGCGGCTTCGAGTTCGGTCGCCATGTCGGCGAGCTTGAACTGCAACGCCTGCTGTTCGTTCAGCCTTTTGCCGAACGCGCGGCGCTCGTTTGCGTAATCAAGCGCCGCCTTCAACGCCGCTGATGCGGTGCCGAGGGAACAGGCGGCGATGTTAAGGCGCCCGCCGTCGAGGCCCATCATCGCGAATTTGAAGCCGTCGCCTTCTTCGCCGACGCGGTTCGAGACCGGGATGCGGCAATCCTCAAAACTGACAATCGCCGTCGGCTGGGAGTTCCAACCCATCTTGCGTTCATTTGCGCCGAATGAGAGGCCCTTCGTTCCCTTTTCAACGATGACGGTTGAAATTCCTTTGGGTCCGTCGCCGCCCGTCCGCACCATGACGACGTAAAGATCGGTGACCCCAGCGCCCGAGATGAACGCCTTTGATCCGTTGAGGACATAATGATCGCCGTCGCGCACCGCCTTCGTCTTCAGTGCGGCGGCGTCCGAGCCCGATCCAGGCTCGGTCAAGCAATAGCTCGACAATAATTCCATCGATGTGAGACGCGGGCAGTATTTTTGCCGCAACTCTTCCGACCCGAAACGGTCGATCATCCAGGTGCACATGTTGTGGATCGAAATATAGGCCGCCGTCGATGTGCAGCCCGCCGCCAGCGCTTCAAAAATCAGCGCGGCGTCGAGCCGGCGAAGGCCGGATCCGCCGACATCTTCGCGCGTATAAATGCCCGCAAGGCCGAGCGAGGCGGCTTTCCTGATGACGTCAACCGGGAAATGCTTCTTCTCGTCCCATTCCGCCGCGAAGGGAGCAAGTTCATCCGCCGCAAAATTTCGCGCCATCTCCTGGATGGCGAGCTGGTCGTCATTCAGCGCGAAGTCCATCCGCCTTTTCCTTCTTTTCTTCTTCATGTCCTTCGAGCGGCGTTCCGTCAAAGCCCGGCATGCCGGGCAGCGGGTGATCGCGTTCTTCAGTCAGCGGCGTCATCGGACCATGTTTGCCCTGACGGTGCGTGTACCAGCGCACGCCGATATAAGCTGCGAGCAGCGTCACCGCGATCGCCGGAAGCCAGAATTTGGCCCGCTCGCCGGCAACCGCCCCGCCGACGTGAAACAGCGTGAACATGATAGCGACATACATCGACGCCGTCATGAAAAGGACGATCAGATATTTTCCGTAATGCGCCCTGAAAAAACCGCAGGCGACATAGGTCGGAATGCGCGTTCCCGGCACAAAGCGCGCCGTCAGCATTGTCTGGATGAATTCTTTTCGAACCAGATCGCCGGCGACCGAAACGCCCGGCTTTTCAGCGAATTTGTGCGCCCACTCATAGCGTCTCGCGAGTCGTCCGATCCAGTATTTCCATCCGTCGGACGCCATCAGCCCGGCGATGATCGCAACGACAAGATAAGGCGTCGGCGCAAGGCCGAGCATCGAGGCGGTTGCGGCGCCGATGACGGCCGCGTCTTCCTGAAGGAACGGGAGCGCGAAAATTGCGAAGTAAAGCGCAAATCCGGTCAGGTGAGTGAAGTCTTCAGAAATGCCGAACACGCGGCGTACTCCTAAAAGGTTTGCTTTTGCGGCAGGCCGTCAGCGATTTCGTAATAGTCGCCCTTGTCCGCAACAAAGATATGCAGCGCAAGCCTTACATGCGTCGGCGCATCAAGGGACCCGGCGCCTATCGCGATCCGCGCCCTGTAGTCGTCGAGCCGGTCGGCGTGCCAGAACAGCGCCGAGCCGCATTCGCGGCAAAACCCCCGGCGCGCATAATCCGAGGAGCGATGCCATTTGAGGCTGTCTTCACCCTTCGTGATGATCAAGCCGTCCGCCGGAACATTCACCGACGCCCAGTGATGGCCGCTCCACCGGCGGCATTGGCTGCAGTGGCAGGCGGTCGCTTCATCCCGGTCGCCCGTCGCTTCAAACGCGACCGCGCCGCAAAGACATTTGCCAGAGACCTTCTTCGATGAACCAACAGCCATTGCGATCAATCCTTCTCAGTGGCCAGACTTTTGAGGCAGGCCGTCGGAAAGATCGTAATAGTCGCCCTTCTCGTTGACGAATATATGTTCGGTAAGCCGCAGCCCGGTCGGGCTGTCGATGGAGCCTGCGCTGATCGAGAAAATGTGGCTGTGTTCTGGATGCCGGTCCGGCTGCCAGAACAGCGATGACCCGCAATCCCTGCAAAATCCGCGGCGAACATAGTCCGAGGAGCGATGCCAGCCGACATGATCCTCGCCGCGAAGGAATTTCACGGTTTCGCGCCGCACATTGACTGACGCCCAGTAATGCCCGCTCCATCTGCGGCACTGGGCGCAATGACAGGCGTCGACACGGTCGCGATCGGCCGTCGCCTCGAATGCGATCGCACCGCAAAGACATTTTCCCGAGATCTTCGCCATTTGCCGCAGCCCGTCACAAACCGTTGAGCCGCCCGAGCAGCCAGGTCAGCCATACGCGATAGCCTTCCTGACTGAAATCGGCATCGCAGGCCGCGTTCACGATCGCGCGAACTTCCTCTTCCGTCGCATTCTCGGCAAGGAGTTTCGTCAATTCACGCATCACCTCATCGCAGCGAGGCGTCCAGTCGGCGACCATCTCGTTCACGGCGCCCTCGACGCCGCCATGTTCGGCGAGCGTGTGGCTGTTCAAATAGCCGCCGAGCATCGCGAAGGTCGCAGGATACCGCCTTTTCAGCTCCGCGCGCACGTTTTCAAATTCGCGCAGGAGCGAGGCGGCGTAGGCGGCGGGCGTCTTTGCTTCTTCCGCTCGTCCTTCGATTATCGGTCCGCCAGCGTCGCGTCCGATCTCGCCGCCGCGCTGGAAAGATCTCCAGATATTGACGGCGATCAACACGAAAATGCCGAGCGCGATGAGTTCAAGGATGGCGATCATTAAGTTGCCTACCCCATCGTCGGGATGACGAACTCCGCGCCTTGCACGTCTTCTGGCCAGCGCTGGGTGATCGTTTTTATCTTGGTCCAGAATTTGACGCCCTCGGGCCCGTGCTGATTGGTGTCGCCAAAGCCGGAGCGCTTCCATCCGCCGAAGGTGTGATAGGCGACCGGCACGGGGATCGGCACGTTGATGCCGACCATGCCGACCTGGACGCGCGCGGCGAATTCGCGCGCAGCGGCGCCGTTGCGCGTGAAGATCGCAACGCCGTTGCCGTATTGATGCTTTGAGGGAAGCGCGACTGCTTCGTCGAAATTCTGGGCGCGGACGATCTGCAGGACCGGGCCGAAGATTTCCTCATGATAGGAACGATGGCCGGGCTTTGCGCCGTCGAGCAAGGTGCCGCCGAGGAAAAAGCCGTTTTCATAGCCTTGCAGCTTGAAGCCGCGCCCATCGACGACGAGCTTTTGGCCTTCATCGATCGCCATCTGAATGTAGCCTTCAACGCGTTTTTTGTGCGCCGCCGTGACGAGCGGCCCAAGGTCCGAATCTTCCGACATCGACGGGCCGATGCGAAGCGATTCAACGCGGGGCTTTAGCATCTCGATCAGCGTTTCCGCCGTGCCTTTTCCGACCGGCACCGCGACCGGCGTCGCCATGCAGCGCTCACCCGCCGAACCGTAGCCCGAGCCGATCAGCTGGTTGACGACATTTTCCATGTCGGCGTCAGGAAGGATGATCATGTGGTTCTTCGCGCCGCCAAAGGCCTGCACGCGCTTATTGTTCGCGGCGCCGTTCGCATAGATGTATTGCGCAATGTCGGATGAGCCGACGAACGAGATCGCGCGAACGCGCGGGTCTTCGATGATCGCGTCCACCGCTTCCTTGTCGCCGTTGACGACGTTGAGAACGCCTTCCGGCAAACCGGCTTCCAACATCAATTCGGCAAGGCGCATCGGGACGGACGGATCGCGCTCCGACGGTTTGTTGATGAAGGTGTTGCCGCAGGCGATCGCAACGCCGAACATCCACATCGGGATCATGGCGGGAAAATTGAACGGCGTGATGCCGGCGCAAACGCCCAAGGGCTGGCGCATCGAATAGACGTCGATGCCTGGGCCCGCCTGCTCGGTATATTCGCCCTTCGTCAGATGCGGGATTCCGCAGGCGAATTCGATGACGTCGAGACCGCGAATGATATCGCCGCGCGCATCGGGGAGAATCTTTCCGTGTTCTGACGAAAGCATCTTCGCCAGATTCTCCATGTCCTTCTCGACGAGTTCCTTGAACTTGAACATGACGCGCGCGCGTTTTTGCGGGTTCGTCGCGGACCAGGACGGGAAAGCCTTTTCGGCGGCGTCGATCGCGCGTGCGACCTCGCCTTTGGTCGCAAGGGCGACGCGCGCCTGAACTTCCCCGGTCGTCGGGTTGAACACGTCGCCGAACCGGCCAGAGCCGCCCGCAATGCGCTTTCCGCTGATGAAATGCCCGATTTCCCTGGTCATGGTCGCCTCCGCCGATTTTTTTATTGTGGATTCGGCGCGGACCCTAGTCGCGGGGCGGGATCTGGGCAAGGAGGCGAAATAAACCGCAATCGCGTGAAGAATTGGCGCGCAACGAGTGAGCGCCAATGCTTCTCCCCTCTCCCGCCCTTCGCGGGAGAGGGGTCGGGGGTGAGGGAGCGTCCAAAGAGCGCGGCGCGTGTTGATACGCCCTCACCCTGCCCTCTCCCGCAAGCGGGAGAGGGAATCCGTGCGGCACTCGATCGCTTTAAATCAACGGGTCCGGCACCCGCATCAGTTTCTCGACCACACCTTTCGCTGTGAGGTGAATGAAGCTGACTGACTTAGCCGAACGCTATTGGATGATGCGGGCTATCGGTCCCGCCGAAGTGCGTCGATCGCTCCCCAAATGCCGACAATGCCAATCAAGACGCATCCGGTCGAGAACAGATTGAGCTGAAAAATTTGTTGTATGGCAGAGTCGGGATCGAGCGATATAGCATAGACAAGCAAAGACCCTGCAAGCACCTGCAGCACAACTCGGATAATCGAAGCTACAAATGATGCCTTGCTAAGTGGCGCTCCTATGCCGCGTCCCCATTGCGAGGGAGTTGATGCCGTCAAAGGCTGATCATATTCCGTTGCCGGACCTTTAGTCGCTATCCCCCTGAGATTCTCCACGATCGTTCCCCCCTAATTTGACCTTTTCGACGAACCGCTTTTCAATTCCTACGCAGATTAGTAGCTGCGCCCGTTGCGAATTGCAAAATCAATACACGACTGTATTCGCTAGTAATGAATGGAGCAAGGCGCGAAGCGAAACCTATAATCTAAGCAGGTAAATGGCCCACCATGCACCGCACCTCCCGGCAAAACCGGGATCAACCGCGCGCCGTCAGGCGCAGATGAAAAGAGTCGTTTTTGTTTATCAGCTGTCTGGATCCCGGCTTTCGCCGGGATGATCGGTGTTGGCGCAAGACTATATCACCTCGTCGAGCGCCTTGATCAGCTTCTCCACCTCTTCTTTCGCCGTGTAGTGGACGAAGCTGACGCGGAGCGCGCCGTGGGCGGGGTCGACGCCTTGCGCTTCAAGGCATCTGACGCCGTAGAAATCTCCGCCGCCGCACATGATGGCGTGCGCCGC
>JBGSLM010000227.1:0-5124 GCA_041740755.1 Parvularculaceae bacterium | reverse complement strand
GCAATCGGCAAGCGCTTATCGAGAACGAGCCGCGCCCCGGCGTCGACGCGCGCTTCCCGTTTCAGTAGGCGCGCCGCCCGCATGACCAGGTTGCTCTCAACAGGTTCGCGCGCCAGCGGTCCGGCGAACGGTCCCTTTATGGTGAGAGAAAGCGCCCCGGCGTCCGACGCCGTCAGGACATCGCCCGCATCGGCAAAAACAAAGAGGCTTTCCAGTTCATGCAGACCGTCGCGGCGCACGCCGCCGACATGAAGAAAAAGGTTGATCTTCGCCGGTGCAATTTCAGTGATCATTGCACTTCAGTCGCCGCCGGCTCCTGTTTTATGCCGGATCTCAGTTTTTCTTCGATTGCTTTGCGTGCGCGGTCGGTCGGATCGAGTTCGAGGGCTCGCGTCCACTGAAACTGCGCCTCGACTTTCCGTCCAAGGCGCCAATAGACGTCGCCAAGGTGATCGGTCACTGTCGGATCGCCTGGTTCAAGCGCCGCCGCTTTTTCAAGATGCGGCAGCGCTTCCTGGTAATCGCCGCGCTGATAATGCGCCCAGCCGAGGCTGTCGATGATCGCTCCCGACTGCGGTCGAAGCGCCACGGCCTTTTCAATCATCTTAAACGCGTCATCAAGATTGAGACCGCGTTCGATCCAGCTGTAGCCGAGATAGTTTAGCGCGATAGGCTCTTCGGGGGCAATTTCGACGGCGCGCTTTAGATCGGTCTCCGCTTCGTTGAACCGGTCAAGTTCGATCAGCGAAGAGGCGCGCGTGATGTAATGACGCCAGGCGTCTTCCGGCGCCGGATTCGTCAAATTTGATATCGCACGCGACGCCGCTTTCGCCGCCCTTTCGTGGTCGCCTTCGCCGGCATAATACCCTGCTATCGTCAGCAGCGCTTCATTGGCGCCTTTGTCGCGACGGATCGCCGAGTTCAGCGTCGCAATCGCTTCCTCGACCAGCCCTTCGGCGCCGAGGCTATTGGCGATTTCGATCTGCGCCTGTTCAAATTGCGGCGATGCAGGCGCGATCTTCGCGAAGGCGGCGCGGGCGGCCGCGTAATTGCCGTAGATGTTGTGGATCGAGCCGACGAGGCGCTGCGCGTCGGACAGACCAGGGTCCAGATAGATTGAGAGCTGCGCGAGAGCGAGGGGCAAGTTGAACGGACGCTCTTTGACCTTGAAGCCGGCGTCAGTTGCGCGCTGCATTTCCTCCGCTGATTGTTGCAACACATTGCCGGCGAAAAGATAGAGCGAGAGCGCTGCTCCTTCGCGCGCTGAAATATCCAGATACTCCTTCGACGGCGAGCCGCGGGCAATCCGCGCCAGCGCGCTTTGCGCAAGGCGCCGGGAGGGGCCGCCCTCCTTGTCGAGAAGCGCATAATATTCACGCGCTTCTTCGGGCGTTCCGTTGCGTTCGAGGAATGCGCCAAACGCGGCGCGGCCTACCGGCCCGCCAAAGGATGCGACCGATATCTGATGCGCGGCTCTAGCAGCGTCGAAGCCGCCCCGCTTCTCTTCGAGCATCGCAACAAAGGTCGGATTGAATCCGGTGAACACGTCCTTGCCGAGCGAAAGCGCGGCGACGCCTGCGCCCGGCCCCGCCAATTCCGCTTCGATCCAGGCGCTCGACAGGAACGCGATCGTCTTCGTAAAGGACTCGTCGAATTCACCCTTGAGATCAGCGCGCGCGCCCTGCAGGTCGCCGGCCTTAAGCTTGATCGCCGCCAGTGCGAAACTCGCCAAACCGTCTTTTTCGTCCGAAGACTGGATCATCTTTGCGAAGGGCGCAGCAGCTTCAATCCGCCCGGCGGCAAGATTGTAGACGAACGCGTTGCGAACAATATCCGCGTCGGAGGGATTTTCCCGCGCCGCCGCCGCGAAGTGATCCGCCGCCGCATCGACATCATTTAGTCCCGCCGCGAGGCGGCCCGACAAATACTCGCCCGCAGCATTCTCCGCCGGCGGCGGCGCCATTGCGCACGATGAAAGCGCAAACGCCGACAAGGCGGCAGTCAACAACCGGTTGGCCATTCGATACTCCTCGCGAAACTCTACATATTCGGATAGTTCGGGCCGCCGCCGCCTTCCGGCGTCGTCCACACGATATTCTGCGATGGGTCCTTGATGTCGCAGGTTTTGCAGTGGACGCAATTTTGCGCATTGATTTGAAACTTCGGATTGGCGCCGCCTTCTTCCGTCAGAACTTCATAAACGCCAGCCGGACAATATCGTTGCGCAGGCTCGGCGTAACGCGGCAGATTTACGGCGATCGGGATTGACGGGTCCTTAAGCTTCAAATGCGCCGGTTGATTTTCCTCGTGATTGACGGCCGCGAATGAAACATTCGTAAGGCGATCGAAAGTGAGGACGCCGTCTGGCCGCGGATAGTCGATCGGCTTGTGCTTGTCGGCGCTTTCAGTCGACGCCGCGTCCGTCTTGCCGTGCCGCAGCGTTCCAAATACGGAAAATCCCGGGAAGATCGTATTCGTCCACAGATCCAGACCGGAAAGCGCGATGCCGCCGAGGAGAGTTCCGCACTTGGACCAGAGCGGCTTGGCGTTGCGGGCGTTCTTAAGCTCGCGCTTCACCGGCGACGCATCATACGCGGCGTCGTAAGCGTCGAGCGTATCGCCCGCGCGTCCGGCGGCGATGGCGTCGAACGCCGCTTCAGCCGCCATGATGCCGGTCAGCATGGCGTTATGGTTGCCCTTGATCCGCGGCACATTCACAAATCCCGCCGAACAGCCGATCAGCGCGCCGCCAGGAAAGGCGAGTTTCGGCACGGACTGGTATCCGCCTTCCGTGATCGCGCGCGATCCATAGGAGATGCGTTTGCCGCCATCAAGAAGGCTTGCGATCTCAGGGTGCGTTTTGAATTTCTGAAACTCCGCATACGGATAGAGATAAGGATTGCGGTAATTGAGGTGAACGACAAATCCAAGCGCGATCGTATTGTCGTCGTAATGATATAGGAAGGATCCGCCGCCGGCGTCGTTCTTCAGCGGCCAGCCGAAAGTGTGCTGAATGTGGCCGGGTCTGGCTTTCTCGGGCCGTATCTCCCAAAGCTCCTTCAGGCCGATTCCGAATTTCTGCGGCTCACGGCCTTCATCGAGGCGATACTTTTCAATCGCCCGCTTTGCGAGCGAGCCGCGGACGCCTTCCGCAAGGAATACGTACTTGCCGCAGAGCTCCATGCCCGGCTGATAATGCTCCGTTGGCTGACCGTCCTTGCCGACGCCGACCTCGCCGACGACGACGCCGCGCACCGACCCGTCTTCGCGAAAGAGCAGCTCGGACGCCGCCATGCCGGGGTAGATTTCAACGCCAAGCGCCTCGGCCTCTCCGGCGAGCCACCGGCAGACATTACCCATTGAGACAATGTAATTGTCGTGGTTCTTCACCATCGGCGGCATTGCAAATACCGGAAGGTCGATCGAGCCCGAAGGCCCCATCAGCTTGAATGTCTCGGACGTCACCTCGACCGTCACCGGCGAGCCTTTGGAGCGCCAGTCAGGCATCAGCGCATCGAGGCCCGAAGGATCGAGCACGGCGCCTGAGAGAATATGCGCGCCGACCTCCGATCCCTTTTCGACGACGACGACCGTCAGGTCCGCGCCCGTTTCCGCAGCGCGCTGTTTCAGCCGGATCGCCGCCGAAAGGCCGGCCGGCCCGGCGCCGACGACGACCACGTCAAATTCCATATTTTCGCGTTCCGGGGCGTCGTCAGCCATTCGTCTTCCTCTTGGATGGCCCGGCCGTCAGGCGGGAGCTGATTTTTGCTTTTGGCAAATATCGCCGGCAAATGCCATGTTGCGCGGCTTCTTTCCAGAAACCGCCGCACCATCAGGACCGTCCGCAATGTCTTCGTCGATCTTTTTGCCTCTTTGCGCCATTTTGGTCATCGGCCTGCTTTACGGCGAATATCGAGAACGAGATCTTCTTAAGCGCATCTTCAAGCCGGCCGCGGCGCTTTCCTTCATCCTTGCGGGCCTTGCCGCAGGCGCCCTTGAGACAACATTTGGCCAAGCAATCCTGACCGGCCTCGCATTTTGCGCGGTTGGCGACGTCCTGCTCATTCCCAGATCGCAAAAAACCTTTCTGGCGGGCATGGCGGCGTTCGCTGCCGGACACGCAGCCTATTTCGCCGCCTTCATGATCGGCGGCGCCGTCTGGTCGCCCGCCGCAATCATAGCATTGGCGTTGATGGGGGCGCTTTCCGCCGGAATGTTCGTTGCCCTGCGAGAAGGTCTCGGCCCGATGCGCGTTCCTGTTGCGGCTTATTCGCTTGTCATTAGCGTGATGGTCGCAGGCGGCGTCGCCCATTGGTCTGCGGTCCAAACCCCATCAAGCGCCTATCTCGCCATCGCAGCGGTCGCATTTGCGCTGTCCGATGTTTCGGTCGCCCGCGACCGGTTCGGCAGTGGCGGGTTTGCAAACCGGCTATGGGGACTGCCGCTTTATTTCGGCGCCCAATGCCTTTTTGCCGTCAACGTTTGACCTTTGGAGCATCCTGTGTTGCCTATGAGCGATGCAGGGAAGCGAAAAATCTGTCGCCGCGCGCGCGCTGCTGCGTTGGTATGCGGATGCGGGCGTCGACGAGGCCGTCGGTCCCAACCCAGTTGACCATTTCGAGAGGAAACCGCAGGCGCCGCCCGCTCCGGCCTTGAAGGCGGCGGCTCCGCCGGTGACCGTAATCGGCCCCCTTAGCCAACCGTCCGCCGATGAGGCAATTGCGCTTGCCGTGAAAGCAGCTGCGGCCTGCTCGACGCATCAAGCGCTCGCCGAGGCGGTCGCCGCCTTCACCGCCTGTTCGTTGAAAGCGGGTGCGCGAAATACGGTCTTCGCTGACGGAGTGCCCGGCGCTCCACTGCTCGTCATCGGCGAGGCGCCCGGCCGTGATGAAGACGCCGCCGGCAAACCCTTTGTCGGTCGCGCCGGGCAATTGCTCGACAAGATGCTGGCGGCGATCGGACGCTCGCGGACCGCCAATACGCTGATCACAAATGTCGTTTACTGGCGTCCGCCCGGCAATCGCGCGCCGACGCACGCCGAAATCGCCGTCTGCCGTCCCTTCGTTGAACGGCTCATTGAGCTGACCGCCCCTAAAGCCATCATGCTCGCCGGAGGCGTGCCGA
>JBGSLM010000226.1:0-11331 GCA_041740755.1 Parvularculaceae bacterium | reverse complement strand
GCTGCATCCGCAGCCGCAGCCGCCTTCTCACATTCTTTCGCCTTTGCGTCGGCGGCCGCCTGCGCATCGGCGGCAGCCTTTGCGGTCGCAGCAGCATCTGTCTTCTTTGCAGCCTTCTTTGCTGCGTCAGCAGCCTTTTGCGCCTCTGTGGCCGCTGCGGCCGCAGCTGCGCGTGCGGCTTCCGCCTCGTCAGCCGCAGTTTTTGATTGCGGGCCATAGACAGGGTGGCCCTTCATTTCCTCAGCGAATTTAGCCGCCTCTTCCGCTGCTTCCGCCGCCTTTTTGGCCTCGGCTAGCGCATCTTTCCTCTTCTGTTCGGCGGCGGCGGCGTCTGCATCAGCTTTCGCCGCTTCGTCTGCCGCCTTTTTCGCTTCGGCGGCGGCGCGTTGCAGTTTAATTAGTTCCTCTTCACACGGACCTTTCTTTTTGTTCGCCTTTTCCAGCGCTGTATTCGCGGCGAGCAGACGCTTGCGGACCGGCGGCGGCAATCTTGGGTCGTTCGGATCGACGCTGGCGTTCAAATCCACTGGTCGGCCAGGTTGCCCTTGAGGATCAACCGCCGCTGGAGCGGCCGCTTGCGCCAGAACCAAAATGCGAAATTGCTGTTTGTCGACCTTGCAGTTCTTGAAAATGAGAAATCCGCAATTCTCACAATCGACATCGAAGAAACCTTCGTGGCGGCCAGCCGGCACACCCGTCAGATCGATCTGCGCCTGAATCGTTCGCGACTGCCCTTGCGGAATTTGCCTTGCGACCGGATCGGCGGGAAGCTTGATCCAGGGCGTGTGAGACGTGAACCTGAAATCCAGCAATTGAATGCAATTGCGATTTTCCGCCCTCAGAGTGATCGGATAGCTTTGCCCGGAATTTCTGGCGCCGAGATCGACATCGTTATAAGACTGCTGCGCCTGCGCCGGCAGGGAAAGAAAAGCGGATGATGCAAGAATGAATAGGCTGAAAATTCGTTTTGCGGCCGTCATTAGCGTATCCCCATTTTCCACTTACGCTCAGGCGAAGGAATTTCTCTTTGGTCGAAATCGCTTCGCAGAAGCCTGAAAACGCGTCTTTACGCAAACTCACGATCGCTCTGTTTACTGATGATCCGCCGTAAACAGCAGGAAAGCTGAAGACATTCTGCGCCGTCCAATCGGCGCGAAGCCCTTGATGCTATCACCTTCGTTTATTCAAACTCAATCATGCCGGGGCGCAGCCGACGGCGCCGGCTGCCGGGAATCGTCCTTACACATTGAATATAGTGGAATTATTATTCCGTTCGCGCTCAATCAAAAGGGAGAGGGGGCGGGAGGAACGGGCGGCGCAGGCGCAAACTGTCATCAACGGCGCGAATGGCAATCGTCAGGCGCGCTGGGCGGATCGTTCGAACGCTTCTCCTGCTCACCCCGCCTCGGAGGCGATTTTATCCCTCGCGGCGGCGATTAGGAACGCCGAGCGCGACAGGCCGCGCACCTTTGCCGCCGCGTCGATCATCTCGATCTCGCGCCGGCTTGCTGAAATGTTGACGCGCGTCTGTGCGCCGCCTGCATCGAGAAGAGGCACGGCGACCAGAACACATCCGGAGATTTCAGCGTTGATTTCACGATCGGCGAGAAGCTCGTCGAGCGTCCGAGCCTCCGGGACCGGATCGCCGTCGTCGCGCATGGCGGCGATGTGGCCCGAGAGCGCTTCGATAGCGCCGGCGACCGCCTTCTCGCGGTCGTCGCCCGCCGACGCGAGGCCCGGAAGGTCTGGGAAAAAGACGCCATATCCGCCGCGTCGGTCAGGTTCGAGAGCTGCGATATAATGTTTCATCGTTTCACCGTTCATCGTTACCACTGCGGGCCGGTCAGACGAGTCAGGCCTGCTTCAATATCGACTTCGCCGTTTTTGGCGGCAGATCCTTTCGGGGGTGAGGTACCGTCACCTTGCCGGTTTTTGTCGGGTGTCTGAATTGGCGGTCCGAGCCTCGTTGCGAGTGCAGGCCCCACCCGTCCTTTTCAAAGATCTTGATGATTTCCCGGCTGTCCATTATCTCGCCGCTGATGTGTATATATATACACACGTGCGGGCGCTTTTCCAGTGGAGAAGCGTATTCCTTTGCCCATGCCGGCGGTGATTGCAGACTGTCGATCGAAATATCGACCGATAAATCAGGAATTCCGGTACCGTTGAACCGGCAGTTACATGCCTTCGAAAATTATAACCCATTTATTTTACTGGTGCTGCGAGAGAGGATTGAACTCTCGACCTCTCCCTTACCAAGGGAGTGCTCTACCACTGAGCTACCGCAGCCAAGCCCCGGGCGGGTCCGCCGGGCGAGGCGGCGATATAGCCCGCAAAGGTCTGAATGAAAAGCCGCTTTCGCCTGGCCGCCAGCAGCGCCTTGACCGGAATTCGTCCGTCCCTATGGTCCCGCGCCATGGACAAGAACGCGCCAGGCCGCGAAATCCCGGCCCCGGACAGCAAACGCCCCGATGAGGCCTTGAAAAGGCCGCCGGTCGCGCCGAAACGCGGCAAGGACGCGAAAGAGGCGCGGCTCGCGTCGGCGCTTCGCGAAAATTTGCGCCGGCGCAAATCGGCCTCGAGAAACGAGACGGACTGAATGGACAGGCTAGCAATAATCGGCGGTCGCCCGCTGTTCGGCGAAATCGCAATCAGCGGCGCAAAGAACTCCGCGTTGAAGCTGATGGCGGCGTCGCTTTTGACCGATGAAGCGCTGGTCATCGAGAACACGCCGCGCCTTGCCGATGTCGATATGCTGTTGAAGCTGCTGGAGCAGCACGGCGTCGATGTCACATTCGAAGGCTCGACGCTGACGCTGCGCGCGACGACGATCAAATCGACCGAAGCGCCCTATGATCTCGTGCGCAAGATGCGCGCATCGTTCAATGTGCTCGGCCCGTTGCTCGCTCGCGAAAGAAAGGCGCGCGTATCGCTGCCCGGCGGATGTGCGATCGGCGCCCGCCCGGTGGACCTCCACCTCAAAGCGCTGACCGCGATGGGCGCAAAGATCGATCTCGATGAAGGTTATGTCGTCGCTTCGGCGCCCGGCGGGCTTCATGGCGCAAAAATCGATTTTCCTTTTGTCTCCGTCGGCGCGACTGAACACGCAATCCTCGCCGCATCGCTTGCGAAGGGCGAGACCATCCTGACAAATTCAGCGCGCGAGCCGGAAATCGTCGATCTTGCCGATTGTCTGAACGCCATGGGCGCGAAGATCGAGAACGCGGGGCGCTCAACTGTGCGCATCACCGGCGTCGACCGGCTAGGCGGCGCCCGCCATGTCGTTGTGCCCGATCGCATCGAATTCGGTTCTTATGCGATGGCTGTGGGCGCCGCCGGCGGCGAGCTTTTCTTGCGCAATGGTCGAATTGAGCTTCTCGGCGCGGCCTTTAGCGTGCTTGAAGAGGCAGGGCTAAAGCTGACGCCCGAAGACGGCGGCGTTCGCGTCACCCGTTCGGTCGATCGATGCCGCGCGGTGAATATTGTGACGCAGCCCTATCCTGGCTTCTTCACCGACCTGCAGGCGCAGTTCATGGCGCTGATGACGACGGCCGACGGCGTTTCAGTCATCAAGGAAACGATCTTTGAAAACCGGTTCATGCACGCGCCGGAGCTTGCCCGCATGGGCGCTCAAATCTCCGTCGACGGACAAATCGCGACGGTGCGCGGCGTCAAACGGCTCAAAGGCGCGCCAGTCATGGCGACGGATCTTCGCGCATCGATGAGCCTTGTCGTCGCGGGCCTTGGCGCTGAAGGACAAACGATCGTCAACCGCGTCTATCATCTTGACCGCGGATTTGAACGGCTCGAAGAAAAGCTCAGCCATTGCGGCGCATTGATTGAACGCGTGAAGGGCGATTGATGCCGGGCCTTAAGGACTACAAACCGCTGCGGCTGTTGGTCGAAGACGCCGATGACCTGAAGGTTCTCTCGACGGTCCTCCAGGACGCGATCGCAAAGGTCGGCGATTTCGCGCACCTGCCGAAGCAGCGCCGTTTTGCTTTTGTCGCCAATCGATTCGTATGGGAAACCGCAGTCGACAGGAAGAGCGGACCCTTTGCGCGCGTGCGGGCTGGATGCCATTTCGACGACGTCATTTCCGTTCGCCAGCAGAATTTGCGCCCCGACGCGAAAGACGGCGTTCTCGATCTTCTCGCGGTCAGGTTCGAGCCGGCGTCTGAAGGCGCCGGCGTCGCGACGCTCGATTTCGCCGGCGGCGGCGTCATCCGGCTCGAGGTTGAAAGCCTCAACGCCCAGCTTGCCGATATTTCCGCGCCCTGGATGACGAAGGCGCGTCCCGGGCACGAGATCTGACCCGTGACGGCGCAGGCGGTCCCCGCTAGTACTTGCCGATGACCAGCGACGGGGACGGCGACGCAGCGCTCAGGATCATGCGCATCGAACTCGATGAGCGCAGCCTTGCG
Organism: Parvularculaceae bacterium; assembly: GCA_041740755.1. Lineage (GTDB taxonomy): Bacteria > Pseudomonadota > Alphaproteobacteria > Caulobacterales > Parvularculaceae > Amphiplicatus. The sequence continues at coordinate 6,907 of JBGSLM010000226.1, read as the reverse complement.
CGCGCGACCGCGGACATCGAGCATGAACGAAAGGTCGCAGTCTACGATCTTCTGGAAGAAAACTTCTTTGAGCCGGTCGGCGGAGGAGCAGGTCCGTTCGAGCTTTATCTTTCGAATGTAGAGAACAGGCTGGTGTTCGATGTTCGCAGGCATATCGACGGCGAGAAGGCCGGCGCAGCAATCGGGCAGGTTCATCTGTCGATGACGCCGTTCCGGCGGATCATCAAAGACTACTTCATGCTGTGCGAGAGTTATTACGATGCGATCCGTACAGCAGCGCCCGCGCAAATCGAAACGATCGATATGGCCCGCCGTTCACTTCACAATGAAGGGTCCGAAATTCTTCGTGAACGACTGCACGAAAAAATCAATCTCGACCTGAATACCGCGCGCCGGCTGTTCACGCTGATCTGCTCTTTCCACATGAGATGACCGCCTAATGACTAAATCCGTCCTCTTTGTTTGCAATATGAATTCTGTCCGCTCGCCGATGGCGGCGGCGATCCTCGCGAACAAAGCGCGAGGCGCGATGCGCGTTGATTCCGCCGGTGTTTATGAGGGCGGCCCTGATCCCTTTGTTGACAGCGTGCTCAGCGAAATCGGCGTGTCGCTTGGCGATTACGAGCCAAAGGCGGTCAGCGACATCCGCCTCGATGGGTTCGATCTCGTCATCGCGTTGACGCCGGAAGCGGCGGCGGAGGTTCGGCGCTATTTGCCGCGCGACCGGATAGAATTCTGGCCGATCGACAATCCAAGCGATGTGCGCGGCGATCGCAACGCGCTGATGGACGCATATAGATCGGTCAGGGACGAGCTTCGGGGCCGCATTCGCGCCCGCTTTCCAGCGCTTGACGAAAAGCCTTGATTTTGAACGCCGGCGCGACCATTTTCCGGCACAATCCGAGATCCTTTAAAGCCCGCTGTCCGGGCGCCCCCAAAGGAGGGGGGGATCGCCCCAACCGAGGACTGCATGGCTAAAGAAGAACTTCTGGAATTTGAAGGAACGGTCGAGGAACTCCTCCCGAACGCGACCTTTCGCGTGAAACTCGATCAGGGCCATGAAATCATCGCCCACACAGCCGGCAAAATGCGCAAGAACCGGATCCGGGTTCTCGCCGGCGACAAAGTGCTTGTCGAAATGACGCCCTATGATCTGACCAAGGGCCGGATCACTTTCCGCTTCAAATAAGCCGATGGCCGAACGGCCCCGCCTCATACTCGCCAGCGCGTCGCCGCGACGGCTTTCGTTGCTTGCGCAGATCGGCGTCAAACCGGATGGCGTTATCGCTGCGGACGCGGACGAATCCGTCATGCCCGGCGAGACCCCGCGCGACTATGTCGTTCGCGTTGCGCTCGCCAAGTCATTGCTTGTCCGGTCGAAGGCGCCGGTCGATTTTATCCTCGCGGCCGATACGGCGGTCGCCTGCGGCAGGCGAATACTTCCAAAAGCAGACGATGAGGCGGCGGCGCGTTCCTGTCTTGGTCTGATGTCGGGGCGCGCTCACCGGGTTTTCACGGGCGTCGTTCTTGCTGGCGCGGGCGATGAAATTCGGCAGCGCATCGTCGAAACCCGCGTCAAGGTCGCCCGTCTCGATCCGCACGACATCGACGCCTATATCGCATCGGACGAGTGGCGCGGCAAAGCGGGCGGTTACGCGATTCAAGGACTGTTTGCGAAACATGTTGTTTCGATTATCGGGTCTTATTCGAACATTGTCGGGCTGCCGCTCTATGAAACGGCGAACCTCCTGAAGGGCGCCGGCTGGTTGGCGCCGTGACGCGCAGCCTTCTGATCGAGTGCGGCGCCGCTGAAACGCGTGCGGCTTTGTTCGACGGCGATGAAGTGACGCATTTGTGGTTCGGCCCGGCGCGCGGCGATGAGCGCCTTCCCCGGCCGCCGCAATCCGGCGATATATTTTCGGGACGCGTTAAATCCGTATCGAAATCGATCAACGGCGCATTCGTCGATATTGGCGGTGCGCGCGACGGTTTCCTTCCGCTCAAAAAAGATGAGACGCCGCCGGTTGAAGGCGCGGCGGTCATCGTCAAGGTGCGCCGGCCGCCGATCGGCGGCAAAGGGCCTGTATTGACGCTCGATTGGACGATTAGATTACAAGAAGCGCCGAAAATGGCGATCGCCGCGCAGGCGTCAGGATCGCCGGGAGAGATTGGAGAACGCGCGGACGCGGCGCTGCAAGCATTCCTGCAATGGCGCAGCGACAAATCCGCCATTCTCGACATCATCGTCAGCGATCACGCTGCAAAATTCGCTCTTGAAGCGCACAAAATCGCCGCCCGCATCGATAGCGATCTTGCCGCCTCGCCGCAGGTTGACGAGGCGGTCTCACAATCGCTCATGGGAACGGTCAAATTCTCGCAAGGCGCAAGCCTTCATATTCATGAAACGGACGCGGGCGCACTTTTTGATGTCGATATGTCCGCCGCTGCTGTCGGCGCTGCGGGGCGGATGAACGACAAGATAAATTCCGCCGCAGCGCTCCTTGCGATGAATGAGATTTCGCGCAGGGCGATCGGCGGCCGCATTATAATCGACTTTCTGCCGCCTTCTGGCGCAGGCGCGCGGGCCAGTCTTGCAAACATTATAGCTGAGCGGCTAAAGCGCGTCCCGCGCGCGCGTCCTGGACGCATTGCGCCGGATGGTCTGTGCGACCTCACGCTGCCGCGCGAGAGGCTTTCTCTCCTCGACTTCGCGACGGAGCCGGCCGGGACCGGCTGGCCTGTCGATGGACGGCGCTTCACGCTCGATTGGGCTGCGAAGTCTGCGATACGCACGCTGGAGATGGGCTTGCGGGCGCAGCCGTCCGCGCGCCTCCGGCTTCTTGTCGCGCGCGATATCGCTGCGTATTTAGCGGACGATCGCCCGCAATGGGAGGAGCGGCTCGCCCAAAAATACGGCGCCCGCTTTTCAATTGAGATTGGCGCCTCACTGGAGTCCCGTAGGCATGAAATCGTCTGATCAAAACGCCGTCAACGACAACGCCGGTAAGGCGAAATGCGCAAACTGCAACGCGCCGGTCGTAGAGGCGTACAAACCTTTCTGCTCCAAACGCTGCGCCGATGTCGATTTGCACCGATGGCTGACGGGAGGATATGCAATTCCGGCTGTCGACGTCGACGTCGATGGCGAACGCGACCTGTCTGACGACGACGATCAATGACGCCGCCCAAATGACGAGGCCCCGCATGATATGCATGCGGGACCTCTAGGGGCGCGCGGCTTTTAGGCCGCGCGGGGGGGGGGCTCTATTGCTGTTTCGGCGGCTTCACGGCTACGAGCGACGCGAATTTTTGCTGCTCAACCGCGTCCAGCATGTTGTCTCGATTTGCATCAGCCGCGTCGAAACTCTTCGTGCGAGCCTCAGTAAGTTCAGGCGCAGAGATTTTCTTGTCGCCGTTTGCAATGGCGACGAACGCCTTCTCGACAGGAGCCGCCTTCTCGGGCTTAAACCCCATGGCGGTATTCTCTTCCGCCGTCAGTTGCGCGTACGAGACGAACTCGGCTTCATCAATGACGCCGTCAGCGTTTGCATCTGCGACCGTGAATTCTTTTTGCGCCAATTTTTCGCTGTCGCTGCGCGTCGTCACTTCGAGCGGCGTGATCGGCGCGACTTCTGTGACAGCCTCAGTCGTATATTGAGGCGCATCGGGTTGGATTGGCGCGGTCTGGGATTCAGTCGGGTCGGCGAAAGTCGCCGTAGACGCGAGGGCCGCGGCGCTTGCGCCTATCATGAACAGTTTCAACATTACATACTCCTCATTCTCGATTCCCGGCGCATCACGGTGTGTGGACGCCATTTCGACGACCGATTGACCGGTCGATACGGGCAATCTGGCGCCTCGCAATTTAAGTTTCCAGTTAAGCATAGGTCATGACATGTTTTTCATATTCGAAACATGTCCGTAGGCGGATGATTACGATTTGCGAAAGAAACAGAACGTGCGCGCCTATTTCGCCGTCCAGCCGCCGTCGATCTGATAGGCGGCGCCGGTGATCGAGCCGCTATTTTTGCCTGCAAGGAACACCGCGAGCGCTGCGACTTCGTCGATGCCGACGAACTTTTTCGTCGGCTGCGCTTCGAGGATGACTTTCTGAATGACTTCTTCTTCGGTCATGCCGCGCGCTTTCGCCGTGTCTGGAATCTGCTTTTCGACAAGCGCCGTTTTCACGTAGCCAGGGCAAATCGCGTTGCAGGTGACGCCGAATTCGGCGCCCTCAAGCGCGACCGTTTTTGTGAGGCCGAGGACGCCGTGCTTGGCTGCGACATAGGCCGACTTGAACGGCGACGCGACGAGCGCATGAGCGGACGCGATATTGATGATCCGGCCGAAATTGCGCCGCTTCATCCCGGCGAACGCCCCACGGATCGTATGGAACGACGAGGAAAGATTGATCGCGATAATTGCGTCCCACTTTTCAACCGGAAATGTCTCGACCGGCGACACGTGCTGAATGCCGGCGTTATTGACGAGGATATCGACCTTGCCGAAGGCTCGTTCGGCGGTCTCGATCATTGCGGCGATCTCGGCGGGTTTTGACATGTCGGCGCCGTCATAGAGCGCTCTGACCCCATGTTTTTTCTCGATCGCAGAACGGATGCGTTCGATTTCTGCAGGGTCGCCAAAGCCGTTCAGCATGACGTCCGCGCCGCTGGCGGCGAACGCTTCAGCGACGCCAAGGCCGATCCCGCTGGTCGATCCGGTGATGACGGCGGCGAGGGATTTGAGCATGATTTTCGGCCTTTTGATTAAACGGATCGGAACCATATCGGGCGGCTTCCCCGCCTTCAACTTGCGCTGGCGTTGAAGGGCTCTGCGGCATAGGATCGCGTCGCTATTTGCCGGCTTCGGGAGGATTTGATGAACCCTCTACGCCTTGGCTTCTTATTTCTGTCGCTGTCGCTTTTGTCTGAGGCGGCGCTTGCGCAGATGTCGGTTTCGACGTTTGGATCGACAGACGCGCAGCTTTGCTATCAGGCTGCGGCGGACAGTTTCGCCTCGGATACCGATGATTGCGATGAGGCGCTGCAGAATGGAACCCTCACCACGCGCGTCAAAACGGCGACCTACGTCAATCGCGGGATCATTCTCAATCGCGAAGGTCGCCTCGACGAGGCGCTTGCAGACTTTGACCGGGCGCTTGAAAAGGACGCCGAACTCGCGGAGGCTTTCCTCAATCGCGGCAACACTTATTTTCTTATGCGCCAGTATGACGATGCTATCGCCGACTACGAAACCTCGCTCCGGCATGGTCTCGGCAAATCGCATATCGCCTGGTATAATATCGGCCTCGCTTATGAAGCAAAGCGCGATGAGGTCAAAGCCAAGGAAGCCTATAACGCGGCGCTTGAAATCAATCCGGATTTTGGTCCTGCGCAGAAAAAACTCGGCCGTTCTGCGCCGCCTTCAACGGAGTAGGCCGAAGCGGTTTATTGTTCAGTCACTGGGGAGAAGTGCATGAAAGTTTTTGCGGCGCTTGCCGTGTTCGTCGTTGCGGCTTTGCATGCCGTGTTCCTGACGCTAGAAATGTTCTTTTGGGATCACCCGATCGGGCGAAAGGTTTTCTCGGTGCCCGAGGGGCAATCCGCGGCGACGGCAATCCTTGCCGCCAATCAGGGGCTCTATAACGGCTTTCTCGCGGCCGGCCTTCTTTGGGGTCTTGTTGCAAATAAGCGCGACGTCCAGACTTTCTTTCTGCTTTGCGTGATTGTCGCGGGCGTTTTCGGCGCGGCGACGGCAAAGCCGGAAATTCTGTATGTACAGGCGCTGCCGGGCCTTGTCGCACTGATTTTGGTCTGGCTCGCCAAACCGGCGAAGGCGGGGGCATAGCGCTCAATTGTGAGACAATCATTCGTCTCCCATCTTGAATGCTCCATGACCGGCAAGCGTTACGAAGCCGGCCGCGCACACGGCCTTTCGGATGTCGGCCGGCCTTTGCTTGTCCGTTACGACCTCGACGCGGTCGCCGCTGCGATTTCTAGGGAAGCCCTCTCACGGCGCACCGAAGGCTTCTGGCGTTATCGCGAGTTTCTTCCCGTAGCACGTGAAGAAGACCGCGTTTCGCTCGGCGAAGTCGTGACGCCTTTGATCCGTACGCCGCGCATCGAAAAGCGCCTTGGCGGCGGCGAAATCTTCGTGAAAGATGAAGGCCGATTGCCGACCGGATCCTTCAAGGCGAGGGGGCTCGCGCTTGCTGTCGCGATGGCGAAGGAGTTTGGCCTCAATCATTTGGCGATGCCGACCAATGGAAATGCGGGCGCGGCGCTTGCGGCCTACGCCTCGCGCGCCGGCATGCGCTCGACAATTTTCTGCCCCGACGACACGCCGCCGGTGAATGTCGAAGAAATCGCGCTGCAGGGCGGCGATGTCTACCGCGTCAACGGCCTCATCAACGATTGCGGAAAAATTGTCGGCGAGGGGAAAGAGAAAGTCGGCTGGTTCGACGTCTCGACCCTGAAAGAGCCTTATCGCATCGAAGGCAAGAAGACGATGGGCCTCGAACTCGCCGAGCAATTCGGCTGGGAACTCCCCGATGTCATCTTCTATCCGACCGGCGGCGGCACGGGTCTCATCGGCATGTGGAAGGCGTTCGACGAGATTGAGAAAATCGGCTGGATCGGCGCCAAGCGTCCGCGCATGGTGGCGGTTCAGGCGACGGGCTGCGCGCCGATCGTGCGCGCGTGGGAGCGGGGCGAGGAACAAGCGCCGCTGTGGGAGAATGCGCATACCGCCGCAGCCGGCATTCGTGTGCCCATCGCCGTCGGCGATTTTCTTATCATCCGCGCCGTACGCGAATCGAACGGGTTCGCCATCGCCGTTGACGACGACGACATTATGGATGCGCAAGCGGAGATGGCGCGCGAGGAAGGTCTTTTGTTGTGCCCGGAAG
>JBGSLM010000225.1:0-4184 GCA_041740755.1 Parvularculaceae bacterium | reverse complement strand
GCATGGCCGAAGAGGCGTCGCGCCGCAATGTCGCCGTCGCGAAGGGCGCCTTCGCGCCGACGATTTCCGCCGTTGCGAGCTACCAATATGCGGAAGAGCCGAATTCATTCATCAACAATGACGAGCAGTTCGCTTACGGCGCGCGCGCAACGGTCCCGATCTTTCTCGGCGGCCTCAATTTGAGCCGCGTGCGCGAGGCGAGCGCGCTCCATGATGCGGATCGCCGCCGGATTGAAGAGGCGGAACGCCGCGCGACCGCTGCTGTGACCAGCGCATGGGAACAATTGTCGGCCGCGAGAGCCAATATCGTCTCCGCGACATCGCAGGTTGATGCAAATTCGATCGCGCTGACAGGCGTTCGCCGCGAGGCGCAGCTAGGCGTCAGAACGACGCTTGACGTACTCGATGCGGAGCAGGAATATTTGAACGCGCAAGTAGCCCTCGCCAATGCCGAGCGCGACGCCCGTAGCGCCGCATTTCTGCTTCTCGCTGCGATGGGGGTACTCGGGCCGGACACGGGGGACGAGGGCGAATGATCGCGTTAACCTGTCGTCAACCACAGGGTTGCACCTTTTCGCGAAGCGGCTGACAAGACTGGCAGAACCTAAATCGGGTCGATCGCTAACCACAGGGCATCAGGTCCATGAGCAACACACAGCCAGAACCGAGCATGGAGGAAATCCTAGCTTCGATTCGGCGCATTATTTCCGAAGACGAAGAGGAAGCCCCTGCCAAGCCGGCGGCGCGCGCGGAACCTACGCGTGCGGCTGAACCGCCTGCGCGCCCCGCACAAGCTTTCCGGCCGCCCCAACCAGCGCCCGCCCCGATCGAGCAAGAACAGAAATTCGCAACGGAAGATGTTGAAATGATTAGAAAAAATGTCGCTGAAGCGATGGACGACGAAGACGGCATTCTTGAAGCGACAACCGCAGCGGCCGCCTCCAAGGCGTTCCTGAATTTGTCGCAATCGGTGCAGATTTCCCATGGCGAAGGCCGGACGCTCGAAGACATCGTCGTCGAGATGCTAAAGCCCATGATCAAGGATTGGCTCGACACCAATCTCGCCCAGATCGTCGAGGAAAAAGTAGAAGAAGAAGTCCAGCGCGTCGCCCGCCGCCGACGGTGAGCGCACCCTTTAAGGGTTTCCAAAAGCCGGCGGAAACGCCGGCTTTTTTGTTGCCCGCCGAGTTTTGCCGAGGATTCTTTTGCGCTGCGGCAAGTTCACGCTAGAACCGCCATTCACAATCCCGAAGAACTGAACGGACCTATGCTCGACAAAGCCTTTGACCCGCAAACCGCAGAACCCCGTCTCTATGAAGCGTGGGAGAAGTCAGGCGTTTTCAAACCGTCGGGCGAGGGCGAGCCGTTCACGATTGTCATCCCGCCGCCGAACGTCACCGGCTCGCTCCACATGGGGCACGCGCTCAACAACACGCTGCAGGATATCCTCTGCCGGTTCGAGCGAATGCGGGGGCGCAAGGTGCTATGGCAGCCGGGCACCGACCATGCCGGCATCGCGACGCAGATGGTTGTCGAGCGCGAAATGGCGAAACGCCAGGAGCCGCGCCGGACCGAAATCGGCCGCGAAAAATTCCTGGAGAAAGTCTGGGCGTGGAAAGCTGAATCCGGCGGCACGATCATCGGGCAGTTAAAGCGCCTCGGCGCTTCGTGCGACTGGAGCCGCGAACGTTTCACCATGGACGAAGGATTGTCCGATGCGGTGAAAAAAGTTTTCGTGCAGCTTTATCGTGAAGGTTTCATCTATCGCGACAAGCGGCTCGTGAATTGGGACCCGAAACTCGTGACGGCGATTTCGGATCTCGAAGTCGAAAACACCGAAGTCTCGGGGCATTTCTGGCATTTCAAATATCCGCTCGAAAACGGCGAGACCTATCAGTTTCCAATCGCATATGACGAAAGCGGCGAACCTACCGAGTGGGAGTCGCGCGACTACATTTCGATTGCAACGACGCGCCCGGAAACGATGCTCGGCGACGGCGCTGTCGCTGTTCATCCGTCGGACAAGCGTTACGCGCCGATCGTCGGCAAGAAATGCCTGTTGCCGCTTGCAGACCGCTACATTCCGATCATCACGGACGAATATCCAGATCCAGATTTCGGTTCTGGCGCCGTGAAGATCACTGGCGCCCACGATTTCAACGACTACAAAGTCGCAATGCGCAACAACATCAAGCTCTATGTGCTGATGGACGAGCGCGCGCGCATGCTCGACGCGGATTATATCCCTGAGAAATACCGCGGCCTCGATCGGTTTGACGCGAGAAAGCTCGTCGTCGCCGACATTGAGGAGCGCGGCCTGCTCATCAAAGTCGAAGACAAAAAGATCATGCAGCCCTTCGGCGACCGCTCGAATGTCGTCATCGAGCCGATGCTGACCGATCAATGGTATGTCGACGCTGAAAAGCTCGCCGTGAAGGCGATCCGCGCCGTCGAAGACGGCAAGACGCGGTTCGTCCCGGAAAACTGGACGAAGACCTATTACCAATGGATGCATAATATCGAGCCGTGGTGCGTGTCGCGCCAGCTCTGGTGGGGGCATCAGATTCCGGCGTGGTACGGACCGGATGGGCATGTCTACGTCGCCGAAACTGAAGAAGAAGCGACGAAGGAAGCGATCGCGCGTCTGACCGCTGAAGGATATTCGCTCGAAGACATCAACAATATGCGCCGCAACGAGGGCGGAGAAGGACCGCTCCTCGTTCGCGACGAGGACGTGCTCGACACGTGGTTCTCATCTGCGCTCTGGCCGTTCTCAACGCTCGGCTGGCCGAATGCGACGCCGGAACTTGGCGAGCATTATCCAACGAACGTTCTCGTCACCGCGCATGACATCATTTTCTTCTGGGTCGCCAGAATGATGATGATGGGCACGCATTTCCTGAAAGAGGCGCCGTTTAAGGATGTCTATATTCATGCCCTTGTCCTCGACGAAAAAGGGCAGAAAATGTCGAAGTCGAAGGGGAACGTCATCGACCCCCTGATCTTGATCGACAAATTCGGGGCCGACGCCTTGCGGTTCACGCTAGCGGCGCAGGCGGCGCAGGGACGCAATATCCGTCTCTCGGAAGCGCGTGTTGAAGGCTATCGCAATTTCGGAACGAAACTGTGGAACGCCGCACGGTTCTGCGAAATGAACGGCTGCGTCTATGACGCGGTCTTCGATCCGAAATCGGCAAAAGAAACATTGAACCAGTGGATCATCCACGAGGCCGGGATTGCGGCGAGCGAAGCGACGGCGGCGCTTGAAGCTTATCGCTTCAACGATGCGGCTGGCGCGCTCTACAAATTCGTGTGGAATGTTTTCTGTGACTGGCACCTTGAACTGACAAAGCCGATCCTGTTGGGAGAAGACGGCCCGGCGAAAGCGGAAACCCAAAAGGCGACCGCCTGGGTCCTCTCGCAGGTTATGAAACTTTTGCATCCGTTCATGCCGTTCGTGACGGAAGAACTTTGGCGCGAGACGGCGCGCCGCGACAGCGCGCTTGTCATCGCTTCGTGGCCGCGCCGCGATGAATTTCCTGCGGCGGAAAAGGCGGCGGAAGAAATAAATTGGGTGATCGGACTTATCACCGCCATCCGCTCCGCGCGCGCTGAAATGAATGTTCCGGCCGGCGCGAAGATCCCTATGCTCGCAATCGGGGCCGACGCCGCAGTATCGCTGCGCATCGATCTTTACCGCGATCTCATCTCGCGCCTGGCACGGCTCGATGAGCTGCACCTTGCGGCGTCAGCGCCGAAGGGCGCGGTGCAGATCGTGCATGAAGGCGCGACATACGCGCTGCCGCTCGCCGGGATCATCGACATTGAGGCGGAAAAAGCGCGCCTCAAAAAAGAGATCGACAAATGCGTCAAGGAAATCGACGGCATCGACAAGAAAATGTCCAATCCGAACTTTGTCGATAAGGCCCCCGTCGAAATCGTCGAGGAAAATCGCGAACGCCGCATCGCGTTCGTCGAGCGGCAGGATAAACTGTCAGCCGCACTCGTGCAGATTTCGCAGGATTGAGCGTCGGCGTGATCGCTGATACCAACTCGCGCTGATCGTGACTCATTTGGGATTCACAGCGCTCGCGAATGCTGATTCGATATGGCGAACGAGGGAGGTTCGCGATGGGACGGCATGCGGTTGGTCTTCGGGGTGATTTTGACGGTAAGGCGCTGCG
>JBGSLM010000224.1:0-10303 GCA_041740755.1 Parvularculaceae bacterium | reverse complement strand
GAGGGCGGCGGCGGCGGCTGCGATAATGCCGATTTTTTGGGCGGTCACGACGGATCCGGCCCGGTCACGGGCGGAATCTGCGGCTTCCAGGGCGTGTTCGATTGCGACAGGCTCGATCGGCGGGCGGTCCGCGGCATGGGCGACAGCGACGGACGCGGCTGTCAGCGAGACGGCGGCAAGGAGAGCGGTTTTAAGGCGCGGTGCGGTCTTCATAAGTGACGACCCCTTTCAGCCCTTCAGATGGTGACGGGCGCCGGCCCGATCAAGCGGCGGGCGAAAGCGCCCGCGACCCTGCCAACACCAGCCCCGAGAGGATATACGCCGGGGCGTAATTGATCTGGGTGAAAGCGGCGTGGATCTGCGTGTGATTGGTGAAGACTTCCATCCATAGAAGCGGCGCGGCGGCGACGCCAAGGAGGACGGATCGCTCGCGAATGAGCGCCGCCCAACGCGCGCGGCGCGCTTTTGTCGCCAAGGGCAGGATGACGAAGGAAATGATCGCGACCGGCCCCCAGAAGGATTTCATCGCGGAGATATTTTCATAAAGCGCGGCGCCGGGAATGAAGCTGTCCACATAGTCCGTTTCGCCGCGTACGCGGAAAAGAGCGGCATCAATGAAATCGCGCCAGACATTCGCGTCAAGGACAGCTTCAGCTATCAGGATTTTGATGAGGATGAAGCCGGCCCATCCTGCGCCCCAAAAGGCGCCGAGCGAAATGAACTGTCTCCAGCCTGGCGCCTTCACTGCGCGCATTTCATAGATCGCCCACACCATCGCTGCAAAACAGAAGATGAAGGCAGGCGCCGTGAAGAAATCGAAATAGGCTGTCAGCGCGCCGAGAATGAAAAACAGCAGGAATGGCGTCTCAGCGCGTTTGCGCCTCGAAAGCGCGAGCCCTGCGCCTATCGCAAGAAACCAGGTCACCGCTTTCGTCGCGACAACCATCAGTCCGAGCGCATTGATGACGATGAACGGCGCGGCGATCGCGAGCGCGGTCTTCGGTCCGAAATCTTCGCCGATACGCCATGCAAGCAGGACAAAAAGGCCAAGCGAAATCGTGAATAAAAACCCGCGAAGATCATTATAGGGCATGGCCGCAAGCGCGGGCCGGGCGATCAAAAGATATCCATGCCAATAGCGGAAATAGTCCCTCACCGCTTCGGTCTTTGAGCCGCCGATCCAATTTGCAAGCGGGTCGCAGCCGTAAAGGCTTTGCGCATTGACGGCGCGATCAAGGAGTTCGCCGCGCGGTTCTGAAAGATCGAAACCGACGCTCATCCCGATACATTCGGTGTCGGCGTCAATGACGCGGCCATTGTCCGCGCGGCGCGCATAGAGGACATCCGGCCGGTCGGTCAGATTTTCGATGATCGCCTCATTCGGAATGGCGAAGACAGCGACAACGCCGCCGAGAAAGACAGCAGCGAGAAGCGGCGTCAGACCGAGCGCAATCAGCGCTTTCCTGATCAGTATATTCATTCGTCCGGTCCAGCCGGAGGCGCAAGACGCAGATAGGCGAGGCGCTTTGTTTCAGCAAAATGCTGAGCCTGCGCATCAAGAATTGCGCCGACCGCAAAGGAGGCTGCGCCGCCAAGGCCGATCGCCGCGGAGACGATCAATGTCGGAAAGCGCGGCACCAGTCCCGTTTGAAGAAACTCGATCAGGATCGGAATGAACAAAATCGCCGCAATGCCGACGCCGAGAATTCCGATGAGGCCGTAAACGAAACGCGGCCGGTGCAGGCGCAGAAAACGGAACATGCGGCCAAGGATGCGCGCGCCGTCGCGATAAGTATTGAGTTTGCTCGCCGCTCCTCGCATCCGCTCGCCATAGGGGGTCTCGATTTCGGCGAAAGGAATTCGCAGCAACGCCGCATGCGCCGACATTTCAATTTCAATCTCGAACCCGCGGGCGCGCGAAGGAAAGCTCTTCACAAATCGCCGCGACAGCACGCGATAGCCGCTCAAAATATCGACGAACGCGGTGCGGAACAGCGAACGGAAAATCGCGCTGAATACGCGGTTGCCAAGAACATGTCCCGGCCTGTAGGCGGCGGCGGATTTGTGCGCCCTGACGCCGACCACCATATCGAGCGTATCGCGGCGCAGGCGCTCAATCATCGCCGGCGCCAAAGCCGCTTCATAGGTGCCGTCGCCGTCCGCAACGACATAAATGTCGGCGTCGATATCCGCGAAGGCGCGCGTGACGGCGTTGCCCTTGCCGGGCGTCGGCTCTTTTCGCACAAGGGCTCCGGCGCGCGCCGCAGCGCCCGCCGTATCGTCCGTGGACGCATTGTCATAGACATAGATTTCGGCCGACGGCAGCGCCTTGCGGAAATTCGCAACGACAGCGCCGATTGCGGCTTCCTCGTTGAGACAGGGAAGAATGACGGCGACCTTAGTCAATCAAATCTCCGGATCCGCGATCCCGCGCCGCCGCGCGGCGGCAAGCACCGTATTTTTCAGCAGGCAGGCGATCGTCATCGGTCCAACGCCGCCCGGCACCGGCGTAATCGCGCGGGCGCGTTTTGCGGCGCCTTCATATTCAACATCGCCAATCAGTCTGTCGCCGACGCGGTTGATGCCGACATCGATAACGATTGCGCCTTCCTTCACCCAGTCGCCGCGAACGAGTTCGGGTTTTCCGACAGCGGCGCATACGATATCCGCCGCGCGGCAGACGCCTGCGAGATCCTTCGTGCGCGAATGAGCCATCGTGACCGTGCAATTCTCGCCGAGCAAAAGCAGCGACAAAGGCTTGCCGACGAGGATCGAGCGCCCGACGACAACAGCGGTGAGGCCTGAAAGTTTCGGCGCGACTGTCTTGATGAGGATGACCGAGCCTTGCGGCGTGCAGGGCTCAAGCCCTTTGACGCCGAGAAGAAGCCGCCCCGCATTTGTTTCGGTAAGACCGTCAACGTCTTTCGCCGGATCGATCTCGTTGATGACGCGGTGAGCGTTTATCTGGGCAGGAAGCGGCATCTGCACAAGAATTCCGTCAACACTGTCATCGGCGTTGAGACGGCGAACCAGCGCAACAACATCCTCCTCGCGCGCATCGGCGGAAAGCCGGTGCTCGATCGAGCGCATTCCCGCTTTCTTCGTCGCAACGCCCTTGTTGCGGACATAAACTTGGCTCGCCGGATCGTCGCCGACGAGAACGACCGCAAGGCCGGGGATGACGGCGTGATCTTCGGAAAGCTGCGCCGCCGCGCGCGCAATAGTCTCGCGCAAATTCGCCGCGATCGCTTTTCCGTCGATAATGCTTGCTGTCACTGGTTTACTCTTCAAGAAGCGCGGCGAGACGCGCCGCCAATACTGTCGGATCGCCTTCGAGCGCAAAACTCTTCAGCCGGTCCGTTTCGCCTGCCGTAATGGAGACGGCGGATTTCGGCAAGCCGAAGGCCTTCGCGATCGCCTCGCCCGCCGCCTTGTTCGCCTTGCCTTTTTCGGGCTGCGCGGTGACGCGAACGACAAGGCGCGTATCGCCATCCGGCCCCGCCCATTTGCCGCCGACCGACGCGCGCGAAGCGCCGGGGCCAACGCGGACGCGGATGATGAACGGGCCAGAGGCCAACGGTTCAGCCGCCAAGCGGTCTCAGAATATAAGCGTTGACGCCGAGTTGAAGCGCGTTGAGGCCGATGAGGAGCACGATCGGCGAAATGTCGATGCCGCCGAGATTTGGCATGATGTTTCTGATCGGACGCAAAAGCGGCTCGGTCAGTCCAAGGCATGTCCGCCAGACCGCATCCACAAACCGGTTATGGCGGTTGATGACGTTGAAGCTGATCAGCCAGCTCATGATGACCGAAATGAAGACGACCAGAATGTAGAGCTGGATGACGGCATTGAATATGTAGGAAATTACGATCATGGCGCCTGTCCTTCCAGCTTCTCTTGAAGACGGCATTTATGGCGCGTCGGGCCGCCGCGCAACGGCGGCATCGATGCGCGTCCGCGTCAGAGCCTTTACTGATCGCCGAATTTCAGCGCCCGCCGGCACAAAACCGGCGTCGCGATGCCGCCGGCGCGGATGAAACCGACCCCGTCCCAGGCTAGAATAAGAAGCGTGACATCGCCCTTTGCGCCGTCGATCGCCGATACGAAAGGAAGGCCGTCGCCCGTCCACAAAAGCCGCCCGGCCGACGCGCTCGCCGCCGCATTCCCTTCCCAGCACCCCGAATAGGCGCAGGCGGAAATCGCGCCGTCGGTCGACGCCCAGATATCCATCGGGGTCGATTCGTCCGGCGGGGTCGCGGCGCAGCCGTCCGCCGCGCACCAGACCTCGATCTGGTTGCGGCAGTTCCAGCTTTCCGGGGGAATTTCGGACTTCGAGGCGCCGAGCAGCAGCGCCGCCGCGAATTCGATCATGGTCGCCTCCGTTGGTTTTGCGAACCATCTTACCGGAATTGACAGGGCGCAAGCCCGCGACTAGATCAGCCCTTCCCAAAACCTGGGGCCCAAAAGGCCGCAAGGGGCTGTAGCTCAGTTGGGAGAGCGCCTCGTTCGCAATGAGGAGGTCAGCGGTTCGATTCCGCTCAGCTCCACCAGCCTTTGCGCCCAAGGGCGCTTCGGCTCGGCAAGCCAGCTAACGCGAAGGCTGTCGCGCCGAAGTTCCGAAGGAACGAAGGCGGACAAGTTCGTTTCGGGCTACGGCTCGGCACGCCAGCACAGAACGCTAAACCGAAGGGCTAAGGCTGTCGCGCCGAAGCGCAGCGAAGGCGGACCAAGTTTATGCCAATCAGCGCGCGGGCGTTTCATCCGTCTACACCTGTATCGCGACTAATTTATTGATTTCGCACAGCTACGTAGTTGCGTTTGACAATCGGTATCGATCTGCAAAACTCCACAAAAAAAATGCGGCATGGGAGCGAGATCATGCGTAAACTGATTATATTGGCGTTGATGAGCTGGTTTGCAACGACCACAAACGGTTTTGCGGCGAGACTCATCGGGATCGCCGCGTTTACGGGCGACGTCTACAGCATTGACACCAACAGTCCGCAGACCCCTTCATTGTTGTTCTCCCTTGGATCCGGGAGGGATTTCGCGGGCCTCGCCCATTCGAATGTGCGAAAGACTTTTTTCGCGTTCAGCCGGGCGGAAAACAAGATCTACGAATTCAATCGGTCCGGCAGAGTCCTAAGAGTCCTTACTCTTGATCGCGCATTGACTCCGGGTTTCGGCGGGCCGCGCGGGATCATGTTTGATGTTCAGGGAAGGCTTTACGTAGTCGGCTACAATAATGATGTTTTTGAAGTCAGTCTGACCAACGGAAAAACAACGCTGAGATTTCGCGCAGCCGGGGCAACGAGCGAAGTCGAGAGCATTGCCCCGCTCGACAATAACACATTCCTCGGCGTCGGCGTTCGTTCACAGTTGTTGCTCATAACTCGCGGAACTGGCGTAACTGCAAACTTTGCGTCGCTGCCAGCGGGTGATCTGGACGCCATGACCGGAATCACGGGCGGATGGATTTATATGAGCGAATCCGGATCAGACTCGCAATTGCACGGCTACAACCCGTTCACTCAAACCTATCAGAACCTGGGTTGGACGGGCATTCCGCATCTCAGCAGCCTCGAAGAGTTTTGGTGGGACGCAAAGTGACGGGCGCTTTGGTCGCGCCAGACGAAGCATTCACATCAAGATCACATTTGAATTAGAGAGTCCCGATGATTCGCACCTCATTCCTCGCCGCTATTTTGACGCTGTCGGGCTGCGCCGCAACCGGCCCCGCCGCTGAACCGCCGGTTGTCGCAGCGCCCGATATTCCTGATACGGAGATTTTTGCCGGCGGGCTTTCGTTTGCGGACGGCGCGCCGGTCATCAGCGAGCTCAAAAACGCGACCTCGCGCGCGGGTTACGACAATCAGCCGTCATTCCTGGCGGGAGAGGCTGCGTTTTACTACGTCGCGGAAGGCGAGAGCGGAAAGACCGATATCCGCCTTTATGATCTTGCGCGAGGCGCGAGCCAGCCGGTGTTCACGTCAACCGATCGCAGCGAATATTCGCCCAAGGATGCGCCGGGCGGCGGCATTTCCTACATTCAGGAAAATGAGGCCGGCGACATGACGCGCGTTCATCTGCGAAAAGCGGGTGCTGAAGACGGCGCGCCGGTCGCCGATTTTGCGCCGCTCGGCTATTACGCATGGTTAGAGGGCGGCGCGGCGCTCGGCGTTTATTACCGGTCGGAGCCGGGAAGCCTTTACCGCGTCGATGTCGCAAGCGGCGCGACGAAACTGCTCCGCGAAAGGATCGGCCGCGCGCTGCAGGCGGACAAGCCGGGCGGCGTATTGTGGTTCACCGAGATCATCGATGAAGAAAAGCCGTCTCTTCAGCTAATGAGTTACCGGCCGGCAAGCGGCGAAATCGCCGCTTTTTTCGAATTGCCGCACGGCGCACAGGATTTTGCAATCGTCTTTGACCGGGGCGGCGTTGCGACCTCGATAGTCAGCGCGCAAGGCGCGACACTGTACTGGCGCGCGCTGTCTAAACAAAGCGGCGGCTGGTCGAAGGCCGCCGATTTGACCGGTCTCGCCAATGCAACGCGCATCGCGGTCAGCGATGATAATCGCTGGATCGCAATTGTCGGCGAAAAGGCCGAGTAAAAACGCGGAACTGACGGATTAGCTGGACGTGCCGCCCGTATTGCGGGAAACTTCGGAGTTTCCTGCGTCCCCGCTCCCCCGGAGGAACTGATGGCCGACACCACCCGCCCGATCGACGCCGCGCCGCCGCGCGACGCAGAACTCGACCGCATTTTCAATGTGCAGAAGAAGGCCTTCGCTGCGGAGCCTTATCCAACCCTCGCAACCAGGATCGCGCGCCTCGATGCGCTCATTCACGCAATTCAGTCGAACGAAAAGCGGATCATTGACGCCGTCAGCGCCGATTTTTCAAACCGGTCGTGCCACGAAACGGTCATCGCCGAAATTATTGTCGGCGTCGCGGCGGCCAAGGGCGTCAAACAGCACCTCAAACGCTGGATGCGCCCTCGAAATGTTGCAACGCCTCTGCACATGCTTCCGGGAAGGAGCCGCATCGAGCCGCAGCCGCTCGGCGTTATCGGCATCATCTCGCCGTGGAATTACCCGATGCAGCTCGCTTTCTCGCCGGCAGCCGCAGCGCTTGGAGCCGGCAATCGCGTGATGATCAAGCCGAGCGAACTGACGCCGGCGACCAGCGAAATCATGCGCTCGATCGTGCGGGCGGAATTCGACGAGAGCGTTATGGCGGTCGTCACCGGCGGCGTCGAACTTGGCCAGGCGTTCGCATCGGTTTCCTTCGACCACCTCCTGTTCACCGGATCGACGTCGATCGGACAGCGCGTCTACATGGCGGCGGCGAAAAACCTGACCCCCGTGACACTGGAACTTGGCGGAAAGTCGCCGGTGATCATCGACGAAAGCGCCGATGTCGCGGCGGCCGCGCTTTCGATCATGCACGGAAAGACGTTCAATGCGGGCCAGACCTGCGTCGCGCCGGACTATGTGCTGACGCCGCACGACAGGCTCGATGCGACCGTCGACGCGCTCGCAGCGGCGGCGCGCCGCCTTTATCCGGAAATAGATTCGACGAACGATTACACGGCGATCATCTCGCCGCGCCATTTTGCAAGACTGAAAGCGCTTGTCGCCGAGGCGAAAGACGCGGGCGCCAAAGTCATCGAAGTCGGTTCTTCAAACGCCCTCGATCCGCAGCGCAAATTACCCCTGACGATTGTCGTCAACCCGCCGCAGAACATCGCCCTGATGCGGGAGGAAATCTTCGGCCCCATACTCCCCGTTATCAGCGTCACAGGGCGTAACGATGCGATCGATCATGTCAACGCGGGCGAGCGGCCGCTTGCGCTCTACTGGTTCGGCGAGGACAAGGCGGCGCGCGAGGACGTGCTGACGCACACGATCGCGGGCGGCGTCACCGTCAACGACACGCTCTGGCATGTGGCGCAGGAAAACCTTCCCTTCGGCGGCGTCGGCAAAAGCGGCATCGGCGCCTATCACGGACAAAAAGGCTTCGAGACGTTCTCGCACATGAAGCCTGTCTTCTATCAGAGCAAATTCGCATCGAACAAAATGCTCTATCCGCCATTCTCGGAGAAGACGGACAAATTTATCAAGATGGCGCGCAAACTGATTTAGCGCTCGAAATCGCTGGTTAGTGATACGGACAAAGATGAAATCCTTCCCCCGCTCATCCCGGCGAAAGCCGGGATCCAGTTCTTTGCCGCGCGTTCAGAGTATTTTGTTCGCGCGCTTTCAGCGCACGCTGGGTCCCGGCTTTCGCCGGGATGAACGGGTTGGGGGGCCGCTCCCCGAAAAACACGTCAGTCATTTAAACGCCCGTTAGGCGCCCGAGGCTCAAAAAAACCGTGAACCAAATGAATCAATCCTCGCCTGAATCCTTCGACTACATCATCATTGGCGCAGGCTCCGCCGGATGCGTGCTCGCCAATCGCCTCAGCGCGGACGGCAAATCGACGGTTTGCGTTCTTGAAGCGGGCCCGGAAGACAAGAGCGCGCTTATTCACACGCCGATGGGATTTGCCTTCTTCCCGAAGGGCACAGTCTACAACTGGTCGTTCGAGACGGCGCCGCAAAAGCACATGGACGATCGCATCAAGAAACAACCGCGCGGGCGAACGCTCGGCGGTTCAAGTTCGATCAACGCCATGATCTATATCCGTGGCAGCAAGGCCGACTATGACGGATGGGTCAAAGCGGGCGCGCCGGGATGGGGCTGGAATGACGTTCTTCCCTATTTCCTGAAAGCGCAGGACCAACAGCGCGGCGCTAACTCCTTTCATGCGACCGGCGGGCCGCTGACGGTCAGCGATCTTCGCTACAAAAACCCTTTGTCGGATTCGTTTCTCGAAGCCGCCGCCGAACTGCAATTGCCGAAGAATGACGATTTCAACGGCGCAAGGCAGGAAGGAATAGGCTATTATCAGGTGACGCAGCGTGAAGGAAAGCGCTGTTCCGCCGCGGTCGCCTATCTGCATCCGGCGCGCACGCGCGCAAATGTCGTGGTGAAGCCGGACAGCCGCTGCGAAAAAATCCTGATTGAGGACGGTCGCGCGGCGGGCGTCAATTTCAGGCAAGGCGGACAATCGAAAACCATCCGCGCGCGCAAAGAAATCATCGTGTCCGCAGGCGCTTTTCAGTCGCCGCAGATCCTGATGCTGTCCGGCATCGGCCCCGCAGCGCATTTGAAGAGCATGGGGCTGGAGGCGATCGTCGACGCGCCGGAAGTCGGCAAGAATCTTCAGGACCATCTCGACTACACGGTGCTTCGAAAATCGAAGTCGCCCTATTCTGTCGGTCCAACGCTTGCTTTTGCGCTCGGATTTCCAAAAGCGTTCGGCGAGTACCGCAAGATGGGGCGCGGGCCGCTCACCTCCAATCTCGCCGAGGCTGGCGGATTTTTGAAAACCGACCCGTCGGAAGCGGAACCCGACGTGCAGCTGCATTTCATTCCGGCGCTCGTCGACAATCACGGCGAGAAAAAACATCTGGGCGGCGGATTTTCCTGCCACGTCTGCGTGCTGCGGCCAAAGAGCAAGGGAGAAGTTCTGCTCGGCTCCGCCGACCCGCTCGCAAATCCGGTCATCGATCCGAATTTCCTCGCCGACAGCGACGATCTAAGCCGCCTGATGAAAGGCGCCCGGCAGGTCTTTCGCATTTTCGAGACGCCGGCGATGCGCGCTGTCGCGGGCGATTATCTCTATCAGGGGCCGGACGCGAGCGATGCGGCGCTGATCGAAGACATCAAGCTTCGCGGCGACACAATCTATCACCCGGTCGGCACCTGCCGCATGGGAACCGACGCGCGCGCCGTGCTCGACCCGTTTTTGAGGGTTAACGGCGTCAAAGGGCTCCGGGTCGTCGACGCCTCGGTCATGCCGAACCTCGTCTCGGGAAACACCAACGCGCCGACCATCATGATCGCTGAAAAAGCGGCGGACATTTTCCGCGCCGCCTGATTTCCCCAATCCGGCCTTAACCTTGCTTGGTTTAGGGTCCTGTATCGCGCCGCAACACAAATTGATATGACAGCGGGCGTTACGGGGGACATTTAGGGCCTATGTGCGGAATCATTGGAATCCTTGGAAAAACCGACGTCGCCCCGCTGATTGTCGAAGGGCTAAAGCGCCTTGAATATCGCGGCTATGATTCGTCGGGCGTCGCGACGATCGATCATGGCCGGCTCGACCGCCGGCGCGCGTCGGGCAAGCTCCAGGCGCTTACGGCGCGACTGGAAAAGGATCCGCTGAAAGGTTCGACCGGCATCGGCCACACG
>JBGSLM010000223.1:0-14670 GCA_041740755.1 Parvularculaceae bacterium | reverse complement strand
AGCTGTGTTCACTGCATCCTGGCCGGTCAGAGCATCTACAACCAGCAGCGTTTCGATCGGCCTCGTGATGCGGTGAAGATCGGCGACTTCCGTCATCAGCTCTTCGTCGATCGAGAGCCGGCCCGCCGTGTCGAGCATGACGACATCATAACCGCCAAGGCGTGCCGCCTCCATCGCGCGGTTGGCGATCTGTTGCGGCGACTGACCGGGAACGATCGGCAGCGTCTTGACGCCTGTCTGTTCGCCGAGAACTTTCAATTGCTCCATCGCCGCCGGCCGGCGCGTGTCGAGCGAGGCCATCAGGACGCGCTTCTTGTCGCGAATTTGCAGGCGGTTTGCGATTTTCGCGGTCGTCGTCGTCTTGCCGGAGCCTTGAAGCCCGACCATCAGGACCGGCGCGGGCGGCGCCATCGCAAGGTCGAGCGCGCTGTCGTCGGCGTCTCCGCCGAGCGTGTCGACAAGGGCGTCATGAACGATCTTCACGACCTGCTGGCCCGGCGTCACCGAACGCAGGACTTCGGCGCCCACCGCCCGTTCCCGGACCTTCGAGATGAAATCCTTGGCGACAGACAGCGCGACGTCGGCTTCAAGCAGAGCGACCCGCACTTCGCGCAGGGCGGCATCCACGTCTTTCTCTTCAAGGGCTCCGCGGCCGCGGAGCTTCTCGAAGATCGACCCAAGTCTGTCGCTCAGACTTTCAAACATCAGTCCCTCCTGGTCTCCGCCCCGGTCAGCCGGGTTCGAAGCCCTTGAATTCAAACATCAAATCCGGATCGTCCGACACAAAGCAATATAGCCGCTGTGAGGGCGTCACCCCGACAGCGGCGGCTTCCCGGCCCCGTCCCTTTTTTCATTCAGGGGGTCGTGCCGGCAAAGCCTGGAAGACGAACTTCCGGATTTGAGGGGCGGTCTATAGGCCGAGGGAAGGCGAATGGCAACAGAATTAGATCTTTGGCCGGGCTCTGAAGATCTCCTCGTCAAGCTCGCCCTCCCATTTGGCGACAGCGGTCGCGACCGCGGCATCACCCGTAACGTTGACGACCGTCCGCATCATGTCGAGCACCCGGTCGAAGGGAAAGATGAAGCCGACGACTAAAGCTGTGTGCTCCGGCGTCACGCCGAAAACCTGCAGGACTGTCGCCAGCAGAAAGAGCGAAGCGGAGGGAATGCCCGCCGCGCCGATGGAAACCAGCGCCGCGGTCAATGCGATCAGCGGGTAATGCTGCGGCTCAAGCGGGTAGCCGAACGCCTGCGCGGTAAAGAGCGCGACAATGCCGAGATATAGGGCGGTGCCGTCCATGTTGATCGTCGCGCCGAGCGGCAGGACAGAGCCGGCGATCGATTTCGAGACGCCGAGATTTTTCCGGACGCTTGCAATGGTGACAGGCAATGTCGCTGACGATGAGGACGTCGAATAGGCGACCATCATCGCATCGAGGATGCCGCGAAAAAAGTTCACGAACGGAAGCTTCAAGCCGAACTTGATGATGCCGCCGTAAACCAGCCCCATCTGGATGAAGCAGCCGAGATAGACTGCGACGGCGAGCGCAAATACGGCCGTGAAAGTTTCAAGCCCGCGCGTTCCGGCGACATAGGCGATGAGAGCAAAGACGCCGAATGGCGCAAGTTCCATGACCCATTGGGTGACGAGCAGGACTTTGTCGGACGAAAAAGTGAAAAAGCGCGCGACGGGCGCGCCGGCGGAACCAAGAAAAAGGACGACAACTCCGAAGACGAGCGAGGCGGCTATGACGATCAGAATGTCGCCGGACGACGCAGCGACTCCAAGCGCGAAAAGCGCGATGAACAACGCGCCGGACAAAGTCTTCTTTTCGCCGGCGCTCAGCGGGCGGAACGCCGCAATTATCGCTGCGATGACGAGGATCGCAGTCAATGCCGACGTCATCGGATCGCCCGAAAGAAATTTCTCGAACGGGTCTTTCATCGCCATCTGAATGAGCCGCTCTGCGAGCCCAGCGCTTTCCGTTGAAACCGCGCGCGGCGCGGCAGAGCCGAGATCGACGCCGTCGCCCGGACGGAAAACCGTTCCCATTCCGAGGCCGATGCCGTTCGCAACCAATGTGGTTGCGAGATAAAGCGCGATCGTCTTCAAACCGATCGTGCCGAGACGCGCAGGATCGCCCAGCGCCAGGACGCCCGCGACAAGCGTCATGAAGATAAGAGGAATAATGATGAGGCGGACCGCTGCGATGAAGATGTCGCCGACGATCCTCAATTCTCCGAGCAGGGCTTCAGCGGCGGGCTGATCCATCGACCGAGATAGGAATACGCCAAAGGCGACGCCCAGAACCAATCCAAGAAAAACGCGTTTCCAGAGTTTCGTTCCGAACCACCACCCCATTCTTCTCCGGCCTCCGTCATTTTCTCGGCCCCGAGTGTACAGAACGAGGCGCGAAAAAAAACCCCGCAGCCACGCTGCGGGGTTTTCGACGATGAATGAGAGGATTATTGAGCGTCGCCCATCAGCATATGCGCGAAGTAGGCGAATTCAAGCGCCGTGCGATGAGCAAGCTGATCCTGGTTCGCCGTTCCGCCGTGTCCGCCTTCGATGTTCTCGTAATAGAATGGTTTATGACCGAATTCGGTCATCCGGGCGACCGCCTTTCGCGCGTGTCCCGGGTGCACGCGATCATCTTTCGTTGACGTGTAGAAAAGGACCTTCGGATAGGCGACGCCTTTTTTTAGATTCTGATAGGGCGAATATTTCGAGATATAAGCCCATTCTTCCGCAATATCGGGATTGCCGTATTCCGCCATCCATGAGGCCCCGGCGAGCAGTTTGTTGTACCGCTTCATGTCAAAAAGCGGCACGCCGCAATCGATCGCCGCATAGAGTTCTGGGCGCTGCGTCAAGATCGCGCCCATCAAAAGGCCGCCGTTCGAGCGCCCGATTGCGCCGAGTTTTTGCGGATTTGTGACGCCGGATCTGATGAGGTCTTCGGAAATTGCGATGAAATCGTCGAAGGATTTCTGGCGGTTTTCCTTCAGCGCGGCCGCATGCCAGTCGGGCCCATATTCCGAGCCGCCGCGAATGTTTGAAATTACCAGAACGCCGCCGCGCGACACCCACAATTTGCCGGCAAGCGCGCCATGCTGCGGACGAGACGGGTCTTCGTAATAAACAGGCAGGATCGGGTTTAGAAATCCGCCATAGCCGTACTGGATGGTTGGCGCATTGCCCGCTTTCAAAACATCTTCCTTGCCCATGATGAAGTATGGAACTTTCGTTCCGTCTTTCGACGTCGCAAAGCGCTGCTCAACCACGACGCCAGCCGCATCATAAAACGCCGGCGCGGTCATGATCCGCGTCGCTTTGTTCTTCGCTGTCACGTAATAAAGCGCGTTCGGCGACGTCTGGCTCTCGTAAGAGACAATTGCGTCGTCCGTGCCGCCGCCAGCCGATATGATTTTGATAACGCCATTATCCGGGAGGCTTATCGGCGATAATTTCCACTCGCCGCTCTTCTTGTCGCGCTTGAGGCGCGCCGCCTTGCCGGCAACGTCTTCGAGATAGCGGACGAGAATATCGCTCTTCCCGATCGAAATGCTGCCGTCATCGATCGCCTGGCTCTCCGTCGGGGCAAGCGCAATTTCCGCCTCGCCCGATGCGAGATCATAAGCGATCAGAACGCCGGAGGCATAATCCCCGCCGCCATGAGACCAGGGTTCACGCAGCAGAACCATCGCCCTTCCGTCGAGAACGCCGACGAGATCGGATCTCAAAGGAAGGGGAAGCTTTTGCGGCGCGCCTTCCCCGCCATAGGCGTAATGGAATTCTGTCCCAAAGAAATCGACCGCGCGGTTGGCGAACACATGCGCGCCGCCGGCTTCCAGTTCGACCTGTGGAAATACGGCTACGTCGGTTTCAGCCCCTTCAACGAAAATCCGCGCGTCGGCAATCGCTTCGCCGCGCTTCCAGATTTTTTGCGCCTTTGGGTAGCCCGATGTCGTCAGCGACCCTTCGCCCAAATCGGCGCCGACGAGGAGCGTGTTTTCATCAATCCAGGCAACGCTCGATTTTCCTTCGCCCAGCGCGAAGCCGCCATCGACAAAGGATTTCGTCTGCGTATTGAATTCGCGCCAGTAACCTGCGTCCTTGCCGCCGTCTGACACTTCGATCATGCAATGGACATGGGCGGGAGCAAGACACGAGATCGATCCGGACACCCAGTTGCGCCCTTCATCGGCGGCGAGCTTGTCGTAATCGATGACAGTTTCCCAGACAGGCGAGCCGGCCTTGTAGCTCTTCACGCTCGCGCGCCGCCAAAGACCGCGGACATGCTCGGCGTCTTGCCAGAAATTGTAGACATGGCCGTTGTGAATCTCGCCATCCGGAATACGCGCGGTCGAATTGAGGATTTCCTTCGCCTCGGCGAGCATCGGCTGAAAGCGGGAATCGGCTTCGAGCACCGCCAGGCTTTCCGCATTCTGCGCGCGCACCCAATCGAGCGCCTTTTCGCCTTCTATCTCTTCGAGCCAAAGATGCGGGTCTTCCGCTGGTTTGGCGTTAGCGCACACGATCAGCATGACCGCCGCCGGACCGGCGATCGCGAATTTCCTGAGCATTCCTGATTCCCTCCGAGATACGATGCCCGCCCGGACCCTGCCGGGCTTCGCCCGCCGCAGGATAGTACGCTGTCCCGAATTCGTGCAATGATTGTATGGCGCCGCATACGATGAGGCGTTCTTCAACAGCGACGCACCGATGCGGCGTCAATTCCGCCTTAACCATGCCAGGCGGCGGAATCAAACGCCCGAAGCGTCGGAACCCTAAAGTTTTAGGGAGCGGCTTAGCGAAGGTTTGAGCGGCGGCACGTAGTCTGCAGTGACTGCGCCGAGGCAATTCTTCGTAGAGACAATGAAAACCACAAAATCAGAGCTGCGCCGTTATCGCCGGATTCCGCTGGATTTGCCGGCCCGCGTCATCGTTAACGGGATCGACGAGTATGACGGCCGGCTTTTGAATATCTCGCCCGGAGACCTATCGGTCACGGTCGACGCCCGGGTCGTCAAAGGCGATGCCGCCGTCATTTACGTAAGCGGCCTTGATGTGATCGAAGGACGCATCGTTCGCACCTTCCCAGACGGATTTGCTCTATCATTCATTCTTTCGCGCCGACGCCGCACGTTGCTGACCGAGCAATTGATGCAGCGCGCCAATCCGGATTTTGCCGCCAGTCTTGGCGACCGCCGCTCGGCGCCGCGTCATCCGACCGCGGAGCAGCGCATGGTTTGCCGCTTGCCGGACGGCGGATCGTTGTTCGTTCGCGTGCTCGACCAGTCCGTGGACGGCGTTTCTGTCGAGTCCCCGCGCAAGCCCGCCGTCGGATCAGCCATCCATGTCGGGCGCCAGCGCGCGATCATTTTGCGGCATACGCCGCGCGGCTTCGTCGCTGTGTATGAGCGGGCCGTTGCGAGCAAAGAGGTTTCAGCCGCATCACCGCCAAAACTGCGCGCCGTATAGGCGGGAGACAATCAAGGAAATGGGGCGTGCGATCATTCGCACGCCCCATTTCATTTCGTCATGCCGGGCGCGTCGTTAGGAAACCGGCTGCGCGACCACGTATGATCGAAGGTTATCCATAACCGAGCGCGCATCAAACGCCTGCGGATTGTCTGCGGGTTTTTGGCCCTTGTGCATCGTCACAAATGCGATCGCCGTGTAGCGCGTAATTTCGCGGGCGTCATAGCCGCCGTAATCATAGGGCGATCCCCATCCCCAGCCATACGCGTAATAGGGAAAGGCGCAGCAATAAGGTCCGCCGAACCCATAATTGTAGCGTCCGTAAAACGCGGGATTGGGCGATGCGGAATAACGCTTGTTCTCTTCAGTATCCTGTTCGGATACGATGAAATGATCAAAACCGCTTTCAAGGGTCAATTCCGCCGCGCGATACAGCAGAAACGTCTCAACCGTTTCGCGCGTTGTGGATGAATTGCCGCGAAAGGCGATCCGATAGCGATTGTCTTCGATCTTCTGGTCGGAAAACCCGTAAGGATTGTTCCCTGTCGCCGGCCCATAGGGCGTCGATGTCGCGCATGCGGCGAGCAATAGCGCGACACCGGCCGTGAAAATCATTCTCAGCATAAAAGCTCCTCAACCTGCCCCGTTTCCGGTGAAATCGCCGGCCCCTCGAAACTATACAGGAACAGCCTTTCGATGACAAAGGGCGTCAGCCGTCAGGCTGCGGATGCAGCTCAGGAGTGCGGTTCGATCGCGCCGTTTGCTCGCCGAACGGCAAACAGGCGCGCAGCACCGACGCCGCGTTTTCAGGGCGACCCTGGATCCATCTTGCTGCGGCCTGACAAACGCCCGCAACAATTGCGAGCGGCGCGAGAAGCGGTCTCCATTTCAATGCGAATAAAATGCGCGACCGCGTCATGTGAAAGTCTGAAAGCGGTGAGCGATCGGATGCGGCGCCTGCGCCAGCCCGCCGGCTCTTCGAGGATGCGCCATAGCGATGATAGACCAGCGCGCCCGGGGCCCAGGCCGGTCTGTTCGGCGGCCCGCCCGCTAGGGCCCAATCGGCTTCTTCGTAATAAAGAAAATAGCGCTCATCTGGGTAACCCGCGCGCGCCAGATAATCGCGGCGGAAAGCGATTGCGGCGCCAAGCGGATAGCTGAGCTGCGCTTCGACGGTTCGCCGTTCCGGCATTTCGCCGAATGAGGCGCCGTCTCCGATATTGCGGCCGACCAGCAAGATGGGATCGAGCGACGCGCCGCCGAAACATTGAACGCGGTGCGGCTCATCGAATTCCACGACAGTTGCGCCGCAAAGGCCGGCGCGGTCATCCTTTAATCGGTCCGCGAAGGCTGAGAGCGCATCGGGCGCAATGACGGCATCTGGATTGAGAAGGAGAAATCGATCAATTCCCGGCGTTGAGGCGAGCGCACGCAGACCCGTATTGCACCCGAAAGCAAAACCGCCATTGCGCGGCGCGCGTATGAGGCGAAGCGCGCCGGGCCGCAACGCGCCAATCGACGCAAACAGAGGCGCCCGGCGATCGACCGGCGAAGGCGGCGACGCCGATGTATGCGGCCGTGCGCCCGAAAGGATTTCCTCAATTTCATCCGCCGATCCGTCCGGAGACGCATTATCGACAATGATCGCAACCGCTCCGCCAGCGCCGAGAAAACTTAGCGCGGCATCGATAGCGAGCCGTCCGCAATTATAGTTCACGATGACGGCGCCAAAGCGGCTTTCCTGCCTCATGATGAGGCCTCGCTTCCGAGGAGGATCGCGGCTGCTTCAGGATCGAGGGCGGCGGCGAACGCTTCCAGAAATTCGGCGTGAGCGGCAAATGCAGGCGCTTCGCCGTGAATCGTCGAAACACGCAGCAGCGCGCCGTCAAGCCGACCGGCGCCGCCCTTCAGACGCCGCCATCCGTTGTCGCTCGCCTTCGTCGTGAACGCGCCGCCATCACGCAACCAATAAGTGACCGCTTCGCGCCTGGAAGGATTTTGGGTGTCGAGATTGACGATCGGTATTGCGCGGCCGCGCGCCGCTATTGTTTGTTCGCTCCGCGCAATTATTTCAAACCCCTGCGCGACATAACACTTCTCGGGACGGTGGAGCCTTACAGAATCGCCTTGCGGCGGACCATAGGCGGCGACAAGCGTAATGACGCGGCCGAGATCATCTTGATATCCGCGATAAGCGACCGCTTCGCCGGGCCCGAGTTCATTTTCTGCGGGCAGCACCGCATTCGATATTTCGATACGGCGCCAGACGCCGAATTCTTCCGGCATCAGATGATCGAGATCGGGCGCCGCGATCAGGTATTCACCCGCAGGCTTTAGGCCTGCCGCGGCAAAGCCGGTCAACGAGATGGTAAGCGCTACAAAGACGACACGGATCAGGTGGGGGCTCATGCGCCGCTCCGCTTTGCGAAGACGAACAAGGCAATCGAATCCACTGCAAATACGAGACCGAGCGCTGCAACGAACATGAGAAGACCGGCGCCGTCATGCATGAACCCCTGTCCGGCGTCATAACCGAGATAATAGGTGATCAGAGTCAGCGTCATGACGCGCAAGATATTTGCAGCGATCGCGATCGGAATGAGCGATAGAAGGACCGCCGCATTGACGCGCCAGTCGCCATGTTTGACCGCGTATAGGTAAACCGCGCCGACGGCGGTCAACGCGATCAGGGAGTTGAGGCCGGAACAGGCTGCGGCGACCAGAAGCTGATACGGCCCCGCAGAAATTACAGCGCCTGCATGCGCGACCGGCAAGCCCGCTGCGTAAAGTCCTTCCGCGACAACTTTTGATACGAACATCTTTAACGGCGCGGTCAGGGCGTCGAGCGCCCAACCGGGCCAGATGATAAGGTAAAGCGTCAGCGCGAGCGGGAACCACAGGCGGCGGGCGCCGCGCCATCCAAGCAACGCGATGACCACGCCTGTTGCGACGAAAAACTGCGAGGCTGAGAGAAAGAGTACGGTCTCGCCTGCGCGGCCGATCACGATCATCGCCAGTCCGGCAGCAAGGAATGCGATCCCGGCGGCTTGCTCGGCGATTGACCGGCTCAGGGAAAATTCCTCGGTGACAAGGCGTATGCCTGCAGCGCCGACCGCAATCGCCAAGATGATAAGCGCGTGCGCATTTTCGTCTTTCCGCCAGGGACCTTCGGCGAACGACAGATAGATCGGCCAGTAAAGGATGAAGATAGCGGCGGCGAGCGCCGCGTATGCGAACATATGCGGCGGTGCGGCGCCGGTCGGCAAACTTGCTTTGAGGAGTTTGCTCATCACGGGCTGTCGTCAGCCCGCGAGCGCCGCGCCGATGATCGCGGCGTCGACATGGCGAAGCGCTGCGTTGAGAGATTTCAATTCAGCAAGGCGGTCCTGATTTCGACGCGTGACGACAAAGACGCTCGCGGCGGCGGCCCATACGAATTGCGCGTCGGCGACTGGACCGAATGGCGCAGTCATGACAATGACGATGTCATAGGCGCAACGCAAATAATCAAAGGTAAGCCCGAGCGTTGCGCCTGAAAGAAGTTCATGAGCTGACGATGACGGCGCGCCTGCTGTCAGGATGCTGAGATTGGCGATGACCGTATGGCGAATGGCGTTGCGTATATCGCACTCTGCGGCAAGCGTTTCGCGAAGGCCAGGACCCGCTTCAACTCGGAAATAGGCTGACAGCCGCGTCGATCTCAAATCCGCATCAACGATGAGGACGCGCTTGCCCAGCTGCGCGAACGACGCCGCCATATTGATCGCAACATGATCGGCCTCGCGGCGCGAGCTGCTGGCGGCGATTGAAAATAAATTGAGCTTGTCAGCTTCCTTGGACGTCAGCAGGCGCGTTCTGAGCGCCCGGAACTGCTCCGCTTCTTTCGAGTTCGGGCGGCGCACGATGACGGCGTTCGCCGGCAGGCGCCCCTCGCCTTCGCGCTCGCGGATGAAGCCGTTCTGAACGCCGATCGCCGTTTCGACATCTTCCTTGGTCAAAAATCCGAGCTTCGACGCGGCTTTTGCAAAAGGCGCATTTGTCTGGCGCTGCAGTTCCTGAATTTTGGCGATCGCCTCAGCATTCAATTTTCCGAGCCGGACAAGGGTGGAACCAAGACGGCGGTCGCGCTCTTCGCGGGCGTTCATTTCAGGCGCCGGTCGCGCCTGCGCGGTTACGCGTCGATCTTTCAATAGCCCGTGCGCGACGCTCATGCGGCGATCCTCAATTTGAACGACCTGCGTTTGCGGATCGCCTTCGTCGGTTCGATCTCGCATACGGTCTGGGTGCGGAAGTTATGCCTGACGGCATCAAGGGTGCGGACGCGTCCTTCCATGAGCTCGATAAAGACCGCCGTTGCAGCGCCGATTGCGACGCCCGCAAAGGCGCCAAGGAGCGCGATCATCCACATTGCGGGCGTTACCGGATCAGCCGGAGGCGTTGCGCGGGCGAGCAGGAAAACGTCAATCGTGTCGATGCGTGACTGCAATGATTCCTGAAGAGTGCGCGTCGTCACCAGATTGTAGGTTTCCTGACTTGCCGCAACCTTGTCTTCTAGAAGGTCGTAGGCTTGACGTGTTTCCTGCATGCCGATGACTTCCGCCTTCAGGCGAGCGGCTTGCGCCTCTAGCGCGGCGACGCGGTTCGCAGCGCCTAGCGCGATTTCGCGGACTGCTCGAAGGATGTCGTTTTCGAGCGCGGCCTTTTCACGCGCAGCTTCGGCGTAGTCTGGGTATTTCGGCCCGTAACGAGCGGCGAGCCGTGCGACGAGAGGCGCGACCGCGACAAGACGCGCCTGAGACTCTCGCGCGGACGTTGCTTCAAACGGCAGAGGAAAGCTGATCATTTCGCTTTTGGGCGTCGCCTCCGCCTGGCGCAGAAGCGACTGCGCTTCGGCGTTATCGGCGCGCGCCTGCGCGAGGCGTTCGGTCACCGTCGATAGTTCAATTTCCGCAGATTCTATTTTATGCTGGCCAAGCGGAAGAACGCCGGAACTCTCGCGAAATTCCGAAAGGTCGCTCTGGGCTGTGGCGACCCCGGCGGCGAGCGCCTGCGTTTCATCGGAAAAGCTTGCTGCGCGCCGCGCCGACCGGCGTTGCTTTTGATCGAGCACCGTTGACATATAGGCGGATGCAAAAGCGTTGGCGACGCGCGCCGCTTGCGCGGGATCGTCGGCGCGAAACCCAAGTTCGAGCGTGCTTGCAATCTCATTCGCCGTAACTTCGAAATCGCGGAGAAGCTCGTCAGCCGCCCAAAGGCGCAGATCGTTGCCTGCGACCAGTTCGCCGCCGGTCTCGCGGCGCCAACGATCTTCGAAATCGGAAAGGACGATAAAGCCCTCATCGGAAAGCTGATTGATGACTTCGAGGGCGACGGTCCGGCTCGATGCGACTGCGGCCTGTTGGCCGAGATATTCGCCGACGCGAACGCGCGGCTCGATCAGACCGGTGAGCGAATTTCGCTGAAGCGAATCGACCTGCACTTTCGAAGCCGAGAGAAACTTCGTCGGCAACACGATCGCTAGCGTCAGCCCCACGACAAGTCCGACCGCAGCCGCCCACAAGACGATCAGCTTGCGGTGCTTAAGAACTGCAAAGAGGTCAAGGATACCCATTTCACTTCGCCTCGCTGGCTGGCTGGGGCGCCGCCGTTGGGCGGTAGTACGCGACATCGACATCTTTCTTCAGGCGCGCAAGAAGGTCTTCCGCACGCTTTGCGGCCGCCTGCTCCATCAGGAGACGGCGCGCAATTTGCGGCCATTCCGCGCTGTCGGACATATCATCGCGAATGGCCGCGATCTTCATGATCTGCGTTTCCTTCTCGCCTTTGATGACGATGTTGTCGCGCACGGAGTATTTCGAAAGCTGCACGCGCACCGGTTCTGGAAATGCCGCCCCGGATTGCGAGGCGGGCGCGATTGAATACCCGGCGCCTGCTCTGTCGAGCACTGCTGCGACGCGTGAAAAATCCGCTTCGCGATCAAAAAGCGGGGTTAACGCCTTTTCGTTGAAGTTCTTCGTCTCAAGCGTCAGGATCGAAAAATCATAAATCTTGCGCGCAGCGAACATCGACGGATTTTTGGCGATGAAGTCATCGATTTCTTCTCTGGCCGGTTCTGCGGGCTGGCTTGCCAGCGCCAGATAGTAGTCGGCAAGCGCCTGATCTTGCGCTGCGTACATGCGCGCCATCGCTTCGGGCTTGCGATGAAGGTCCGCGCCGCGCGCCGCTTTGGCTAGCAATGTCCGGTTCAGAAGGCTTTCAAGCGCGATCCGCTCTGCATTGGGATCATTGGGAGAAAGTCCAATCCGGCCCATCTCGATCCGAAGCTCGGTGAGCGTGATCTCCCGCCCGCCGACCTTGGCGACAACCTGCGTCTTTCCGCTCGCCACGGTCTTTTTTTCCGCGTGCGGCGGCGCCGCGAATGACGTCGTGCAAAGCAGAGCGGCAAGAACCGGAAGCATCAATAAACTTCGCATCGACATCCCTCACTTCACAGTCAACAGCGCCGTCATTTTCTGCGCGCGCCACCAGCGGATACGCGCCAGCACGAACGCCGCCGCTATCCTGTCGCGCGCCGAATTCAGTTCGGCGCTTGTCATCACCTGCAGCAGATGCGGCGCTGCCGAAAGCGCTGTCGCCGCTGCAAGAGACATCCATCTCAAGGCGCCGAATGCGCCTTCCCGATCGAAGCCAGCCCAGCGTTCGGCGATCAGCCGCTCCCATTTGCGGACCAATTCGCTCCAGTCCCGACGCGCCGGATGGCTGACTATTGAATTAGGGTTAAATGCTAAACGAAACCCTAGCGCTACGCCGCGGCGGCACCAGTCGACGTCCTCCGGTAAACCATTTGTAAACGGACCGATCGCTTCAGCAGCGCTGCGCCGGGCGAAGAGATTTGCGGTCGCAGAAAATTTCTTGCGCTCGACGTACTCACGCTGCCGGAATGCGAAAACGCGCTCGAACGCCTCGACCGGCGATGGAGAATTCTCGTTCTCGACGGTGACGGCGATCCTGCCCCCGACTAGGTCGGCGTTTGCGAGACCCTCAAGGCCGCGCTCAAGCCAGTCCGGCGCCGCCACGCAATCGGCGTCGATGAATGCTATCGCATCGCCCTGCACGCGCTTCATCGCCGCATTGCGCGCGTTTGCAGCGCCGCGCTCTGGCTCAATCACGAAAATGACGTCAGGAAAGGCGCGACTGAGTTCGTCAACGCCCGCCGGCGTTCCGTTGTCGGCGACAATAATCTCGAGCTTCTCACGCGCGAGCGTTTGCCGCTCCAGACTTTCAAGACATTTGCGCAGAAGCGCCGCCTGATGAAAGTGCGGAATGACGACGCTGACGACCGGCGTTGGCGCCAATCTCATGGGCGCGCGGCGGATCGCTGCGCCGCCCCTCCCGCCGTCTGCGCTTTTCTCGGTTGAGGAGTCTCGCGTGGCTCAAACGCCTTGGCATAGGCGCGAAGGAGAGCCGGCGTCGAATGGTTCCAGCTGAACTGGCGGATGACGCGGTCGCGACCGATCGCTCCCATGTCGCGGCGCAAGTCAGCGTCGCCAAGAAGCGTGTCGATCTTCAACGCGAAATCGCCGACATTGTCGGGGCGGGCGTAAAATGACGCTCCGCCGGCGGACCGTCGCCCCTCGGTCAGATCGAACTGAACGATCGGCTTGCCGAGCGCCATGTATTCGAGAATTTTGTTCATCGTCGACTTGTCGTTCATCGCGCAGCAGCGATCTGAATTCACGCAGACATCCGCCGTATTCAGGACCTTGAGAAACACCTCGTCCGGCGCGCGGCCGTAGAATGTGAAATAGTCACTGACGCCCTTCGCTTGCGCCAGGCTCTTCACCGCTTCCAGTTCGGGCCCGTCGCCAATAATTGCAAACTGCGTATCGGTCCGGCCAAGATGGGCGACAAGGTGAGCGGCGGCGCCGATGAGGAGGTCCAGCCCCTCCTGCTTGCCGATGACGCCGATATAGCCGACGAGGAACTTCCGCCCGCATTTGAGCGCGGGATCGCCGGGACCGATCAACATGCGGTCAAGGCGAGGTCCTGAACGGACGACAAAGACGCGCTCCGGGCGCATGCCGCCCCGGCCGACCGCGATGTCGCGATAAGACTCGTTCGTCGCAATTGACACATCCGCCAGCGCGAACGTCATTCGCTCGAACGCAAGCAGCAGGGAGTGGAATAATCCCTTGCGGGCGAATTTCGCCTCGAACAGCTCCGGGCACAAATCGTGATGATCGAAGATGAAGCGAACGCCATAGAGAAGCTTGAACAGCGCGGCGACGAGAAATATGAGATCTGGCGGGTTGCAGGCGTGAATGACGTCGAAGCCGCGCTCGCGGCGTATCTTGAAGGCAAGCCGCAACTGGCCCCAAAGGGCGTTTGCATATTCCTTCAGGTAGCCGAAGTGCGAATTGCCTGCCTCGTGCAGCGCGTGGCGGTAGATATGAACGCCGTCAATTTCCTCATAGTCAGCTGAATATCCCTTTAGCTTTGGCGAGATGATGCTGACCGCGTACCCCGCCTCGACGAGCGTCGTCGCCTCCGACCATACGCGGCGGTCGAAAGGGACCGGCAGATTCTCGACGATGATGAGAACGCCGCGGCATTCACGCGCAACGCGCGCGCGGCGAGAAATATTCTCGCGCACGCCGCCGGCGCGCGACGGACCAATTGTACTTTTCACTCACCGATTCCCTAAGCCCGGAAATGCTTCCGGGCCGCCACGTCGGAGAGAAGACCACTTAATGATTGCAAATCTGCGAACGGCTTATGCGCAAGGCCGCAGAGATGGCGGCATCATGCGCGCCGCTGGACAGCGCGCAAATCTGAAACTGCATTTTGGTAAGCGCGTGGCTTGACGGCGGCTACCGTCGCCAACTGATTCACGAGATCAATATTTGACGCCGCAACGATGCGGCAATCTAGAATAGTTTCAATCTTAAGGGATTATTAATGAAGTGCCGCTATGACAGCAAGGTGCGTCAGGTTTGAATGCTCATCTGCATCCCCTTGCACATTGCGTTCAAGACTCGTCGCACTAATACCAACTCGCGCTGATCGTGACTCATTTGGGATTCACAGCGCTCGCGAATGCTGATTCGATATGGCGAACGAGGGAGGTTCGCGATGGGACGGCATGCGGTTGGTCTTCGGGGTGATTTTGACGGTAAGGCGCTGCG